>NZ_LT976854.1:540364-840364 GCF_900249755.1 Cupriavidus taiwanensis
TTGCGGCATCGGTTTTGAACGGCAGGTACGAACGCAACCGGGAAAGGAAAGAAAACCCGCAGCGACAACGTTGCCTCGAGTTCTCCAATGCCCGCTTGGGTACTCCCTCTCCCGCTTGCGGGAGAGGGTTGGGGTGAGGGCCGGAGCGTCGACGAAGTGAAGGCCGTCGGTATGCCAGTGCCTGCCCTCACCCCCGGCCCCTCTCCCGCAAGCGGGAGAGGGGAGCACACCGGCAGCATGTATGAGGCTGAAGCAATCCTGTTACTTCAACCGCTGCGCAAACTCATCCAACTGCGCAATAGCCGTCCCCCAGCCCTCATAGAACCCCATCTCCTCATGCTGCCTGCAGGTGGCCTCGTCCGGATGCATCACGAGCGCGGTGTAGCGGGTGCCGTCGCCCTCGTCGGCCATGGTGATCACCGCGGTCATCGACATCCACGGCGTGCCCGGCCGATACCCGGCGACCAGCGCCCAGGTGGCGACGATCTTCTCCATCGGCACGATCTCGAGGAAGCAGCCGGGGTTATCGCTGGTGCCGCCGTCGGGGCCTTGCATGAAGGTATGGAAGCCCCCGCCGGGGCGCATGTCGAAGGTGCGGACCTCGGTGGTCCAGGGTTTGGGGCACCACCATTCCTTGAGCAGCTGCGGATCGCTCCAGGCGCGCCAGACCTTGGCGCGCGGGGCCTTGAGCAGGCGCGAGATGACCAGGTCGTGGCTTTCCGGGCTGGCGGCGTTTTCATTCGGCATCTGGCTGTTCCTCCTGGTGAAGTGTTTCGACAAAAGCCGCCAGGCGGTCGGTACGGGCCTCCCACAGGGCGCGCTGGTCGGCCAGCCATTGCTGCGCGTCGGACAGCGGTTGCGGCACCAGTTCGCAGGTGCGCACGCGCCCGCTCTTGCGCGAGCGGATCAGGCCGCTGCGCTCCAGCACCTGCAGGTGCTTCATGAACGAGGGCAGCGCCATCGCAAACGGTGCCGACAGCGCCGACACCGTTGCGGGCCCGCGCCCGAGCGTGCTGACGATGGCCCGGCGGGTCGGGTCCGCCAGCGCGTAGAACACGCCGGACAGCGCGGGAAGATCGACAGCCTGGGACACGCCTGCAAACTCGGCACAATGGTTAGCCATGCGGCTAAGTATAAGAAGCCGGCCGGAACTTGCAAGGCCAGAATGCAGGACGCCCCGGACCAGCCGGGGCGTCCTGCCGCCAGGGCAGCGCGGGCCGGGCTATTGCTGGCGGACGTAGGCCGCCAGCGCCTTCACTTCCTCCGGCTTCAGGCCGGCAAACGGCGGCATCGGCACCGCGCCCCACTTGCCGCTGCTGCCGCCGTGGATGCTGGCTTCGAGTTTCGCCTGGGCCTGCGGGTCACCCTTGTAGCGGACCGCGACCTCGTGATAGGCAGGGCCGACGATCTTCTGCGTCGTGCCGTGGCAGCTCAGGCAGGCATTCTTCGCCAGCAGGCCCTGCACGTCCACAGCCGTGGCAACGGCTGCTGGCGCTGCAGGCTTGCCGGCCTTCTGCGCGATCGCCACGATCTCCGGATCCTTCGGCTTCGCCGAGCCATAGGCCACGGCAAGGTAGGCGCCGAGCTGCTCGACCTCGGCGTCGTCGATCGGCGCGCCGTAGGCCTGCTGCATCTTCTTCATCTCGGCGGTCCACTGCGCCAGCGTCAGGCCGGGCGGCTGGTAGGAGACGTAGTCGGCCGAATGGCAGATCGCGCATTTCTGCATGGCGATGCCGTAGCCGGGCAGTTTGGCGGGCTTGAGCCTGACGTTCTCGGCGGGCAGTTTGATGTCCTGCGGCGCGGCGCCGGCGGGGCCGGAGCCGAGCAGGGCGAGCGCCAGCAGCGCGGGGGCGATGGTTGCTTTCATGGCGCGTTCCTCAGGCGATGGTGACCGGCGTGGCTTCGATGACATTGCGGCGATAGCCGGCGGGGTTCCAGCTGGCCTTGGCGGGCTGGGTCTCGCCGTGGTTGCTGGTGGCGCGGACCATCAGCACCGCCGGACCCTTGCGTGCGAACTTCACCGGCAAGTGCCACGCGCGGAACGAGAAGCGCCCCAGGTCTTCGCCGAGCTGCGCGGCCTGCCAGTGCTGCCCGCCATCGACGGAAACCTCGACCGTGCGGATGCCGGAGCCGCCGTCGAAGGCGATGCCCTTCAGTTCGACGGTGCGGCCGGCCGGCAGCCTGCCGCCGCTGTCGACGCTGGTGATAAAGCTGCGCACGGCCAGCGTCGAGATCGGCCGCGTCTTCGCCGCCGGCGTGCCGGGGGCCACGCACTGGCAATCGTTGTCCGGCACGCGGTAGCCCTTGGTCATGAAAAACGCGTCGTGGCCTTCGAACGGGTGCTCCAGCACTTCGATCTCGGACAGGTGCTTGATCCAGTAGGTGCCGAAGTAGCCCGGCACCACGAGCTTGAGCGGGTAGCCGTTGAGCAGCGGTAGGTCTTCGCCATTCATGGCCCACGCCAGCAGCGGCTCGCCGTTCATCGCATGGGCGATGTCGAGCGACTTGCGGAAGTCCGGCGTGCCCGGCAACACCGGCGTGTCCATGCCGTTGAACGTGACCACCCTGGCGCCGGCCTTGACGCCCGCATGCTCCAGCACCTTGCGCAGCGGCACGCCGGTCCAGCGCGCATTGCCCATCGCGCCGTTGGCCAGCTGCGCGCCGAACACGCGCGGCTCGGAGAAGCCGCGGCTGTTGCCCGAGCACTGGTTCACGGCGACGACGTGCACCGGCTCGGCCAGCCGCTTCAGTTCATCGAGCGACAGCTGCAGCGGCTTGCCGACATGGCCGCCGACGCGCAGGCGGTAGGTGGCCAGGTCCACCGACAGCGGAATATTGGCCAGGTGGTAGCGCACGAAGAAGGCATCGTTGGCGGTGATCGGCCCCTCGTTGAAGGCGGAGAAGGGCGTCTCCAGGTGCGGCGGCCGGGTGCTGACGCGCACCAGCGGGCGCTTGCCCGGATAGCGCACCAGCGGGCGCGGGCCGTCGGCCAGCGTGACGCCGTCGGCCACTCGTGCGGCCTGCGCGGCCAGCGCGCCGAGCGGCGACGCTCCCAGCGCCAGCAGGCCCGCGCCCCGCACCAGGCGGCGCCGGGTCGGTAGCGGCCGGTCGTTGTCGGCAGATTGCGGCGGACGGTTCTTGTCTCGCATGAGGCGTCTCCTTCGGGGGCGTGTTGTGGTGCGCAAGGCGCTGTGGCGGGTACTTTGATGCGCGCTGATCAACTTGTGAAACGGGTTTTGCCGCTAGGCGTTATCGATTTATTCGATATAGGGGAAGACCACGGCGGCGCGGCCTGCAAAACCGCTTGCATCGGAAATCCGGTTTCCCTACACTTACCAAAACGTTTTTGTTAGCGGAAATCGGTAATATTTGCGGCGAATCGCGCACAGACGCAGCCCGGGGCGCTACGCCCCCGGCACAACGCCCGACACACCAAACGAGGAGCACAACATGTCCCACCCCGCCCCCGCGCCGGTGGATGAACGGCTGCCATGGCGGCGCCTGTTCGTCTTCGGGCTGCAACATGTACTGGTCATGGCCGCGTCGCCGATCGCGTCGGTCTTCCTGATGAGCAAGGCGCTGAACTTCCCGCCCGCGCTGGCGGTGCAGCTGCTGAGCGCCACCTTTGTCATCTGCGGCCTGGGCACGCTGCTGCAGTCGCTGGGCAAGCGCGGTATCGGCGCGCGGCTGCCGTTCGTGATGCTGCCCGGCGGCGCGCCGATCGTGCTGTTTATCCTGATCGCGCAGCAGACCGACGTGCAGACCGCGGCCGGCGCGGTGATCCTGACCGGGGTGTTCTACTTCCTGGTGCTGCCGGTGTTCCGGCGCTGCCTGCGCTACTTCCCGCCGGTGGTGGTGGGCACCATGCTGCTGCTGGTGGCGATCAACCTCGCGCAGGTCTCGGGCAAGCTCGTGGCCGGGCACCCGGCCGCGGGCAGCGCGGTGGATCCGCTCAACCTGCTGCTGGCCTTCGCCACCATCGCCTGCACCGTGGCGGCATCGCGCTGGCTCACCGGCATGCTGGCGCAGCTGGCGATCCTGCTCGGGCTGCTGGGCGGTGCGCTGGTGGCGGGGCTGGCCGGCGCGTTCCACTTCGGGCAGGTGTCGATGTCGCCGGTGCTGGCGCTGCCGACGCCGTTCCCGTTCGGCTGGCCCACCTTCGACGTGGTCGCCGCGATCCCGCTGATGGTGTTTGCCGTGATCTCGATGGTCGAGGCCACCGGCCAGACGCTGGCGATCAGCGATGCGGTGGGCCGTCCGGTCGACCAGCAGCGCGACGTGCCGCGCACCATTCGCGGCGATGCGCTGACCTCGCTGCTGGGCGGGATGTTCGGCACCTCGCTGATCATCACCAGCGGCGAGAACATCGGCATCGTGCGGGCCACCGGCGTGCGTTCGCGCTTTGTCACGGCGATGTCGGGCGCGATCCTGGTGGCGTTCGGGCTGCTGGTGCCGGTGTCGTCGCTGATCAGCGCGATCCCCGAGGCCGTGGTCGGCGGCACCGGCCTGGTGGTGTTCTGCATCGTCGGCACCATGGGCATCGACATGCTGCGCAAGGTAGACCTGCGCGACCACGCCAACATGTACGTGGTGGCGGTGGCGCTGGCCGTCGGCCTGCTGCCGATCCTGGTGCCGGGCATCTATGGCGGCCTGCCGGCCAACCTGCGCATCCTGGTGGGCAATGGCGTGGCGATGGGCGCCATCACCGCGGCGCTGCTCAACTTCCTGTTTTTCCATACGGGTCTGCGGGCCGCGGCCACGGGCGCGATCGCGCGCGACGATGCCGCCGCCACGCACTGACCCTGCTATCTGCATTGCAATGACTGAACCTTACGCATCGACGCCGGCATGGCCCGGCGAGCTGAACCCGGCGCTGGCGCCGGAGGCCTTCCAGCGCCCGCGCATCCTGCTGCCGGAATGGACCTTGTTGCGCCAGGGCGCGGTGCGCGGCCACGCGGTGGTGGTGGAGGGCGGCCGCTTCACGGCGGTCGGCACCGCCGAAGACGTCGCCGCGCGCTTCCCCGAACTGGAAGCGCTGCCGCTGCCGCGCATGCTGCTGATGCCGGGCATGATCGACACGCACCACCACCTGACGCAGTCGTTCGGCAAGTCGCTGGTGTTCGGCGAGCCCTCGGAGATCTTCCGGCGCGTGTGGGTGCCGCTGGAGGGCAGCCTGAAGGCGGAGCACCTGTACCTGTCGTCCAAGCTGGCGGCGCTGGAAGCGCTGCGCGGCGGCTTTACCACCGTGGTCGATGCCGGCACGCGCAGCGACGCCGGGCTGGATGCGGTGGCGCGCGCGGTCACCGATGCCGGCGTGCGCTGCGTGCTGGGCCTGATCTGCAACGACAAGCCGGGCACGGAAACGCTCGACGCCGCGCCCATCCTGCGCCGCGCCGCCGCGCACCTGGAGCGCTACGCCAGCGATGCGCTGGTGGCGCCGTCGCTGGCGATCTCGATTCCCGAGGTCGCGTCGGACGCGATGCTGCATCACGTCTACCAGCTGTGCGCCGAGTCCGGCCGCATCTTCCAGACCCACGCCAACGAGCACCTGGTGGCGGTGGAGCGCTCGCTCAACGCCTGCGGGCGCCGGCCGATCGAGCATCTCGCGGCGATCGGCGCGCTGGGCCCGGCAGCCCTGCTGGCGCATGCCACGCTGGTGACGCCGCAGGAAATCCGGCTGCTGGCCGACAGCGGCGCCGCCGTGGCTTACAACCCCGTCGCCAGCGCCTGGAAGGGCAACGCCGTGGCGCCGGCCGAGACCATGGCTACCTTCGGCGTGCGCCTGGGCCTGGGCACCGACGGCACCCGCAGCGACGGCTTCCGCCTGCTGGACTACGCCGAGGCCGCGCAGCGCTTTGCCTTCGGCATCGGCGTGGGCGATTCGTCGTGCGGCGCGGGCTGGCGCTGGGTCGACATGGCCACGCACGACGCCGCCGACGTCGCCGGGCTGGGTGCGCTCACCGGCGAGATCGCCGCCGGCAAGCGCGCCGACTTCCTGCTGGTCGACCTGGACGTGCCGGAACTGACGCCGTCGTGGGACCTGACCTGGGAGCTGGTGCGCCTGGCCAACCGCGACCAGATCCGCGCGGTCTTTGTCGACGGCAGCCTGCGCCTGTGGCAGGGCTGGCCCACCGACTGGGACGCGCGCGCGCTGATGCGCGACATCCACGCCATGGCCGAGCACACCGTTGCCGGCGCGCCGATCCGCAAGCTGCATGATGCCGCGGACGTGCACCGCGCGCGCCATGCCGGCACGGAGGCGGCATGAGCATGGACATGACCTTGTTCAGCGTCGGCATTGCGGTGTTTACCGGCGCGCTGATCCAGGGCGCCACCGGCATGGGCTTTGCGCTGATCGTGGTGCCGGTGCTGGCGCTGGCCGCGCCGGCGATGCTGCCCGGCGCGCTGCTGCTGGCGATGCTGCCGCTCAACGCCTACGTGGCCTGGCGCGAGCGCCATGCCATCGATATGCGCGGGGCCGGCTGGATCAGCGCCGGACGCGTGGCCGGCACCTTCGGCGGCCTGTGGGTGCTGGTGGCGATGCCGATGGCGTGGCTCAACGCGCTGGTCGGCGGCAGCACCATCGCCGCGGCGGTGGTGTCGTTGCTGGCGCCGGCCTTTACGCCGGGGCGGCTGACCTTTGCCTCGACCGGGCTGATCACCGGCGTCACCGAGACCGCCACCGGCGTCGGCGGCCCGCCGCTGGCGCTGGCCTACCAGCACGCGCCGGTGGCCACGCTGCGCGCCACCGTGGCGCTGTGCTTCCTGGTGGGCGAGGTGATCTCGCTGGTGGTGCTGGCGCTGAGCGGCAAGCTTGGCATGGAGCAGGTGTTCTATGCCGCGGGGCTGTTGCCGGTGCTGGGCGTCGGCATGGTGGCCAGCCACCTGGTGCACAAGCGCATCAACCAGCGCATGCTGCGCATCGGCGTGCTGGTATTCGCGCTGGTTTCGGGCGCGGTGGTGCTGGTCAGAGGTTGAAAGCCGCGATCGCTGCGTTCGCACAACGCAGTCGCGAGCGAACCCCAAAGCCTGCTCGTCCCGCACGCTGGCCATGCCGACTTGCTCCCAGTCACCGACACGTCGTCCCCGCGTAGGCGGGGACCCAGTGTCTTTGAAGCGCAAGCGCTTCTTAAAGTCGCTGGGTTCCCGCTTTCGCGGGAATGACGGTGGCCTTTGATGCCTTAACTGAACGGCATCACCCTCATCCTCCCGGCATCGACGACGCCCGCACCACCAGTTCCGGCCTGGGCCCGGTGATGACCGCACGGCCGCGCTCGCCCGACAGGTGCGCGAACAGCAGTTCCACCGCCAGCGACGCCACCCGCTCCAGGTGCAGGTTGACCGCGGTAATGGGCGGCTGCGCGCTGCGCGCGCGGATGCCGTCGTAGCGCGTCACCACCAGCACATCGTCGGGCACGCGCTTGCCCGCCTCTTGCAGGTGGGCCATGGCGCCGACCGCGAAGGCATCCACCGGCGCGCACAGCGCATCCAGCCCCGGCATCTGCGCCAGCAATTGCGCGCAGGCCTCGGCGCCCGCCGCCTCGCCATGTTCCTCGGCCGCCTTGACGATATGGCAGGGCAGCCTCAGCGCCTGCGTGAACTCGCGGTAGGCGCGTTCCGTTTCCACATACGACTGCCGCGGCGCGGCGCCGATCATCAGGCCGATCTGGCGGCGCCCGTGGCCGTGCAGGTGTTCCAGCAGCAGGCGCGCGGTCTCGGCCGATTGCAGGTCGACGCAAGGCACCGGCGTCTCGGTCAGCGGCTCGCGCCCGATCGACACGATGCTGACGCCGCGCTCGCGCAGCCGCGCGATATGCGGGTCGCCGGCGATCGGCTCGATCACGATGGCGCCGTCGATATCGAGCGTATCGAGCAGGCCGCCGGCGCCTTCCAGCGGCGGCACCAGCACCACGCCCAGGCCGCGCCCCATGGCCGCCTCGGCCGCGATCGCCGCCACCTCCATCATGAAGCCCAGCCGCGAAGTCCCGCCCGCCACCGCGAACGGCATCGACGACAGCAGCGCGATGCAGTTGGCGCGGCCCGACTGCAGCCGCTGCGCGCGCACGCTGGGCCGGTAGCCCAGCTCGGCGGCGACGCGCTTGACGCGCGCGCGCGTGGCCGGATCCAGCACGCCGCGGTCGTTGAGCGCGTGCGACACCGTGGTCAGCGACACGCCGGCGGCGCGGGCAACGTCGTGGATGGTGATGCGGCGGGGGCGGTCGGGCGTGGATGCGGTCATGCGGGGCACGGGACAGGGTTCAGGGCGCAGCATACAACAGCGCGCCGGGTCGCAGCCGATCAGGGGACCGCTTCAGGGACCGCTTCAGGGACCGCTTCAGGGACCGCTTCAGCGGCGCCCGCTGCCGCCGCCGGCTTCCGACGACAGCGCCTTCCAGTGTTCGCGCGTGAACCGGTACAGCACCTCAAGCGCCGGCGACAGCGAGCGCGCCGCCATGCGCGCCATGCCGTAGCGCCCGCAGCGGCGCGCGTCGGGCGGCATCGGCACTTCGGCCATCAGCCCGGCGGCACGCTCCTGCCGCGTGATCGACAGCACGCCGAACAGCAGCGTATCGCTCGCCAGCGTCACGCTGCGCAGCATGTCGAGGTTGTCGCAATGCAGGGTGAAGAGCTTGTCGGGCGCGGCGCCGGGTCCCCACAGCTCGGCCAGCTGCCTGCCGATCACGGTGCTGAGCGTGGTGGTGGCGACCGGGTAGGCGCGGATGGTCTCCAGGTCGATGCGGCGCTTGCGCAGGATCGGATGGCCGGCGCGGCAGACCAGGCCCGCGCGCAGTTCGCCCAGCGCTTCCATCTCGACGTCGTCGGCCGCGCGCAGCACGTAGGCGTCGCCGACGATGGCGTCGATGTTCTCGCTGCGCAGCGCCTCCAGCAGCGCGCTGGTGGCGCCGGTCTCGGTGCGCACCCGGATGCGCGGATGCGCCTGCGCCATGTGGACCAGGAACGGCGTCAGCAACAGCGCCGCCGGCGCCGGCGCCACGCCGATCGCGAGCGACCCTTCCTCGCCGCCGCGCAGCAGTTCCAGGTCGCGCCGCAGCTGGCGCTCTTCCAGCCGCATGCGGCGCGCGCGATCGGCCACCAGCTCGCCGAACACGGTCAGCGTCGCGCGCCGCGCGCCGCGGTCGAACAGCGGCGCCTTGAGCTCGTCTTCGAGCGCGCGGATGCTGCGGCTCAGCGCCGGCTGGGTCAGGTGCACGACCCGGGCCGCTTCGGAGAAGGTGCCGTGCTCGACCACCGCGAGCAGATGGAGAAGTTTCTGCGTGTCCATGCGGAAAACCATGCGCGTTGGTTATGGAATCGGTTCAACATTTGCATTTGAATCATACCCTGGTGCTTCCTATGATGAGCGGACACAAGAGTAGGCCCGGTGACAGCACACACGGCGCCCGCCATCCACCGTCCATCGGAGTAGGAGAGACATCATGCTCAAGCTGTTTATCGGCCTAGGCCTGCCGTTTATCGGCGTCATCGGGATGCTGCCCTGGGTGGCGACGGTCGAGCGCTTCGTGCTCGGCATTCCCTTCATCTATGCGTGGATCTTTGCGTGGTTCGTGCTGACCTCGGGCTGCATGCTGGCGTGCTGGCTGCTGTTCGACCGCCACGCCACCGACGCGGCGCCCGAAGCCTGAACGGGAGACCACCATGACCACAGCGGTATTCCTCGGCTTTATCGTGTTCTCGCTCTATCTCGCCATCCGCTCGAAGAAGGGCCACGGCGCGCAGAGCATGCATGACTTCTTCGTTGCGTCGCGGCAGTTCGGCGCGTTCCTGGTGTTCTTCCTGGCGGCGGGCGAGATCTACAGCATCGGCACCATGGTGGGCTTCCCCGGCGGCATCTACGCCAAGGGGCCGACCTATGGCGTGTGGTTCCTCGGCTATATCCTGCTGGCCTATCCGCTCGGTTACTTCCTCGGGCCCAGGATCTGGAAGGCGGGGGCGCGCTACAACGCCATCACGCTGCCGGACCTGTTCAAGGGCCACTACGGCAGCCGCGCGCTGGAGCTGATCGTGGCGGGCTCGTCGATCCTGTTCCTGCTGCCATGGGGCCAGCTGCAGTTCACCGGGCTGGTGGCGGCGCTCAAGGGCCTGGGCTGGAACTTCGATCCGATGCACCTGGTGATGATTTCCGCGGCGCTGGCGTTTACCTACATCGCCATTTCCGGCGTGCGGGCGTCGGCCTATATCGCGATCCTGAAGGACATCCTGATGGTGGTGGCGATCGTCGTCACCGGCGTTGCGGTGGGCTGGAAGGCGGGTGTCGGCGACGTGTTCCATGCCGCCAGCCTGCAGGTCAGCAACCAGATGAATGACACCCAGCTGCGCTTCTCGATGAGCACCATGCTGTTCCAGGCGCTGGGCTTCTACGTGATGCCGTTCGCGGTGCAGAACTTCTTCACGGCCAGGAGCGCCAATACCATCCGGCGCACGCAGGTGGCGATGCCGCTGTACATGCTGATGTATCCGTTCCTGGTGCTGGCATCCTACTACGCCATCAGCCAGGACCTGCAGCTCGCGTCGCCCAACGAGGCTTTCTTCGCGGCGGCGGTGCGCTTGTTGCCGGACTGGCTGCTCGGACTGGTGACCGCCGGCGCCGCGCTGTCGGGCCTGCTCGTTCTTGCCGGCATCTGCCTGGCGATCGGGCCCATCGTCACGCGCAACCTGTTGCCGGGCCTGCCGGAGCCGCGCCAGAAGCAGGGCGCCAAGGTGGTGATCGTGATCTACCTGGTGCTGTCCATCGTCATGACGCTGGCCACGCCCAACCTGATGCTGACGCTGATCAACACCACCTACTACGGCGTGACGCAGTTCTTCCCCGGCGTGATGGTGATCCTGTTCTCGCTCAAGGTGCGCCCGCTGGCGATTGCGCTGGGCATCGCCACCGGCCAGCTGCTGGCGATCGCGCTGTATGTGCAGCAGGCGGATTTCGGCGGCATCAACCTCGGCCTGGTCAGCCTGGGCGTGAACCTGCTGGTGACCGCGCTGGTGCACTACACCCCCCGCCTGTCCCGCGTGCAGGCCGCCTGACAACCTTATCGGTGCAATCGATGACGCAACACGACACGGCGCGCACGCAGATCTTCGTCGCGCGCAAGATCCTGACGATGGAAGCGGGGCAGCCCGAAGCAACCCATGTCGCGGTGCGCGACGGCCAGATCCTTGCCGTCGGCGGCCCCGCGCAGATGGCGGCGTGGCCCGATGCGCTGCAGGTCGACACGTTCCGCGACAAGGTGCTGATGCCGGGGCTGGTGGAAGGCCACTGCCACCTGATGGAAGGCGCGATGTGGGACGCGGTCTACGTCGGCTACTTCGACCGCCGCGATCCGGACGGCAAGCTGTGGCGCGGCCTGCGCACGCTGGAGCAGGTGATCGATCGGCTCGCCGGCGCAGCCGGCCAGATGCGCGACGCCGATGCGCCGCTGCTGGCGTGGGGCTTCGACCCGATCTATTTCGGCGCCAGCCGGTTGTCGGTGCGCGAGCTGGACCACGTGTCGGCGACGCGGCCGATCGTGGTGATGCACGCCAGCGTACACCTGATGAACGTGAATTCGGCGATGCTGGCGCTGGCCGGCATCGATGCCGACACCGATATCGACGGCGTGCACAAGGACGCGCGCGGCCAGCCCACCGGCGAGCTGCAGGAATTCGCGGCGATGTTCCCGGTGCAGCGCGTAATCGGCAGCGGCCTGTCGCTGGCCGCCGCGGAGAATGCCGACGCGGTGCGCCGCTTCGGCCGCGTGGCGCAACTGGCGGGCGTGACCACGGCGACGGACCTGGTCAACGACCTTTCGCCCAAGGGGCTGCAGACGCTGCGCGCGGTCACCGCGGAACCGGACTTTCCGCTGCGCATCGTGCCGGCGTTCTCACCGCAGCGCAATGCGCAGGGCGGACCGGCGCGCGTGCGCGCAGCCGCCGCCGCGGGCACCGACAAGCTGCACTTCGGCCCGGTCAAGTTCATCGTCGACGGCTCGATCCAGGGCTTCACCGCGCGCCTGCGCGCACCGGGCTATGCCGGCGGCCAGCCCAACGGCCTGTGGCTGATCCCGCCGGAGCAGTTGCTCGATGCCTTCACGCCGTTCCACCTGGCCGGCCTGCCGCTGCATATCCACACCAATGGCGACGAGGCCGCCGAAGTGGTGCTGGACGTGCTCGAAGCCATGCTGTCGCGCCATCCGCGCGCGGACCATCGCCATACGCTGCAGCATTGCCAGCTGGCGGACGCCGCGCAACTGGCGCGCGCGGCGCGGCTGGGGCTGTGCATCAACTTCTTCTCGAACCACCTGTATTACTGGGGCGATGCGCATGCCGGCCAGACCGTGGGGCCGGCGCGGGCCGCGCGCATGAACCCGGCCGGCAGCGCGCGGCGGCTGGGGATTCCGTTCGCGATCCATTCCGATGCGCCGATCACGCCGCTGAACCCGCTGTTCACGGCATGGTGCGCAATGCAGCGCCAGAGCGCTTCCGGGCGCGTGCTGGGCGAAGCCGAGCGGCTGGGTCTGGACGATGCGCTCCATGCCATCACCATGGGCGCGGCCTATACGCTGAAGCTGGAGCACCGCATCGGCAGCATCGCGCCCGGCAAGCTCGCCGACTTTGCCGTGCTGGAGGACGATCCCACCGCCGTGGCGCCCGCGGCGCTGAAGGACGTGCGCGTGTGGGGCACGGTGCTGGGCGGGCGCGTGTTCGCCGCGCCGTCGCGATGAGCGCGCGCGCGCCGGTTCCGCTGGTGGTGGTGGGCGGCTACCTCGGCGCCGGCAAGACCACCTTGCTCAACCGCCTGCTCGCCAATGCGCAGGGGGGCCGCATCGCGGTGCTGGTCAATGATTTCGGCGCGATCAATATCGATGCCGCGCTGGTGCGCGCGCGCAGCGACGACGTGATCCAGCTGGAGAACGGCTGCATCTGCTGCTCGATCGGCGACCGGCTGGCCGAGGCGCTGGTGGCCATCGCCGCACGGCCGCAGCGCCCGGACCTGCTGGTGATCGAGGCCAGCGGCGTGTCCGACCCGCAGCGCATCGCGCAGGTGGGCCTGCTGGACCCGGACTTCCGGCTCAACGCGGTGCTGGTGGCGGTGGACGCGACCGGCCTGCGCGACAGCCTGTGCGACCCGCTGGTTGGCGACATGGTGCGGCGGCAGGTCGCGGGGGCGTCGGTGGTGGCGCTGACCAAGGCCGACCTGGCCCGGGCCGACGCCATGGCGCTGGCCGCCGCCACCGCGGCCGGGCTGGCGCCGCACGCCACCGTGCTGACGGCGCGGTGCGGCGATCTGCCGCTGTCGGTGTTCCTCGATACAGGCTTGCCGCAGGAGCGGGGCAGCACGGCGCTGCTGGGAGGCTCGGGCTGGCAGCGCGGCGGCGCCATTGCCGTGCATGCCGGCGTCCGCAGCATCGCCTATGAAACGTCGCGCACCTTCGACAAGACGCGCCTGCGCGCGGCGCTGGCAACCATGCCGGTGCGCCTGCTGCGCGCCAAAGGACTGGTCCGGCTCGCCGCCGACCCGCGGCTGCATGAGATCCACCTCGTCGGCGGCCGGATGCGGCTGCGCCCGGCGCAGGGCGCCGGCTTCGACGGTTCGGCGCTGGTGTTCATCGGCGCCTTCGACGATGCCGCGCAAGCGCGCATCCGCGCCTGCATGGATGCGGCGCTGGCGTGACCGTGCCAGCTCATCAGGTATGAAATTCCTCGGCCTGGCCCCCGCGTTCGCGCGCCTTGTGCCAGGTGCCGCGCTCGAACTCCGCAATCACCTGCGCGCCCAGCAGCAGCAAGGTCGCGGCAATCTCCAGGCTGAGCAGCACCACGATCGCCGTGGTCAGCGAGCCATAGACCCGCCCCACCTGCGACAACGTGGTGAAGTACCACACCAGCAGATGGCGCGAGATCTCCCACAGCACCGCGGCCAGCACCGCGCCGCACAAGGCATGGCGCAGCGACAGCCGGCCCACCGGCATCACCATGTAGATCGAGGTCAGCATCAGCACCTCGCCCAGGAAGCCCAGCAGGTAGAGCAGGGTGGTGGAAAGCCGGTCGAGCGACCAGTCATGCCCCAGCACTTCCAGGTGATGCTCGCCGATGGCGATCAGCCTGCCGGAGACCACCGTCACCAGCAGCAGCCCGATGCTCAGCACCGCGATATAGCAGTAGGGCAGCACCGCCGAGATCAGGAAATGCCGGCGCCGGATCTCCACGCGATGGACGAAGATCACCGACATGGCGTTCTCCAATACCGTGAACGCCAGCGAGCTGAAGAACAGCATGGTGCCCAGCAGCACCCAGCCGACCGTGGCGCGGCTCTGCAGGAACGACGCCAGCTCCGGCACCAGCGCGCGCGACTGTCCCGGCACCACCCACTCCAGATAGCGCGCCAGCGTCGACAGCAGCAACTGCGGGTCGATCACGTGCGACAAGCCGATCACCATCAGGATCAGCAGCGGCACGATCGACAGCAGCGCGTAGTACGCCACCGCGCCGGCCAGCAGCAGGCCCTGGTTGGCGCGGAACTGGACCAGCGTATGCCACAGGAAGCGGCCCGGGTGGCGGAGCAGGTCGCGGACGCGGGCGTCGGGAAGCTGCATGGGCGGGCACCGGAGAAGGCAGGAGCCGACATTATGCGTCGGCGGGCCTCCCGATGTCAGCGTTCGTGGAAGACACTGGCCACTTTCCCGGAAACGCGGAAGACATCGTTGCCGCTTCAGACCGAGCGCCACTGGCCTTGCCAGAACTTGTCCCGGATATCGCGCTTCAGGATCTTGCCCACGGCGCTGCGCGGCAACTCGACCCAGGCCTCGACCGACTTCGGCGCCTTCATGCTGCCCAGCTCGCGCTTGCACAGTTCGATCAGCTCTTCGCCGGTGGCTTGCCGGCCCGGCTTGAACTGCACCACCGCCTTGACCGCCTCGCCCCATTTCTCGTCAGGCACGCCGATCACGGCACAATCCTGCACCGCGGGGTGCGAGCAGATCACGGCTTCGATCTCGGCCGGGAAGATATTGAACCCGCCGCTGACGATCATGTCTTTCTTGCGATCGACGATCGTGATGAAACCGCGTTCGTCCTTGACGCCGATGTCCGTGGTGTGGTGCCAGCCGAATTCACAGGCCTGGGCGGTGTCTTCGGGGCGCTTGTAATAACCCTGCATCACCATCGTAGAACGCAGCACGATCTCGCCGCGCACGCCAGGCGCGACCAGGTTGCCGTCGTCATCCATGATCTCGACGCAGGCGTACGTGCTGCTCTTGCCCGCCGACCGCAGCGCGGTCTCGTCAAAGCTGCCGTCGGCCATCACATAGTCCTGCGGACGCTTGGCGATGACCGGGAACAGGCATTCGCTCTGCCCGTACACCTCATGGACGACCGGGCCGAAGCGGCGCACCGCCTCCTTGAGCTTTTCAGGCGCGATGGGTGCCGAGCTGACCGTGAGGCAGCGCAGCGATGACAGGTCGGTCGATGCGATCGACGGCTCGGCGAGCAGCGCGTAGACCACGGTCGGCGGCAGGATCAGGTGCGTGATGCGCTCGCGCTCGATGGCCGCCAGCGTGGTCCTGGCATCGAACGACGGCATCACCACCGAGCAGCCGCCGCGGATCGCGGCGGCGAGCGAAACCAGGCATGCGGCGTGGGTCAGCGGCGCGGCCGCCAGCACGCGGGTATCGGGGCCCATCTGCAATGTGTCGAAGACGGCGATCAGGCCCATCTCGAGGGAGCGGTTGGTGTGCACCGCGCCCTTGGAGGGGCCGGTGGTGCCGCCGGTTGGCTGCACCAGCGCGGTCTGGTCGGGATCCTCGGCGCCCCGGATGAATTTCCGGTCCCTGTACGGGGCGATCCACGTGTCCAGGTGTTCGCCGTGTTCGGACGGCGCATCGATGCAGACAAAGCGCTTCACGCGCGGCAGGCCGGCCTTCAGCGCCGGCACGGCCTGCTCGTAGGCGCTGTGGAACAGCACCACTTCGCAATCGGCGTAATCGAGCACCGCGATGTTGGTCTCGACCGCGTTGCGCGTATGCACCGCAACCCAGGCCATGCCGGCGCAATTGGCTGCGATCTGCAGCGCGAGGATGCGCCAGTCGTTCGGCGCGTAGATGGCCAGGTGGCAGCCCGGGCGCAGGCCGGGGGCGGCGGCCAGTGCGTGCGCGGCCGCATGCACGAAGCGCTGGGCCTCGGCGAAGGAGACACTGGCCGGTCCGTCAACGAAGGCAATGTCGTTCGGGTGGCGGGAGACGGCGGAATCGAAGTAGTCGGCAAGGCGCATGATTTGCACTTTCCAGGAGGATAACTGGCTTGCCGCCAAGGGATGGCGGCAAGGCTTTGGGGATCGGTCAGGTTCGGGCAGTCGTCGACGGGGCGATGGTCGTCGCCGCCACTGGCTCCGGCGGGGCATCGGCACCCTGCAGCCCGCGCCGCATCGCGGCCGCATCGGCCGCGAAGGTGCGCGTCGCGGCCAGCAGGGCAAGGCCGGTGATGAGCAAGGCCACCGGAACCAGCACCATCGCATTGTGCAAGCCGATGCCCTTGAAGTGGTCGGTCATCTGGCTGGCGCCGGCCGCTGCCATCGCGGCCTGCGCGCCGTGGTCGGACAGCGAACCCACCACCAGCGGGCCTAGCGAGCCGCCCAGCACGTACAGCGCCGCGAACAACACCGCCATCGCGGTGGCGCGCAGCCGCGGCTCGATCACGTCCTGCAGCGCCGGGTAGACCGAGGTGTAGAAGTTGTACTGCAGCAGCCAGCCGAGCGCGAACAGTGCGACGAAGGCGGTGAATTCGCCGACGCCCGCCTTCAGCGCGAACCAGGTCAGCGCCGCCGCGCCGAACATGCTTGCCGCGCCATAGATCAGCCTGGCCCGTTCGTTGATCTGGTGCATCTTGTCGGCAACGCTGCCGCCGACGGTAAGGCCGACCAGCCCCGATACCCCGACGATCACCCCGGTCGCGACCGCGGCGGTCTGCAGCGGCAACTGGAAGTAGCGCTGGATCAGCGGCACCAGGAAGCTGTTGGCCGCATAGGCCGCCATGTTCAGCGTGACCCCGGCAATGATGAGCGGCCACATGGTCGGGATACGCAGGATCGCGCGCAAGGGGCGCTCAACCCTGTGCCCGGCGACCCGAGTGCTTTCGGCGGCGCCGCGCGCCGGCTCCCTGACGAAGAAGATGAATACCGCGAGCAGCAAGCCCGGCACCATCGCGATAAAGAACGGAGCGCGCCAGCTGCCGAACGCCTTGACCATCGCGCCGATGGTGAAGAACGCAAGCACCAGCCCGATCGGCAGGCCGAGCATGAAGATGCCCATCGCGCGCGAGCGCTTGTTCGCCGGAAACAGGTCGCCGATCATCGACGTCGCGGCTGGCGCATAGCTCGCTTCGCCCACGCCTACCAGCAGCCGCATGGCGAAGAACGACGCGTAGTTCCATGCCGCCCCGGTCGCGCCGGTGAACGCGCTCCACGCGGCCAGCCCCCAGCCCATGATGTGCCGTCTCGATCCGGTATCGGCCAGCCGGCCCAGCGGCAGGCCGGCGACCGCGTAGACGATGGTGAAGGCCGAGAACACCAGCCCCAGCTGCACGTCGCTCAGGCCCCATTCCTTGCGGATCGGCTCCGCGACCACCGCCGGGATGGCGCGGTCGAAGAAGTTGAAGAGGTTGGCCAGGAATAGCAGGATCAGGATGCGCCAGGCATTGCTTGCTTGTTTGTTTTCCATTGTCGTTGTCTCACTCTCACTGTATGTCAGGGGCCTCAGCGTCCGAGCAGCGTGATGCAGGCCACCGCCTCTTCCACGCCGCGCAGGCCGCCGCCGTTCTCCGCGATGGCGATGCGCGCACCTTCTACCTGCCTGGCACCGGCCTCGCCGCGCAACTGCGCCACCAGCTCGAAGATCTGGCCGAGTCCCGTGGCGCCGATCGGGTGCCCCTTCGATTCCAGGCCGCCGGAAGGATTGATCGGGATGCGTCCGCCAATGCGCGTCTCGCCGCGTTCGGCCCGCGGCCCGCCCTCGCCGGGCGGGCACAGCCCGAGCACCTCGGACTGGAGGATTTCGCCGATCGCGGTGGCGTCGTGCACCTCGGCCACGCTGATGTCCTCGGGGCCGACCCCGGCCTGTTCGTAGGCTTTGGCCGCCCCAAGCCGCACCAGGTGGCGCTCCAGTGCATCGGCCGGCCGGTCGCTGCCGGTCTGCAGCACCGAGGCCAGCACGCGCACCGCGCGCTGGCGTGCGGTACCGAGCCGGGCCAGCCCGGCTTCGCTGCAGACGATGGCCGCCGCGGCGCCGTCGCTGATCGGCGAGCACATCGGCAGCGTCAGCGGATAGGTGATCGGCGCCGCGGCGAGGATTTGCTCAACCGTGTAGGCGTCGCGATACTGCGCGAGCGGGTTGTGCACCGAGTGCGCATGGTTCTTCGCCGACACGGCGGCGAACTGGCGCTGCGTGGTGCCGTAGCGGCGCATATGCAGCCGGCCCATCGCCGCATAGATATCCATGAACACACTGTAGGGCCGGGTCGACATGCTGCCGGGCGGCGGCTCGATGCCGCGCCCCATGGCGAGCAGCCGCGCCTTGCCGGCCTCGGTGTCGTGCACGTCCCAGGCGCCGTCGAACGCGCTGAAGCTGCGCGCCTTGTCGGCCGAGTACATCTTCTCGGCCCCGACCGCCAGCACGATGTCGGCGGCGCCGGCGCGCACGTAGTTCACGGCCAGGTGGAAGGCGGTGCTGGCGCTCGCGCACGCGTTCTCGACGTTGACGACCGGGACCCCGCCGATGTCGCCCAGCGCCAGCTGGCCGCGGATCATGTGCTGCCCGTCCATGTGGCCCTGCGTGGAGTTGGCGAAAAAGGCGCCCTGCAGCCATGCCGGCGCGGCCTGCGCGTCGGCGAGCGCTGCCTGTACTGCGTCGCGGGTCAGTTCCCGGATGCTCTTGTCCATATGCCGGCCGAACGGCGTCATGCCGACGCCGGCGACGAATACCGTGTTGCTTGTCATGTGCTTTCCTTCGGATCAGTGTCCTGCCTTGCCGGGGCAGCCGTTGCGGTGGTGCTCAGCCGTGGGTCAGGCCGCCGGTGCACAGCAGCAGTTGCCCGCTGACGTAGTCCGCGTCGGGAATCGCGAACAGGTACACCGCGCCCGCTGCCTCGTCGGGGCTGCCGGCGCGCCCCAGCGGTATGGCTTGCTCGGCCGCGGCCAGCAGATCCGGATTGACGCCGACCTTGATGTCGCGGCCTTCGATCTGTTCGGTGCGTTGCTGCGCCGCGCTGACGGTCAGCCGTGTCTGGATCAGCCCGAACGCAACCGCGTTGACGGTGGTATTCAGCCGGCCCCACTCCTTGGCCAGGGTCTTGGTCAGCCCGATCACGCCGGCCTTGGCCGCGGCATAGTTGGCGCTGCCCGCCGTGCCCCACACGCCTGCCACGGACGAGATATTGATCACGCGGCGCATCACCCGGCGGCCGGCCGCGGTCTCGGCCTTGACGAGGTCTCGGATGACCGGCTGCGCGGCGCGCAGGATGCGGAACGGCGCGGTCAGGTGGCAATCGATGATGGCGTACCACTGTTCGTCGGTGATCTTCTGGATCACGTTCTCCCACGTGTAGCCGGCGTTGTTGACGATGATGTCGATGCCGCCGTAGGACGCCATGGCGGTGCCGATGAAGCGTTCGCCGAAGCCGGTTGCGGTGACGCTGCCGACGCAGGCCACCGCCTGCCCGCCGGCAGCGAGGATTTCGCTGACGACCGCCTCGGCCGGGCCGGCGTCGAGGTCATTGACGACCACGCGGGCGCCTTCCCGCGCGAAGCGCAGCGCGATCGCGCGGCCGATGCCGCGGCCGGAGCCGGTGATCAGCGCCACTTTGCCGTCGAGGGTGCCTGCCATGCGGGGGACTCCTTGTGATCGTGTTCCAGGGCCAGGCCTTGAGTGCCTGTGCTGGCGATCTTAGTCCTGCCTTTTCGGCGCCAACAGCGCGGATTGCGTCGCCGGCATGGCAATTTCGGACAACCTGGCATGAGCGGCGCGAGCCGCGTGCCGTAGCCGGCCCCGAGACTTGATGGAACGGTGGCCGTGCGGTGGTGACGAGGCTACGGCGCCATGCGTCGGTAGGCGGCCGGGGCCTTGCCGGTCCAGGCCTTGAACGCGCGCTGGAAGGTCGCGCTGTCGGAAAAGCCCAGGTCCTCGGCAAGCTGGGCCAGCGGCAGGCGGGTGGTCATCAGCCGCGCAATCGCCAGGTCGCGGCGCAGCTGGTCCTTGACCAGCTGGAACGATGTCCCCTCGCTGACCAGATGGCGTTGCAGCGTTCGCGCCGACATGTGCAGGCGCTCGGCGACTTCGGACTGGTCGAGCCAGCGCGGGCGGGCGCTCTCCAGGCAGGCGCGCACGCGCGCACTGATCGCGCGGTCGCTGCCTTCCAGCAGGACCACGGTTGCGGTGGAACGCGCCATGAACTCGCGCAGCGCGGCGATGTCGCGGCACATCGGCGCCTGCAGCGCGGCCGTGTCGAACCAGATGGCGGTGAACGGCTGTTCGAAACACACGCTGGCGGGGAACACCGTGCCGTACTCGGCGGCGTGCGCCGGGCTGGGGATGGCAAAGCTGAATTCGCGCGCGCGCAGCCTGCCGTTGCTGAGCCAGAGCCCCAGCCGCAGCAGGACGCGCAGCATGGCCTCGTGAAGGAAGGCGCGCCCGGGATAGAACTCGGGCGGGATGTCGACGCGTATCCCGGTCTGCTCGGCCCGGCTGACCAGTGACAGGCCGACGTCGTCCTGCAGCAGGCTGCTCGCCTTGCAAAAGCGGCGCAGCGACGACTCGATGGTGGCGCAGCCAAGCAGCGACCGCATCGCCAGGTTCAGGGTGCCGCGGCTCAGCGGCCGCGACAGCAGCCCGACGAACTCGTCGTCCATGGATTCGGTCAGCGCCGCCACCAGGGCAATGTACTGGTCGGCGCCGACGCGCGCTTCAGGACGATCCAGCAGGGCGGGGTCGATGCCGGCGTGCTGCAGCCATTGATCCGGTGCGATGCCGCGCTGGCGCAGCCCAGACAGCAAGCCGTGAACGAAGGCGATCGAGACGGTGACAGGCGGGCGGAGGGGACGCAACGTGGTCATGGCGGATCCGGTATCAAAGACATGCGCTGGCGCAACGTCGCCTTCAGGTTGGTGTCGCCTGCGCCGCCTCCCGCGGCGCTCCGGCCGCCTGCCGCAGGCAATCCAGCATGGCCGCCACCGCCGTGCGCGACTTGCCGTCGTCGCGCCAGTACATCGACACCGAACCGAAGCCGGCCAGCCGCAACGGCACGATGCGCAGCGCGCCCAGTTCTTCCAGCCGCCGCGCGGTGCGGTGCGAGGCCAGCCCGACCATGTCGCTGTTGTTGAACAGGGTCAGGTTCAGCACCGTGGAATTGCTCTCGACGCAGTCCGCCGGCAAGGCCCGCTCGGCGCTGGCCAGGGCGCCTTCCAGCGCGTTGCGGATCGGCGTGCCGCGCGGCCAGACCACCCAGCGGTAGCGGTACAGGTCGTCCCAGCCGATGCGCGCGGCCTGCAGCAGCGGATGGCGCGGGCGGGCGACGAAGTGGATCGGCTCCATGTAGAGCGATTCGGTGCGGATCTGCGCGTCCTGCAGTTCGGGGGCAGAGCGGCCCACCACGATATCGAGTTCGCTGCGCGCGAGCTGGGTCATGAGCCGGTCCATGGTGGTTTCCAGCAGCCGCACGCTGGCGCGCGGCATGCGCTGCATCAGCTGCAGCGCGGCCAGCGGCACGGTGTCGGCCGCCGACGCGCCCGAGGTGCCCACCACCACGATGCCGCTGCCGCCGTCGCGCATGGCCTGCAGGTCGTCGCGCGCGGTATCGAGCTGGGCCTCGATCCGGCGCGCGTGCTCGATCAGCGATTCCCCGTACGGCGTCGGCCGCAGCCCGCGCGCCTGGCGCTCGAACAGGGGCAGGCCGATATCGTCCTCAAGGTCCTTCAGCCACTTGGAAAGGCCGGGCTGGGTGGTGTTCAGCATGGCGGCGGACTGGCTCATGTTGCCGGTCTCGGCCAGGCTCAGCAGCATTTGCAGGTTGCGCAGGCGCAGTCTGTGGGTCCAATCCATCGGGCGACCTATACGGTAAATCGTATCGATAAGATGAAAACTTCATTTCTTATCTTATAGCCCGCGGCGTATAACGACAACCAGACGACATCCAGACAACAACAGACGGTGCGCAACCAGTCAGGCACCCGCAAAAGGCGCTCCCCAACGTACGCGCAACCAAAGTTACGGAGACAGCATGTCCGAACACACCCCTGACCCGGCCCGCCTGGCCTACTACGAAGAAATCGGCCGCAGCCACATGACCCCGCTGTGGGAGTCGCTGCACGCGCTGGTGCCGCCGCAGCCGCGGCCGCAGATCGTTCCCGCGATCTGGAAGTACGCGCAGATCCGCCCGCTGGTGATGCAGGCCGGCAGCGTCATCAGCGCCGAGGAAGCGGTGCGCCGCGTGCTGGTGCTGGAGAACCCCGGCATCCCGGGCAAGTCCAGCATCACCTCGACGCTGTACGCCGGGCTGCAGCTGATCCTGCCGGGCGAGATCGCGCCCAGCCACCGCCATACCCAGTCCGCGCTGCGCTTTATCGTCGAAGGCAAGGGTGCCTGGACCGCCGTCAACGGCGAGCGCGCCATCATGCATCCCGACGATTTCATCATCACGCCGTCGTGGACCTGGCATGACCATGGCAACCCCAGCGTCGCAGACGGCGGCGAGCCGGTGGTGTGGCTCGACGGGCTGGACATTCCGATGGTGCAGCAGTTCGACGCCGGCTTTGCCGAGAACTATCCCGAGTCGCAGCAGCCGGTGACCCGCGCCGAGGGCGACAGCTTTGCCCGCTTCGGCCACAACATGGTGCCGGTGCGGCATCGCGTGACCGATCCCACCTCGCCGGTGTTCAGCTACCCCTATGCCCGTTCGCGCGAGGCGCTGGACCAGCTCTACCGCAACGGCGAGCTCGATCCGTGGGACGGCGTCAAGCTGCGCTACGTCAACCCCGCCACCGGCGGCTGGCCGATGCCGACCATCGCCACCTTCATGCAATACCTGCCGGCAGGGTTCCAGGGCAAGACCTACCGCAGCACCGACGCCACCGTGTACAGCGTGGTGGAAGGGCGCGGCACCGTGCGCATCGGCGATGCGCAGTTCCAGTTCGAGCCGCGCGATGTGTTCGTGGCGCCGTCGTGGGCGCCGGTGCAGCTCGGCGCGCTGGAAGACGCCGTGCTGTTCAGCTATTCCGACCGGCCGGTGCTGTCCGCGCTGAACCTGCTGCGCGAAGCGCGCACCTGAGCCCGGCCACCCCCCCAAGCCGCCGCGCGCGCGGTGCCAGCCGGCACCGCCGTGCCGGCGCTCACCCGATCAATCACCGGAAGCCCCGACCATGTCCTACGTCTTCACGCCTCCCGCCACCGTTGCCATCCCCGTTGCCGGCAGCGATGACCAGTTCGCCGTGCGCCGCGTCTACTGCGTGGGCCGCAACTACGCCTCCCACGCCCGCGAAATGGGCTTCGATCCCGAGCGCGAACCGCCGTTCTTCTTCTGCAAGCCGGCCGACGCCATCGTCCCGGTGCAGGCCGGCACCACGCTCGAGCTGCCGTACCCGGCGCAGACGCAGAACTACCACTACGAGGCCGAGCTGGTGGCGGTGATCGGCAAGGGCGGCTCGGATATCGCTGTCGAACAGGCGCTCGAACACGTGTGGGGCTACGCCGTCGGCCTCGACATGACCCGCCGCGACCTGCAAATGAAGATGCGCGAAATGGGCCGCCCGTGGGAAATCGGCAAGGCCTTCGACGCGTCGGCGCCGGTTGGCCCGATCCACCGCGCCAGCGAGATCGGCCATCCGCAGCAGGCCGGGATCTGGCTGACGGTCAATGGCGCAACCAGGCAGCGCAGCGATGTGTCGCACCTGATCTGGTCGGTGGCCGAGACGGTGGCATACCTGTCGCAGTTCTTCCGCCTGGAACCGGGCGACGTCATCTTCACCGGCACGCCCGAGGGCGTGGGCCCGGTCAAGGCCGGCGACACCATGGCCACCGGCGTCGACGGCCTGGGCGAACTGACCGTGCGCGTGGTCTGAACCCGACAAGCACAGCCAAGCCGAAACCATGCAGCTCTACAGTTTCTTCAACAGCTCGACTTCCTACCGCGTGCGCATCGCGCTGGCCCTCAAGGGCCTGCCGTACGACTACCTGCCGGTCAATATCCGCACCGGCCAGCACCGCGAGGCGGAGTATGTCGATGGCATCAACCCGTCGGCTGCCGTGCCCGCGCTGGTCGATGGCGAATTCATGCTGGGCCAGTCGCTGGCGATCATCGACTACCTGGACGCGCGCCATCCCGAGCCGCGCCTGCTGCCGCAGGATCCTGCGCAGCGCGCCCGCGTGCTGGAGCTGTCGCTGCTGATCGGCTGCGATATCCACCCAATCAACAACCTGCGCGTGCTGCGCTACCTGCAGGACGTGCTGCAGGTTACGCCCGGGCAGAAGGATGCCTGGTACCGGCACTGGATCGATGAAGGGATGGCCGGCGTGGAGCGACTGCTTGCGCGGCACGGACATGGCAGGTGGTGCTTCGGCGATGCGCCCACGCTCGCTGACGTCACGCTGGTGCCGCAGGTCGCCAACGCGCTGCGCATGGGCTGCGACCTGGGCCGCTACGAGCGCGCGATGGAAGTCTACGCCCATGCCAGCGCCCATCCCGCCTTCGCCCAGGCGGCGCCCGCGCGCCAGCCCGACTACACCGCCTGACGCATCGCGCAGGCCGAGGAGACAAGACATGAGCAGTACCCATAACGCGACCGGCAAGGTCCTGATTATCGGCGGCGGCATCGGCGGCCTGGCCGCGGCGCTGGCGCTGGCACGCCAGGGCATCCGCATCGAGCTGCTGGAGCAGGCCGAGCAGATCGGAGAAATCGGCGCCGGCATCCAGCTCGCCGCCAACGCCTTTGCCGCGCTGGACGCGCTCGGCGTGGGCGAAGCCGCGCGCGGCCGCGCGGTCTTTACCGACTTCCTCAGCCTGCGCGATGCGATCGACACCAGCGTGATCGCGCAGGTCGATGTCGGGCAGCCGTATCGCGAGCGCTTCGGCAATCCGTATGGCGTGATCCATCGCGCCGATATCCACCTGTCGATCCTGGAAGCCGTGCAGGACCATCCGCTGATCACGCTGCGCACCAGCACGCGCGTGCAGCAACTGCTGCAGGACGGCGCGGGCGTGACGGTGGTCGACCAGCACGGCAACCACCATCGCGGCGACGCGGTGGTCGGCTGCGACGGCGTCAAGTCCGCGATCCGCCAGGCGCTGGTCGGCGACGAGGCGCGCGTGACCGGCCACGTGGTCTACCGCGCCGTGGTCGACGTGGCCAACATGCCGCAGGACCTGCAGGTCAATGCCCCGGTGGTGTGGGCGGGCCCCAACTGCCACCTGGTGCACTACCCGCTGCGCGGCGGCCAGCAGTACAACCTGGTGGTGACCTTCCACAGCCGCGAGCAGGAAAGCTGGGGCGTGCGCGACGGCAGCAAGGAAGAGGTGCTGTCGTACTTCGCGGGCATCCACCCGCTGCCGCACCAGATGCTGGACCGCCCGACCTCGTGGAAGCGCTGGGCCACCGCCGACCGCGACCCGGTAGAGCGCTGGAGCCTCGGCCGCGCCACCATCCTCGGCGATGCCGCGCACCCGATGACGCAGTACGTGGCGCAGGGCGCGTGCCAGGCGCTGGAAGATGCCGTCACGCTGGGCGCGGCGGTGCAAGCCGCGCAGGGCGACTACGCCGCGGCCTTCCAGCTGTACGAGCAGGCCCGCATCCCGCGCACCGCGCGCGTGCTCTACGGCGCGCGCGACATGGGCCGGGTCTACCACGCCAAGGGCGTCGACCGCCTGGTGCGCAACAGCCTGTGGACCGGCCGCACGCAGCCGCAGTTCTACGACGCGCTGCAGTGGCTGCACGGCTGGCGCGCGGACAAGTGCCTGAGCCCGACGCCGTGGCTGTAGGCCGCTGAACGCGGCGCCTTCGCCTGCAAGAACCCGACCCCAAGCAGGCGGCCCATGCAGCCGCCAGCTTCCATGCGCCCCTGATCCTGGCAACAAGGAGGAGACACCATGCCTGCCAGCCAACCGCTCAACGTCACCGCGTTCATCGACCGCCAGCCGCTGTCGGCGTTCCAGGTGACCATCGTCGTGCTGTGCTTCCTGATCGTCGCCGTCGACGGCTTCGATACCGCTGCAATCGGCTTTATCGCGCCCGCCATCCGTGCCGAATGGCAGCTGACGCCGGCGCAGCTGGCGCCGCTGTTCGGCGCCGGCCTTGGCGGCCTGATGGCCGGTGCCTTCCTGTTCGGCCCGCTGGCCGACCGGTACGGCCGCAAGAGCGTGCTGGTGCTGTCGGTGCTGTGCTTCGGCGCGGCCAGCCTGGCGTCGGCGTGGTCGCCGGACCTGTGGACGCTGGTGCTGCTGCGCTTCGTGACCGGCCTGGGGCTTGGCGGGGCGATGCCCAATGCGATCACGCTGACCTCAGAGTTCTGCCCGGACAAGCGCCGCTCGTTCCTGGTCACCACCATGTTCTGCGGCTTCACGCTGGGGTCGGCGCTGGGTGGTCTGGCCTCGGCCGGGCTGATCGACGCCTTCGGCTGGCGCTCGGTGCTGGTGGCAGGCGGCGTGCTGCCGCTGCTGCTGGCGCTGGCGCTGGTCTGGCTGCTGCCGGAATCGGTGCGCTACCTGGTGATGACCGGCAAGTCGCGCGAGCGCATCGTCGCCACGCTGCAGAAGATCGCGCCGCATGAAGACCTGCGCAGCGCCACCTTCGCGGTCAGCGAGCAGCGCGCCGCCAGCTCGCCGGTGCGGCACCTGTTCCGCCCCGAACTGCTGCGCGGCACGCTGCTGTTCTGGCTGACCTTCTTCATGAGCCTGCTGGTGATCTACCTGCTTTCCAGCTGGCTGCCGACGCTGCTGCGCGGCACCGGCCATTCGCTGCGCACCGCGGCGCTGGTGACGACCATGTTCCAGGTCGGCGGCACGGTCGGCGCGATCGCGCTGGGTTGGCTGATGGACCGGTTCAACCCGCACCACGTGCTGGCCACCAGCTACGCGCTGGCGGCGCTGGGCATTGCCGCGGTGGGCAGCGTCGCCGCCGAGCCGGTGGCCGCGGGCGTGGCGGTGTTTGTCGCGGGCTTCTGCATCTCGGGCTCGCAGGTGGGCGCCAATGCGCTGTCGGCCAGCTTCTATCCGACCGACTGTCGCGCCACCGGGGTCAGCTGGGCCAACGGCGTGGGCCGGATGGGCTCGGTGGTGGGATCGGTCGGCGGGGCCACCATGCTGTCGCTGGGGCTGGGCATGCCGGCGCTGTTCGCGTGGATCGGCGTGCCGGCGCTGATTGCGGGGCTGTCGATGTTCTCGCTGGGCGTGGTCAGGCGGGAACGGCCGCAACCGCGGCTGGCGGTTTGAAGTCTGCCCCCGCGCTGTCATGCCGTTCAGTTCAGGCATCAAACACTATCGTCATTCCCGCCTGCGCGGGAACGACAGTGGTCAATTGAACGGCATTAGCCCCTGGGCGTGGCCCGCCCGCCGTCGCTCAGGCCAGCGGCAGCTTCAGCACCTGCTCGGTCGTCAGGATGTCGCCGAAGGTATCGTCGATCGCGGCCAGCGCGGCGCGGTGCAGGTCCTGGTGCGGGACCGTGCCGGCCGCGGTATCCAGGTCGCGCGTGGCGCAGGCATCCGCCGCCACGATCACGCCATAGCCCAGCGGCACCGCGTCGCGCGCCGCGCCGGTGACGCAGGCGTGGGTCATCAGGCCGGTGATGATCAGGGTCTTGATGCCGGCCGCCTTGAGCCGCTGGTCCAGGTCGGTGGTCGGGAAGGCGCTGACCGAGGTCTTTTGCAGCACGGTGTGATGCGGGGCCGGCTGCAGGTCGCCGTGGAAGGCCACGGTGGGGCCTTGTTCCGCGAACACCGGGCTACCGGCAGGCGTGACGTGCTGGATGTGGAACACGGGCATGCCGGCGGCGTCGGCGTGGTCGACCAGGCGCCGCGCGTTGCCGAGGGCGCCCGGGCCATCCGGAATCGGCAGCTTGCCGCTGAAATACTCGTTCTGGAAATCGATCACCAGCACGGCGGTGCTGGCGGCTTCGATGGCGGTGCGGGCCGGCGCGCCGGCGATCTTGCGCAGGGTCGGGTGGGGCATGGTGGTCCTCGTCGACAGGGAAAAAAGGGGGCGGTGCCGCTGGCGTGGCGGCTGCCGGGTTCGCCGCAGGCGCGGCATGGAGCGTAGTTTCCGGCGCCGCCGGCATCGCCGGAAGTGGCCCGATGGACAACATGCGATAGAATCGGGCCAAAGCTGGCCAACCCGGCCATGTTGCTTCGCCCCCACCATCCCAACCCAGCGAGATTGCGATGCACACCGTCGCGGTGATTGCCTTCGAAGGCATCAGCCCCTTCCACCTGTCCGTGCCCTGCATCGTCTTTGGCGACGACCTGGACCGCCTGGGCGTGCCGCGCTACCGGCTGCTGATCTGCGGCGAGACGCCCGGCCTGATGGCGACCATGTCAGGATTCCGCATCGAGGTCGAACACGACCTGTCCGTGCTGGAGCAGGCCGACACCGTGATCATGCCGGCGTGGCGCGACCCGGCCGAGCCCGCGCCGCAGGCGCTGCTCGATGCGCTGCGGCGCGCCAGCGCGCGCGGGGCGCGCATTGCCGGCCTGTGCCTGGGCACCTTCGTGGTGGCCGAGGCGGGGCTGCTGGACGGCCGCACCGCAGCGACCCACTGGGCCTGGGCCGATGATTTCGCGCAACGCTACCCGCGCGTGCGGCTCGACCGCGATTCGCTCTATATCGACGATGGCGAGATCCTGACTTCGGCCGGCACCGCCGCCGCGCTGGACTGCTGCCTGCACCTGGTGCGGCGCGACCATGGCGCCGAGGTTGCCAACCGCATGGCGCGCCGCATGGTGGTGGCGCCGCACCGGCATGGCGGCCAGGCGCAATACATCGAGCACCCGTTGCCGCAGGCGGACGGCGCCGACCGTCTCAGCCTGACGCTGGACTGGGCCATCGCGCACCTGGCCGAGCCGCTGACGCTGGATACGCTGGCCGAGAAGGCCGGCATGAGCCGGCGCAATTTCACGCGGCGCTTCAAGGAGAAGACCGGCACCACGGTCACGCAGTGGCTGCTGAACCACCGGCTGACGGCGGCGCGGCGCCTGCTGGAGACGACCGATAAGGGCGTCGACCTGGTCGCCGAGCTGGTCGGGTTCGGGTCGGCGGTTTCGCTGCGCCAGCACTTCACCCAGGCGCTCGCGGTGTCGCCATCGGCCTACCGCAAGCAGTTCGGCAACGCGGCACCGCGCCAGCGGGCCGGCTGAGCCGGCAGATTCACCGCAGCAGCCGGCTCACAGGTCGCGGTGATGCCGGTGCGACGCGCCGAACAACCGCGCACCCAGCACCACGCCGATCCCCAGCGCCATTGCCAGTGCACGCATGGGGTTGGCATGGACGAACGATTCGGTCCGCTCGAGGCCGGTTTCCCACTCGCTCTGGACGCGTCCTTTCACGCGCCGGGCCACGTCCGCCGACTTCGCCGCGAGCTCCGTCGCCGCGCTGCCCGACCTGGCGGCGAGCTCGATGAATTCGGTCTTGGCCTGTTCGAGGTTATCGCCGGACAACGTGGGCAGGCGCTCGAGCAGCCGGTCGAGCTCGCGCGCCAGGTCTTGCGATGCCGACGATCGTGCCGACGTGTCGCGCCACGTCGCGCCGCCGCGCGTATCCGAACCGGATGTCGAAGACATGCGTGTCTCCTGCTGCCGCATGCCTGATGTGCTGGTGGGCGTGCTTGTCGTTTCCGTCTGTTCCATGGTGCGCCTCCGCGTTGAAGTATCCAGGGCGCACGGGGCTGGCCCGGCGCGCCACGGGATGGCGGTGCACCTTTCGTGCCGGGGGACGGCGGTTGGCGCAACCCACTTCTACGCCATGCCGGACGCGGCGTCACGGGCTGCCGGTCGAGACGGCACCCGCGTGCCGCATTACAAAGTCAGGCAGATTTGCGCGCCGAGATTGCGCGGCGCCCCTGCCGGCGCATGGCCGCGCGGCGCACGCGATCGTTCGCGCGCACAAAACCGCGCGGCGCGGGTTGGCATGGCGGTTGCATCGTCAGGGTGTCGTACTTGGCAAGCAGGAGGGCATCATGGCACATCAAATTCCACGGCCGGATGAAGGGCCGAACGTACCCGAGGTGCCGCCGGCCGATCCCTCGCGCGAAAGCGAAGAGCAGCTTCCGCCCCGGCACGACGACGATCTCGGCAAGCCGCCGCGCCAGCCGGGACAGGAAGATCTGCGCCGACGCTCATCCTGGTCGATGCAGCAATAACGTCTATGCTGGACCGGTGTGCGACGCGCCCGCCCGGGCATGGAGCGCGCCGCCCGGCGCGCATGTCGCCACTCACGCACCTGAGGAGACAAATCGATGCGCGTTATGGTGATCGTCAAGGCAACCAGCGATTCGGAAGCGGGCAAGATGCCCGGCACCGAATTGCTGGCAGCAATGGGCAACTTCAATGAAGAACTGGTCAAGGCCGGCATCATGCTGGCGGGCGAAGGCCTGCACCCGAGCAGCAAGGGCAAGCGCGTGCGCTTCGCGGGCAGCCAGCGTACCGTGACCGATGGGCCCTTTGCGCACCCGGAAGAACTCGTCGCCGGATTCTGGCTGTGGCAGGTCAAGTCGATGGATGAAGCGGTGGAATGGGTCAAGCGCTGTCCCAATCCCATGGAAGGCGAATCCGACATCGAGATCCGGCCATTGTTCGAGTTCGAGGATTTTGGCGCGGAACTGACGCCGGAACTCCGGGAGCAGGAAGAGCGGCTGCGCGAGCAGGCCGCGCGCGCAGCCAAAGCTCAGCAAGGCTAAGTGGGTTTGACGCCCAGGGAGACGGCGGTTCACACGCAAGTGTGAACCGCCGTTTGTGCTGGATGCGGCGAAGCGAGGCGTACATCCAGCCATCGCGCCGGAACGATTCGCGCCGCGGGCGAACGAACCAGGACAGGCGCATGTAGCGGTCATGGCCGCATGGCGAGGGCTGCGCATCGCCCGCCATCTCCAGGAGGACTGACATGAACACCACGGCAAAGCTGGTCCCGTCGACCGAACTGGCCCGGCAGAATCCCGTCCACTTCCCGAATGAAAGCGCAGCGTACCGCGAAGCGCGCAACGCGTTGCTGGCCGAGGAAATCGAATTGCGGCGGCACATCGAACGCGTGGCCGCACAGCGCCGCGCCTTGCCGCCCGGCGGCGAGGTGACCAAACGATATACCTTTGAAGGGGAACACGGGCCGGTCACGCTCGAAGACCTGTTCGCCGACAAGGACACGCTGGTGGTCTACAGCTATATGTTCGGACCGCAGCGGCAGCGGCCTTGTCCGATGTGCACGTCGATCATGGCGTCGTGGGACCACAAGGTTCCCGACATCGAACAGCGCGTGGCGCTGGCCATGGTGGCGCGCTCGCCGATCGACCGCCTGGTGGCGGCGAAGCAGGAGCGCGGGTGGAAGAAGCTGAAGGTGTATGCGGACGTCGACGGCGACTTCACGCGCGACTACGTCAGCGCCGAGGATGCTGACGAACCGGGGTATACGGTCTTTACGCGGCGCGATGGCAAGGTGCGGCATTTCTGGAGCAGCGAGATGTATGCGCTGACGGTGGACCCGGGGCAGGATCCGCGCGGGGCGCCGGATCTGGATCCGTTGTGGACGTTGCTGGATACGACGCCGGAGGGGCGGGGGGACTGGTATCCGGAGTTGGAGTATCGCAAGTAGGCATTTGTGGCTGGATACATCGCAGCGGTCGCATGGCCGCTATCGCGAGCCAGCCCGTATGGCGGCGCCTTCCGCCTGTTTTCTCACCTCTCCCGCTTGCGGGAGCGTAGCCCGCACGCTGGCCATGCCGACTTGCTTCCAGTCACCGACACGTCGTCCCCGCGTAGGCGGGGACCCAGTGTCTTTGAAGCGCAAGCGCTTCTTGAAGTCGCCGGGTTCCCGCTTTCGCGGGAATGACGGTGGTCTTTGATTCTTTGGTGGCACCAACCAGATCAAAGGCTTAGCGAAGGTCCCCGGGAAGGTAAGCAACCAAGCGCCGCCAGCTAAACAGCCACCGGCCCCTCGGCCAGCAACGCATCCAGCTTCGCCTTCACCAGCTCGAGCAGACAGAGCGCACTGAAGCAAGCGTCCGAGCGCACGCTCTGCTGCTCCAGCAATACCAGCACGCCTTCTATCCCGGCACGCACTTCATTGAGACACACGTTGGCTTCGATCGCATCGACCGTCATGATTGACTCCTTTCAGGTTAAGCCACACCCACGCAACTGAAAGCGAGGGGAGGCGGGCCAGACAGCGAGGGTGGAAACCCGGCGAGATCAAGGAAGAACCCGGTCAGCCTTGCGGCTGCCTCGCTCGGCCCGCCATGGAAGCAAACCTGTCCATGCGAGCACAGGCGTTGCCGTGTGAAAGCACAACGCCTGTCCTTGATCTACCCCGCGGGTTTCCACGCCCGGTCACCGGCAACCCGATGACGATCCCAGTATTCCCTTCCAGAGTCAGGCAAGCGATAAGAGTTGTCGCATTTCGAACAGGCGGGCGAAGCTTGCCGCAAATGCGGGTGTGAGGGAAATCGCCGAGTGCTGAAAGGCCGCGTCCCTCGTCGCTACCGCTGATTGTGCTCCCCGACCCCCGCCACAAAATCCTCCCCCTCCGGCAACCCCAACGAAAACTTCACCGGAAAGTCCACGGCAATCCCGCCAGGCACGTGCCGCACCACCCCCCGCGCCCGCACATGCGCATCCTCGAACAGCTCGCCGGCCCCCAGCACCGGCGAGAACGGAATATCGAGCGTCGCGAAGAACGCTTCCCACTCAGCCAGATCCCGCGTCCGGAACACCGCCGCCATCAGGTCATTGACCTCCACCTTGTGCCCGCTGCGCGCGGCACGCGTGGCGAAGCGCGGATCGCGCAGGGCCGGGAACGCGTCGCCCAGCGCCGCGCACAGGTTGTCCCAGAACTTGTTCTCCAGGATGCCCATCGCCAGGTGGCGGCCGTCGCGCGTCTCGAACAAGTCGTTTTCCGGCATCACCGTGGGCGATGCATGCGGCGAGGCTTCATGCGCGCGCGCGGTCCAGGCGCCATGCGCGGTCCACGACAGCATGGCATCGTGGATGGATACGTCGAGATGTTGCCCCTGCCCGTGCTGGCGCGCGCTCATGATCGCCACGGCGAGCGACAACGCGGCATAGCCGGAGGCGGCGTAGTCCGACACGCGCACGCGCGGGCGCGAGACCGCATCGTGCACCTGCACCGGCGTGGCCCAGTAGCCGGCCAGCGCCAGGTAGTTGAGGTCATGCCCGGCGTGGCTGGCGTACGGGCCGGTCTGGCCGAAGCCGGAGACGGAGCACAGCACGATGGCCGGGTTGACGGCCGCCAGCGCGTCGTAGCCCAGGCCCAGGCGTGCCATCACCCCGGGGCGGAAGCCTTCGACCACGGCGTCGGCTTCGCGCACCAGGTCCAGGAAGGCCGCGCGGCCGGCGTCGGTCTTCAGGTCCAGCGCCACCGAGCGCTTGCCGCGATTGAACTGCGCATACACATGCGCGCCCAGTTGCCGCGCGGTGTCGCCGCTGCCGGGCTGCTCGACCTTGATCACATCCGCGCCCAGCTGGCGCAACAGGCTGCAGGCGTGCGGGCCGGGCAGCAACTGGCTGACGTCGATGATGGTGACGTCGTTCAGGCAGGACCATGCTGGTTTCATGCGGAGCCTCTGGCAGAAGGAGTAAAAACAAGCGCCGCACGCGCAGCAATGGCGTGCGGCGTGGGTCAGGGCAGTGTGATCAGCGCAGTGTGATCAGCCCAGGTCGCCGGTCATGCCGATCGACTTCATCAGGTCGCCGTAGCGCGCGTTGTCGCTGGCCACCATGGTGCCGAATTGCGCCGGCGAGGCGCTGCGGCGCAGTTCGCCAGCGTTGGCCTTGAGCTGGGCGTCGAACACGCCGGCTGTCTGCAGCTCGCGCACCGCGGCGTGCAGCTTCTGCGCCAGCTCGGCCGGGAAATTGGCCGGGGCGAACAGGCCGCTCCAGTTGTCGATGACAAAGCCCGGCGGCAGCGCTTCGGCCATGGTCGGCACGTCGGGAAAAAACGGGGAACGCGCGGCGGCGGTGACGGCCAGCACCCGGACCTGGTTGTTGCGCACGTACTGCGTCGCGGTGCCCAGCACCGGCATGCCGAACTGGGTTTGCCCGGTCAGCATCGAGGTGATGATTTCCGGCGCGCCCTTGTAGGGAATATGCACGGCGTCGCAGCCGGTCTGGTGCAGCATGGTTTCCACAGCCAGATGGGCGATGCTGCCCTTGCCGCCGGAGCCGTAGTTGAACTTGCCCGGCTCCTTCTTCATCGCCGCGACCAGCTCGGCGGCGCTCTTGTAGGGCGAGGACAGCGGCACCACCAGCGCCGACGGCCCGCCCGACAGCGCCGTGATCGCCGTGAAGTCGTGCGCCGGGTCAAACGGCATCTTGCGATACATGTGCACGTTGATGACGTGGGTGTTAGCCAGGATGCCCAGCGTGTAGCCATCGGGCGCGGCGCGGCGCAGCGCGATGGCGCCGATGATGCCGCCGGCGCCGGGCATGTTCTCGACCACCAGCGGCTGGCCGAGTTTCTTGCCCAGCTCGGCCGACAGCGTGCGCGCCACGTTGTCCGGCGTGCTGCCGGCGATAAACGGCACGATCAGCCGGATCGGGCGGCTGGGGTAGGGGGCTGCGGCGCGGGCGGCGCGGGCCGGCAGCAGCAGGCTGCCCAGCGCGGCGGCGCCGGCGGTGGCAAGCCAGTTTCGGCGGTTCATGCTTGGTCTCCGTGGTCTTGTCGTATTGTGCTGTGTGCGCGATCCGGATGCCGGCGGCGACCGTGCCGCCGGCACGGTCAGGCCTTCTGCTGCAGCGGTTCCAGGATAGCCCGCGCGATGGTGTTGCGCTGGATCTCGCTGGTGCCGGTGAAGATGCGGAACATGCGCAGCTTGCGGAAGGTCTGCTCGACCGGATGGCCGCGCGTGACGCCGACATTGCCGTGGATCTGCACGGCCTTGTCCGCTACCTCGAAGCAGCGCTCCGAGACAAAGAGCTTGCACGCCGCGGCCTTCATGCGCAGGTCGGCGCCGGCATCGGCCAGCGCGGCGGTGTGCGCGATCATGCTTTCGCAGGCCCACAGCGCCGCGGCCATGTCGGCCAGCATGTGCTGGATCGCCTGGAAGCGCGCGATCGGGCCGCCGAACTGGCGGCGCTGGCCGGCGTATTCGACCGACGATTGATAGGCCCGCGCGGCCAGTCCGAGCATGCTGGGGCAGTGCAGCAGGCGGTTCACGTTGATGCGCGACATGCCCAGCTTGAAGCCGTTGCCGTCGCCGCCGAAGATGTTGGCGCGCGGCACGCGCACGTTGTCGAAGCGGATGTCGCCGTCGATATGCTGGCCGGACATCGGCACGTACTCGTTGGTGACGGTCACGCCGGGCAGGTCCAGGTCGACCAGCACCGCGGTGATGGCCGGCGGCGTGGCGGCGGCGTCGGTCACGCACATGACGATGGCAAAGTCGGCGAAGGGCGCGCCGCTGATGTAGTGCTTGCCGCCGTTGATGACCAGGTCATCGCCATCGGCCACGGCCGAGGTCTTGATGCTCTGTGCATCGGAGCCGGAATGCGTTTCCGTGAGCGCGAAGCAGGTCGATTTCTCGCCGCGGATCACCGGCTTGAAATACCGCTCGAGCTGCTCCGGCGTGGCGTACTTCAGCATATTGCCCACGCGCGGCGGGCCGCCCAGGTCGCCCAGCACATGCGCGGCCAGCGTCGAGCCGCTGGCGGCCAGGTCGGCCTTGAGCGCGCATTGTTCCTGGATGTTCAGGCCCTTGCCGCCCAGCGCGGTGGGCAGGCAGGCGGCGTAGAAGCCCAGTTCGCTGGAGCGGCGCCAGACCTGGCGCAGGGTCTCGCGCGGCCACGGGTCTTCGGCACCCAGGCCGAGTTCGTGTTCGAGCGGGCGCAGCTCTTCATCGACAAAGCGGGCGATGCCGGCGCGCGTTTCCCGCAGCACGGGGTTGGTCAGGTGGTCGAACATGGCGGTTTCCTCGGTCCGGTTCTGGTTTCAGTTGACGCGGCGTCCGACGCCTTGCCAGTAGCGTTCGCGCACGATCTTGCGGGCCAGCTTGCCGCTGGCGTTCTTGGGCAGCTCGGCGACGAAGTCGACCGAGCGCGGCGACTTGTAGTCGGCAATGCGCTCGCGGCAGTGCGCGATCAGCTGCTGCGCGGTGGCTTCGCGCCCGGGGCGCAGCGTGACCACGGCCTTGACGCTTTCACCCCAGGTGTCGTCCGGCACGCTGATGACGCAGGCCTCCAGCACGTCGGGGTGCTGGTACAGCGTGGCTTCGACCTCGGTCGGGTAGACGTTGAAACCGCCGGAGATGATCATGTCCTTCTTGCGGTCGACCAGGTACAGGTAGCCGGCCTCGTCCACGCGCGCCATGTCGCCGGTATGCAGCCAGCCGTCGACCAGGGCCTCGCGCGTCAGCGCGGGTTCGTTCCAGTAGCCCTGGAACACGTCTTCGCCGCGGATCACCAGTTCGCCGATCTCGCCCACGGCGACTTCGTTGCCTTGCTCGTCGACCACGCGCACTTCGGTCTCGCCCAGCGCGCGGCCGCAAGAGGCCAGGCGCTCGGGGTGGTGGGCGATGGCCTCGGCATGGTCGGCGGTCGACAGGCGCGTGACGCCCGAGGTCGATTCACTGGCGCCGTAGCCCTGCGACAGGATCGGGCCGATGCGCTCCCAGGCCTCGCGGATGCGCGCCGGCGCCATCGGCGCGGCGCCGTAGGCCAGCGTCTTCAGGCTGGACAGGTCGGCCTGCGCCAGCGTGGGCTCGGCCAGCAGCATGTTGATCATGGCCGGCACCATGAACACATGGGTGATGCGCAGCCGCGCGACTTCGGCCAGGAAGTGCGCCGGCTCGAATTTCTCGAACAGCACCAGCGTTGCGCCCACATACAGGTAGGGCTGCATCAGCATGCCGGACGCGTGCGTGACCGGGCCGATCAGCGCCAGCCGGTCGCCGGGGCGGGCGGGCCGGTCCATGCCGGACACCATCTTGCGCAGTGCCGCCATGCGGTTGCCGTAGCTCTGCATGGCGGCCTTGATCTTGCCGGTGGAGCCCGACGAGAAATGCAGCACGGCCAGGTCGTCGGCCGCCGGGGTGATGTCGGGCGGCGTGGTGCCGGCATTGGCCAGCAGCGCCTCGTATTCGACATAGCCCGCCGGCGCCGCGCCGATGGCGATAAAGGTCTCGACGCTGCCGAAGCCGGCCGTGGTGCGGCCATAGCCGGTGTAGCCCGGGCCGGCGATCAGCACGCGCGGGCTGCAGTTCTCGACCACGTCGCTGGCCTCGGCCGCGGTAAAGCGCGGGTTGAGCGCGGCCTTGACCAGGCCGGTCTTGTACAGCGCGCATTCCAGTTCGACCAGTTCCGGCCGGTTGCGCGACTGCACCGCGACGCGGTCGCCGGGACGCAGGCCCAGCGCCAGCAGCGCATTGGCCAGCCGTGTCGAGCGCTCGTCGAGCTGGCGATAGGTCACCACCTGGTCCTGGTAGAGGATGGCGGGCTGGTCGCCCCAGTAACGCGCGGCGCGGCGCAGGAAATACGCGAAACCCATGCTGTCTCCGTAAAGGCTGGAATTGGTGCTTTGGCACGCCCGGTGGTGTGCTGGTGGGCTGTAGTCTGTAAGATGGCGGGCATCACCACAATGACGCGTTGGCTATAAAGCCATAACCGTCGGGAATGTGAGGCAATGGAGACGCGGGATATCGAGTACATCCTCGCCGTGGCGGCGCACGGCGGTATCGGCCGGGCGGCCGATGCGCTGGGGATCAGCCAGCCGGCGCTGACCAAGGCGGTGCAGCGGGTCGAGGCGCAGGCGGGGCTGCCGCTGTTCGAGCGCACCGCCAACGGCATGGCCGCCACCTACGCCGGCACCCGCTTCCTCGAGCGCGCGCGGCGCATCCAGCTGGAGTACCAGGACGGCATCAAGGAGATGCTGGGCATCCGCACCGGCGAGCAGGGCATGCTGCGCGTGGGCTATTCGCCGTCGATCCCGGGCAGCGTGATCCTGGGCGCCTGCCAGCAGCTGGTGCGCGAGCGCCCGGTCGCGCGGCTGCGGTTGCGCCGCCGGCTGGCGCGCGACCTGCTGGACCTGCTGGCGGCCGGCGAGCTGGACATGGCGGTGGCGCCGACCCCGTCCGGGCCGCTGGCAGATACCTTTGCGGTACAGCCGCTGTTCGACGACCGGCTGGTGGTGGTGGCCGACCAGGGCCACCTGTTGCTGCGGCGGCGCAAGCTGCGGCTGGCCGACCTGGCGGAGCAGGAATGGCTGCTGCCCGAAGGGCATATCACGCTGCGCCAGAAGGTCGACGCGGCGTTCCGCCAGCGCGGCCTGCCCGCGCCCACGCCGCGCATCGAGATCGATTTCGGCAGCACTTCGCTGTTCGCGCTGATGCAGGGCACGCAGATGCTGAGCATCGCCAATGCCGGCGGCGACAGCATGCAGTACGGCCTGCGCGCGCTGCCGCTGGGCGTGGAGGAACTGGACCTGCGCCGGCGCATCGGCGTGGTCACGCGCGAGGGCGCGTACCTGTCGCCGCTGGCGCAGCGCCTGGCGGTGCTGCTGCGCGAACACAGCGGCGCGCCGGCGCGGCGCTAGGCGCGCGCGGCTACTGCAGCGGGATCTTCGCCACCGCGGCCAGCCGCTTCCAGCGCTGGATCTCGTCCTTCTGGTATTGGCGCATCTCGGCGGGCGACGACAGGATCAGCTTGGTCGACTGGCGCGTGTAGTAGTCGCGCACATCCGGGGCGTTGCCGGCCTGCAGGAACAGGTCCTGCAGCCGCTTCACCACGGCGGGCGGAGTTCTGGCCGACACCGCTGCCGCCACCCAGTTGTAGGCCAGGAAGTCCGGCAGGCCGGCTTCGACGATGGACGGCACGTCCGGCAGCAGCGGCGAGCGCTGCGGCGCGGTGTAGGCCAGCGCGCGCACCTTGCCGCCGCGGGCCAGTTCGATCGCGCCGGTGGCGTCGACCACGGCGAAGTCGACATTGGCCGCCATCACGCCGTTGATGGCATCGCCCGCGCCCTTGTACGGCACCGCCGTGGTCTTGATGCGGGCCAGCTCGTTGAGCCATTCCGAATAGAGCGTGTAGGAGATCGAACCCGAGCCGTAGTTGAGCGCGCCGGGACGCTTGCGCGCGTCGTCCAGCAAATCGGACAGGGTGCGGTAGGGCGAGCCGGACGGCACGATGATCACGCACGGGCCGCGCGACAGCAGCGTGATCGGCGCAAAGTCGGTCAGCGGGTCATACGGCAGCTTGCGGAAGGTGGCGGCATTGGTCGACAGCGTGGAATTGCTGCCGATAAAGACGGTGTAGCCGTCGGGCGGCGCGTTCAGCGCGGTCTGCACGCCGATAAAGCCGTTGCCGCCGGGCTTGTTCTCCACCACCACGCCCTGGCCGGTCAGCTCGCCGATCTTCTTGGCGAACATGCGCGCGGTGGTATCGGTGCCGCTGCCCGAGGGGAAGGGCACGATAAAGCGGATCGGCCGGGCCGGAAAGGCGTCGGCATCGGCCGCGCGCGCCGCCGGCGTGGCTGCGCCCAGCAGCGCCAGCGCGGCCGGGGCCAGTCCGAGGAAGCGGCGGCGGGAACGGAAAGCCTGTTGCATGGTGGTCTCCTGACAGTGAATGCCCGGCGTGTGCCCGCCGGTGCAAGGAAAAACGCGAGGTTAGCGGCGCAGGCCGAGCAGGTCGCGCGCAATGACCCAGCGATGCACTTCGCTGGGACCTTCGTAGATGCGCATCAGCCGGGTCTCGTTGGCCATCTGCTGCAAGGGCAGTTCCTTGGTCATGCCCATCGCGCCGAAGGTCTGCATGGCATGGTCGATCACGTCCCAGGCCATTTCGGTGGCGAACACCTTGATCATCGAGACCTGGGTGCGGGCTTCTTCGCCGGCGTCGATGCGGGCGGCGGCTTCGTAGGTCATCAGGCGGCAGGCGTGGATGCGCGTGGCGGCATCGGCCACCCACCACTGGATGGCCTGGCGCTGCGCCAGCGGCGCGCCGAAGGTCTGGCGCTGCGGCGCGTACTCGCAGATCATGTCCAGCGCGCGCTGGGCGCGGCCGATGCACCAGGCGGCCATCTGCACGCGGCGCGTCGACAGCCGCGCCTGCATCGGCGCAAAGCCCTGTCCCTCGGCGCCGAGCAGTTGCGTGGCGGGGATGCGGCAGTCTTCCAGCACCACTTCATAGGTCGAGGCGCCGCCGATCATCGGGATGCGCCGCTCGACCCGCAAGCCCGGCGTGCCACGCTCGACGATGAAGGCCGAGATGCCGCCGCGCGCGCCGCGGGCCTTGTCGGTCACGGCCATGACGATGGTCCAGTCGGCGCGCGCCGCGCGGCTGATCCAGATCTTGCGGCCGTTCAGCACCCAGTGGTCGCCATCGCGCTCGGCGCGCGTGGCCATCATGGCGGGATCGCCGCCGGCGCCGGGTTCCGAGATGGCAATGGCCGACACGGTCTCGCCGCGCGCATACGGCGCCAGGTAGCGCTCGCGCTGGGCTTCGCTCGCGGTCAGCATCAGCATGCGCAGGTTGGGCGAATCCGGCGGCAGGTCATAGGGCGTGATGGTCTTGCCCAGTTCTTCGTTGACGCCCACCATGGCCACGGTCGGCAAGTCCGAGCCGCCCAGCTCCACCGGCGCGTCCAGGCCCCACAGGCCCAGCTCGCGCGACATGGTGTCGAGGCGCGCCTGCTCCTCGGGCAGCAGCGCCATCTGGCCGCCGGCGGCCTCGCGCGCCAGCACGGTGGGTTCCAGCGGGATCAGCTGCTCGCGCACGAAACGCGCGACCAGGTCCTTCAGCATCCGGTGTTCTTCGTCGAGTTCAAAGTGCATGGCCGTGTTCTCGGGGGTTTATCGGTGTTGGTGCGCATCCGGCGCGATGGCGAGTTCCTGCAGGATCTCCGCGGTATGCTCGCCCAGCACCGGCGCATGGCGGCGCAGCGACAGCGGCGTGGCCGAGAAGCGCGCGGCCGGGCGCACTTCGCGCAGCGGGCCTTCGGTGGGGTGCTGCGTTTGCTGGAACAGGCCGACCGCGCGCAGGTGCGGGTGGTCGACCAGCGCATCGAGGCCGTAGATGGGCGTGGCGGGAATGTCGAGCGACTCGAACAGTTCCATCCACTCGCCGGTGGTGCGCGCCGGCGTCAGTTCGGCCAGGTGGCCGTACAGCGCGCGGATATTGGCGTTGCGCTGCGCGCGGTCGGCGACGTCGTAGCGCTCGGCCAGGTCGTCGCGGCCCACCGCGCGGAAGAAGGCGAGCCAGTGGCGCTCGGTGTAGGGCAGCGCGCAGATCCAGCCGTCGCGGGTCGGCGCGGGGCGTCGCCCGCCTTGCAGCAGGCGCGCGTAGCCGGCGCCGGCGGGCGGCGGCTCGAAGGTCAGGCCGCCCAGGTGCTCGGCCATCACGAAGGCGGTCATGGTTTCCAGCATCGGCACCTCCACCAGCTGGCCCACGCCGTGGCGCTCGCGGTACAGCAGCGCGGCCAGCACGGCATTGGCCAGCGCCAGCCCGGTGGTCTTGTCGGCCAGCAGGCTGGGCACGTATTCCGGGCGCTCGCCGCTGGCGGAACCCAGCGCGACCAGCCCGCAGCCGGCCTGGATGATGTCGTCGAAGGCCGGCTTGTCGCGGTGCGGGCCGTCCTGGCCAAAGCCGGTGGCCATGCAGTAGACGATGCGCGGGTTGATGCGCGCCACCTCGGCATAGCCAAAGCCCAGCCGCTCGATCGCCGCGACGCGCATGTTGTGCACCAGCACGTCGGCGCCGGCGATCAGCGCGCGCAGCGCCGCCGCGCCGTCGGGCGTCTTCAGGTCCAGCACGACCGAGCGCTTGTTGCGGTTCAGCGCCAGGTAGATCGAGCTCATGCCGGCGTGCTGCGACACCCCATTGGCGCGCATCAGGTCGCCCTCCGGGCCCTCGACCTTGATCACGTCGGCGCCGAAGTCGGCCAGCACCTGCGTCGCCAGCGGGCCGAGCACGACCGCGGTCAGGTCCAGCACGCGGATGCCGTCGAGCGGGCCGGCCGGTGCCGGGCGGGAATCTGCTTCGCTCATCGGTCGCTCCTTCAACGGCGCTGGAACACGGGCGCGCGGCGCGCGGCCATGGCCGCCACGCCCTCGCGGAAATCCTCGCTGCGGAACTGCCCGCGCTGGATTTCCAGTTCGCGCTGGTTGGCCGCGGCAATGCGGTCGGCCAGCCCTTCGCGCAGCGTGGCGCGCGTGGTTTCCACCGCCAGCGGGGCCGAGGCGGCGATTTCCTGCGCCAGCGCCATGGCGCGGGCGTCGACCTCGGCCTTTGCCACCAGTTCGTCGGCCAGGCCGATATCGACCGCGTCGGCCCCGGTGATGCGCCGGCCGGTGTAGAACAGCAGCGCGGCCTGCTGCTCGCCCACCAGGCGCGGCAGCGTCACGCTCAGGCCGAAGCCGGGGTGGAAGCCGAGCCGGTTGAAGTTGGCGCTGAAGCGGGCCTCGGCGCAGGTCACGCGGAAATCCGCCACCAGCGCCAGCCCAAGCCCCGCGCCGATGGCCGCGCCCGCCACGGCGGCGACGATGGGCTTGCGGTTGCGGTACAGCTTCATCGCGTGGACGTAGAACGCGGCGGGGTCGCTGGCGACTTCGCCCTGGCCGGCGCCGCTGAAGTCGGCACCGGCGCAGAAGGCGCCGACGCCCGAGGCCAGCACGATGGCGCGGCAGCCGTGGTCGTCGTCCAGCGCCAGCAGGGTATCGGCCAGGCGCCGCATGACGTCGGCATCGACAAAGTTGTGCGGCGGACGCGACAGCACCACGCAGGCTACGTGGCCGTCGCGGGTGACGTGGATCTCGGCATCGGATGACATTCGGGGGCTCCTCTGGGTTCGGCCGGCTCGGGGCCGCGTGCCCACAGTATTCGCGCGGTGCCGCCGCGCCGCTATACTCCAATTTCGCTTACTGAAATTGATAGCGATGCCTGACACCAACCCGCCACCCGGCTCCAGCCGCAGCGTGACCCACCAGACCGGCCGCTTTATCCGGGAAACCGCTGGCAGCCAGTCGCTGGAGCGGGGGCTGACGCTGCTGCGCGCCTTCCGCGTCGGCACCACCAGCCTGACCAATGCGGAACTGGCGGCGCGCACCGGCCTGCCGCGCCCGACCGTGAGCCGGCTGACGCGCTCGCTGGTGGATGCGGGCTTCCTGCGTTATGACGTCAATGAGCGCGCCTACCGGCTCGCGCCCGTTGTGCTGAGCCTGGCGGATGCCTTCCACCAGTCCAGCCGCGCGCCGGAGATTGCGCTGCCGCTGATGCGCAAGGTGGCCGAGGCGGGCAAGGTCAACGTGGGACTGGCGGTTGGGGACAAGCTGGAGATGGTGTACCTGGCGTCGATCCGACACAGCCGCGACAGCGTGTCGCGCACGCGGCGCGTGGTGCCGGGCTCGCGCGTGCCGATGGAGCTGACGGCGATCGGCCTGTCATGGCTGGCGGCGCAGCCCGAGCCGGTGCGCAGCGACTTGCTGGCCGGCATCGCCGCCCGCCAGGGAGAGGCGTGGCCCGGGATGCGGGCGCGCGTGCTGCGCGGCATCGCGCAGGCACAGCGGCACGGCCATTGCACCGCGGCCTACCAGCCGGGGCATCTGCTGGCGGTGGGCGCGGCCTTCTCGGGCCCGGACCAGCAGCTGTACGGACTCAACATCAGCTACCCGTTCAGCGAAACCGGGCGGCGCGGCGACCATGCGCGCTATGCCGCGCAACTGGAGCGGTTGGTCGCCGAGATCCAGCAGGCCTGGCGGCGCGCCGCCGGCTAGTCCGCGTCAGTACACCGACGGCATGCCTTCCGGCCGGTTCTTGAAGCGCCGGTGGATCCAGTAATACTGCTCCGGCATGGTGGCGATCTGCGTTTCCAGGAAGGCGTTCATGCGGCGCGAATCCTCTTCGACGCTGCCGGAAGGAAAGCCTTCGAGCGGGTCGAACACGCGCAGCCGGTAGCCGCGGTAGTCGGGCAGCACTTCGGTGGTGAACGGCACCACGCGCGCGCCGGTCATGCTGGCCAGGCGCGAGGCCGAGGTCAGCGTGCACGCCGGCACGCCGAAGAACGGCACGAACACCGAATCGTTGATGCCGAAGTCCATGTCCGCCGCCAGCATCACCGGGCAGCCGGCGCGCAGCGTGCGCACCACCTGCTTGCCGCTGCCGTTGCGCGGGATCATCTCGGCGCCGAAGCGCCCGCGCTGCGTGCGCGAGATCTGCTCCAGCAGCGGGCTGGACATGCGCGTGTACAGCGACGCCACCGGGTGGCGCATCGAATAGAACATGCAGCCGGCCTCGATGCCGACGAAATGGAAGCCCATGAAGATGGTCGGATGCTCGGCGCACGAGGCCAGGTCGATGCGCGAATCCAGCTCGACCAGCTTGCCCAGCCGCTCGGCGTTGCCGAACCACTGCACGCCGCGCTCCAGGTAGCTGCGCAGCACATGGCCGAAATGGTCGCGTGCCAGCTGCTCGCGCCTGGCGGGGTCCATGTCGGGGAAGCACAGCGCCAGGTTGGTATGGACGATGCGCCGGCGGCGGCTGGGGATGCGGTACAGCAGCTTGCCGATGGCGTCGCCCAGCCGGGCGGTCACGCCGTACGGCAGGGCGGCAAAGAGCTTGAAGGCTGCGATGGTCAGCGCGGCCTGGAGCCGGTGGGTCATGAAGATCCTGGAGTGCGGCAGCGGCGCTCGGGCGGGCCCGGGGGCAGGCGGCTGCGCGGCAATGGTTCGGCGCCACGCGGGTGGCGGATGTCAGGTGCGCGGCAAGGCGCGAAGAGCAAGGGCCGGCTCCCGGCACATGCCCGGCGCCTGGTGCGCACCGTGTGCGCGTCGGGGCGGCAAAGCCGGGCGGAACGCTGGCGCGCCATCCCGGGGCGGTATCCCGGGTCCGGGCGGCTTGGAGTGCGCTAAGCGGCGCTGCTCATGCTTTGACTGAGGGCGCACTGTAGCACGATGCCAGGGCCCCAGGAATGGCAGTTACTACCGGTATCAAACCGGCAACAGTGGTGGCGACGCGATGGCCGGCAGGGGCTGCCGCGGTGCCGTCAGCGCTGGCGCAGCTCGCCGAGGTAATAGTTGACCTCGGCCAGCAGCGCCGTGTGGAATTCGGACGGCAGCACGTGGTCGTCGGTCAGCGACAGCAGCTGGTCGATGCGCTGGCGGAACTGGCGCTGCGCGCCCGCGCGGGCATCGGGCGGCAGCGCCACGGCCATGGCGCACAGCATTTCGCGCATCACCAGCAGCCGGGCGCCGTACTGGATCATGGCGTCGCCCTGGGTCTTGAGGTTCTGCGCAAGCTGTTCCGGCATGCCCTGGCGGCGGGCAGCGCCGGCGGGGGATCGCGGCGGCGCCGGCTGCGGCGCGCCGCTGGCCTCGGGTGCGGGCGTGCCCAGCATCTTGCCGAGTTTGGGGATCTTGAACATGGGCGAGGCTCCGGGAGCGCCGGCGGCGGGGTGGTCGGGTGCATCCATCATGGAAGGGCGCGGGTGGCCGGACTGTGCGCCAGCAGACAATGGCAAGGGGGCACCGGCGCTCATGCGCCGGCAGGCGCGCCGTTTCGTGGCGGCCGGGGTGTGCGACACTTGCCCGCGCGCGGCGGCGGCTGGCACAGGCCGCAGATGTGGCGCTGGCGCGCATCGTCGGCGCGCACCACGAACTCGCCATGGCAGCAGCGGCAGCGCGCCAGCCGCAGCATGCCGCGCTCATGGAAGCGGACCAGCATCCAGGCGCGGGTAAAGCTGAGCTGCGCGGCCTCGCCGGTGACGCACAGGTGCTCGCGATACAGGCGGAAGGCGGCCAGCGTGGCATGGATGCGGTCCAGGAGGCCGGCACGGACCATGAAGCGGTACGCACCGAGCAGCATCGAGGCATGGGCGTTGGGGCGCCAGGCCAGGAACCAGTCGGTCGAGAACGGCAGCATGCCCTTGGGTGGCGACGCGCCGCAAAGCTCCCTGTACAGGCGCGTCAACCGCACGCGCGGCAGCGACACTTCCGCTTCCAGCACCTGCAGGCGCGCGCCCAGGCCGATCATCTCGATGGCCAGCCGGGTCTGCTCCATCTCTTGCAGCACGCTCTTGCCGGCGGGCGCGGGCAACGGGCTCGATGTGGCCGCAACGGGGCCGCCCATGGCGGCGACGGCGTGTGTGTCCATGATCTCCTCCTGCGCGGGGGCACGGTGCGGCGCTGTCCGCATGCGTACCCTCCGCGTTATGGCTTTTCGTAATACGAAAGGATTCTTGGATCGGGGCCGGCTTATAACCGTGATGCTCGTCAATAATCGTATTTCCACGATCGACGGCATCAGGTTGTCAGGATCCATTGTTGGCGCATTTTGTCGGTGCCCGCGGCGCCATCCCGCAGCACTGTAGGAGAAGCGCCCACACGGTATCGGACAGACGCCGATTTATCGGTTCTGCCCATGGGCTACGCTGCAAGAACACCAACGACAGGGAGCAACCCATGGCTGCAAACTTCCTGATCAGGCAGACCGCGCAAGGCTGGGAACTGACGGTCGAAAGCGCGCGCAAGGGCCTGGTCCATTGCGACGACCGCGACGTCGCCGTCAACATCGGCATGGCCGCGGCCAAGCGGCGCGGTGTGGTGCTGATCGTGGACGAAGACGAGGACGATGCCCCGCACCGCCTCACTCCCCTGGCCGCCTGACGCGGCAAACCGGTTGCGTGACAACGGCGGGCGCCCTGTAACGGTGGCGCCCGCTTTTGCTTTGGTGCGGGGCGCGCGGCATGCGTGCCGCACCCCATGCCCGCCAGTGGTATGGAACTTGCGCCCCGCTGACTGGCTGCGCGGCCCGCCAGGCCGCGCCGCAAGCTCAACCCTTGGAGACAGCGATGCATCCATTCCGAAATGAAGGCGGCGGCTCCTGGTGGCGCGACGACCGCGACGCCGATGATTCTCGCCGTCGCGGCGACGGCCCGCGCGACGACCCGCGCGGCTACGGCGAGGGACGCTATGGCCAGCGCGGCGGCCCCGCGCACGACTACGGCGAGGGCCGCTATGAGGGCCGCCAGCGGCACGACAGCGGCGTGCGCGAGTCCGGCTACTACGGCGGGCGCTCCAGCCCGGCGCAGCGGGCCTGGGAAGCCTCCGCCGGGCGTCCGCCATGGGAAGAGGACGAAGCCTGGCGCCGCGGCAGCGAGGTCCGCGACGAATGGGGCGACAGCCGCGGCAATGCGTCGCCCGACATGCCGCGCGGGCGCGACCGCGTGGGCCCCAAGGGCTACCAGCGCAGCGACGAGCGCATCCGTGAAGATATCTGCGAACGGCTCGCGCATGCGCGCCATGTCGACGTGCGCGACGTCGAAGTCGAAGTGCAGGGCGGCGTGGTGCGCCTGACCGGCAACGTGCGCGACCGGCGCCAGAAGTACTGCATCGAGGACATCGTCGACGATGTCTTCGGCGTGCAGGAGATCCATAACGCGGTGCGCCTGGGCGCGCCGGGCGCGTTCGGCGTGTCCGGCATCACCGAAGGGGCGCAGTCCGGATCCCGGTCCGGATCGCAATCCGGCCAGCCCGGGCAGGGGCATGTCAGCGGCGTCAGCAGTTCCGGCAGCGCCACCGGCTCCAGCGCCAGCAGCTACGGCGGCGGCATGGAAACCGGCAGCGGCGGTCCGGGCCAGGGCCGCGACAGCACCGGCGGCACCACGCGCATGGGCTGATCGCGCCGAGGCAGCACTATGGCGCCGGTGGCTCGTCCTCCGGCGCCTGCGGCTCGGCCATGCGGCGATGCTGCCCGGCCAGCACGTCCGCGGGCGTCACCATGGCAATGGCGGCGCGCAGCTTGTTCTGCCAGCCGGGTACCGCCTCGCCTTCGCCGCGCATCATCGCATCGAAGCCGATCCGCGCCACCTCGGCGGGGTCGGCCTTCTTCTGCTGGCCAAGGCGGGTATCGAGCAGGTCGGCGCGTTCGAAGAAATCGGTTTCGGTGGCGCCCGGCATCAGGCACGTGACCGACACGCCGCTGTCCTTCAGCTCGTGCCGCAGCGCATAGGAGAAGGAATCCAGGAACGCCTTGGTCGCGTTGTACACGGCCTGGCAGGTGCCGGGAACGAAGCCGGCGATCGATCCGGTGATCAGGATGCGCCCCTCGCGCTGCGCGCGCATCATCTGACCGACCCGGTGCAGCATGTGCAGGGTGCCGGTCACGTTGGTCTCGACCACGCGCTGGATGTCCGCGAAGTCCTGGTCGAGGAAGGCGTGGCCCAGGCCGCGGCCGGCGTTGGCGCACAGCACGTCGACGCGGCGGCCGTCCAGCGCATCGCAGACCTGCCCGACGCCGTCGGGCGTGGACAGGTCCGCCAGCAGCGCCGTTACCTCGGTGCCTGCGTCGCGCAGTTGCGCCGCGGCGATTTCGATCTGCGGCTCGTCCGCGGCAATCACCAGGTCATAGCCGCGCTGCGCGCAGCAGCGGGCCAGTTCATAGCCGATGCCGGAGGACGCCCCGGTCACGACGGCAAGCAGGTTGGTGCGGCGAAGCGGCGTGTCAGGCACCGGATCTCCTGTGCGTTGTGGTCCGTTTTTACTGCGTCGTTGTAAGGATTAGCGACGCTTCATCCCACCCGCCGCCATGTGCGCACGCCCATCCAGACGCCCAGCAGCGCCACCAGCGTGACCAGCACCGCCAGCGTCACCGCCGTGCCAGGGCCAAGGCCGCCGAACCACGCATAGGCATCGGACCGGCGCCACAGCACCCAGGCCAGCGTTGCGGTGGCGACCACCAGCGCGGTCTGCGTCAGCGCATCGACCACGCGCATCAGGCCGCGCGCCGTGCCGGCAAGGGGATCGCGCCGGGCTTCTGAAGCGGTGATTTCGGGGTCTTCCATGGCATGGGGTGGCAGAGGGAATGTGCTGGACGTGCAAGACCTGTTCCCGCTCATCACTCACGCGCGCGGCCGATGGGCGCTTGCGCTTCAGAACACCCCCAGCCCCAAACCTGCCGCCAGCCCTTCGCCAAGCTCCGCGCAACGGGCCAGGTCCGCCGCTTCGATCTGCTTGGGGGCAAGGATGCGCTCCGGCGTCTGCGCATGCGTGCAGACGATCAGCCCGGGTGCGACCGGGTTCAGGCGCCAGCCGGTGGCGATGCGCTCGAGCTGGCGCAGCGCGTTCTGGCCATCGCTGCCGGCGCAGATCATGGCGGCGTAGGGACGGCCATTGATGCGGTCGAGCACTGGGTAATAACAGCGGTCGAAGAAGTCCTTCATCATGCCCGCGATCGCGGCCAGGTTCTCCGGGGTGGCGAACAGGTAGCCGTCCGCGGCCAGCACGTCGTCGGGGCCGGCCTCGGCGGCGGTCTTGAGCACGACCGTGACGCCGGGCTGCCGGCGGGCCGCTTCGGCGGCGGCCGCGGCCATCTGGCGCGTGCCTCCGGTCATGGTGTGGTAGACGATCAGCAGCGTTTTCATGCTTGCGGGTGGACATATGCGTCCGTCTGACGCATGTTGCCGACTGTATCACGGCCATTTCGCCGCATCGCGGGCCAGCCGGGGGCGATAGCCGGTGCCGTAGAATCCGGGGCTGGCGCCCCTGCTATGACTCCATGCCGACATCCAATCCTCCCATCGACCGCTCTGCCAGCGAGCAGGCCATCCAGCTGCTCGATGCCGCCACGGAGCACGTCCTTGCCCACGGCCTGGGCGACCTGTCGCTGCGCAGCGTGGCGGAAGCGCTGGGCACCAGCCACCGCATGCTGATCTATTACTTCGGTTCCGGTGATGGCTTCTGGCAGGCGCTGTTGCACCGCATCCGCCATGCCGAGCAGTCAGCGCGCCAGCGCATGGAACTGGCCGGCATGGATCCCCAGGCCGCGATGGTGGCGGCGTGGGAGCGCTATTCGGCGCCAGGCTACCTGCCAATCATGCAGCTGATGTTCGAGATCTACGGCCGCGCGATCCGCGACCGTGAGCGTTTCAGCGGCTTTCTCGAAGATGTCGTCGGCAGCTGGACCACCACGCTGGCGGCCCGCCTGCAGCAGCAGCTGGGCCTGAGCGCCGCCGAGGCCCGGCTGCGCGCGCGCGTGGAGCTGGCCACCGTGCGCGGGCTGTTGCTGGACCTGGTCACTACTGGCGACCGCAAGGGCACGACGGCCGCGCTGAAGTACTTCGCCGCCATGATGGCGGCGCCGCCCCAGGGCAGTAAGTAGCGGCGCACGCCGCCGGTATTCACACCGATACCCACACCGATCTTCGCGCCGGTCTCGGCGTAAACCCCGATTTTGCCGTGCCGTGTACCACGTGGTACATTGCGTCCCGCACGCTGCGCAAGCGCGGCGGAGCATGGCAAAACCAACGGGGTGCAATATGGATCGGCGACAACTACTGGCCTGGCTGGCCGCGAGCGGGGTGGCGATGGCGCTGCCTGGTATCGGGCAGGCGCAGGCCTTCCCTGCGAAACCTGTGCGGCTGGTCGTGCCGCAAGCCGGCGGCACCGGCAACGACGTGCTGGCGCGCGCACTGGCGGAAAAGCTCAGCCGTGCCTGGCAGCAGCCGGTGGTAGTGGAAAACAAGCCCGGCGCCAACGGCACGCTGGCGGTCAGCTATGTGCTCGGCCAGCCCGCCGACGGCTACACGCTGTTCTTCGCCGGCGTATCCAACCTGAGCTTCAACCCATTCCTGTATCCGAAGCTGCCGTACGATCCGGGCCGCGACCTGGCTGGCGTGGCGATGCTGGCGAATTCTCCGTTCGTGTTTGTCGCGGCGCCATCGCTCAAGGTCGACACGTTCAGGGACTTCGTGCAGATGGCCAGGGCCCGGCCGGGCGAAATCAGCTTTGCGTCGGGCGGCATCGGCAATTCCACTCACCTGGCGATGGAGCTGGTGGCCCAGCGCACCGGAATCCGGTTGCAGCACGTGCCGTTCAACGGCACCGGCGGCTCGGCCAGCCTGATGAACGGGCAGACGCCGGTGATGATGAACGTCGTCGCCGGGGTGCAGCCCTTCATTACCGGCAAGAAGCTGGTCCCGCTCGCGGTCACCGGCGACAAGCGGCTGCAGGCGCTTCCCGCGGTGCCGACCTTCCGGGAACTCGGCTACGACGTGCAGGTGCCCGGCTGGTACGCCATCGTGGCCCGCTCGGGCACGCCCGCGGCGGTGATCAGCAAGGTCAATGCCGACATCAACCAGATCCTGGACGATGCGCAGTTCAGGGAGAAGCTCGGCTTCCAGTTCCTGGAAGCGATCAAGGGTCCGCCGTCCGAAGTCGAGCGCTACATGAAGCGCGACGCCGACACCTGGGGCCCGATCATCCGCAAGCTTGGCATTTCGCTCTGAGGACCGCAGCCATGGCACATCTGACCAAAGCCGTACACGACTATCGCCTCGCGGCCATGCACCGGCTGATGGACCGGCTGCGCGTCGACGCGCTGGTATTCGGCACGCCCGACTTCTTCCAGTACGCCACCAACTTCCAGCTCGACGTCTGGCCATGGGAGCGGCCGGTTTTCGTGGTGGTGCCGCGCAACGGCGACACCTTCGCGGTCATGAACGAGCTGTCGACCAACCACATGCGCTTTGCCACCGAGCAGGGCACGGTCTGGCTCACGGACGTGAGCTATTACGCCGAGCATCCGCGCGTGTCCAACCGGCTGCCGTTGCCGTCGCAACTGCCCGAGGTGGTGGCTGCGTTGCTGGGTGCGAAAGGGCTGGGCCTGTCGCGCATTGCGGTCGATGTCCAGCATCCGATCCTGATGGCGGCGCAGCGCTATCTGCCGGAGCTGACGCTGCGGCCTGCCATGGCCGAGATGCGCAGCCTGCGCTGGGTCAAGCATGCGGAAGAGTTGCAGGTCATGCGCGAGCTGGGCGCGCTGACGGACTGGGTGCAGGACCGCTACCGCGAGAATATCCGCCCCGGCCGGCTGGTGCAGGAACTCGACCACGCCATGGCGGCGTTGATGTCCGAAGAGGCGGCGCGGCGCTTTCCGGGCGAGGATTTCGACATCCTCAAGTGCTGGACGCTGAGCGGTCCCGCTTCCGCATCGCCTCACGGCGACGGCGCCGCGTGCGGCGCGCGCATCAAGGCTGGCGATACCATCGTCAACCTGGTGTTGCCGCGCCTGAACGGGCTTTATGTCGAGAACGAGCGCACGTGGTTCTGCGGGCGGCCCGGCAACGAGCAGGCGCGGCTCTACCAGGTCGCCGCAAACGCCACCGACGCCGCCGTCGCCGCGGCGGTGGTCGGCAGGCGGGTGTGCGACATGGATGCGGCCGCGCAGGCGGTGATCGAGCAGGCCGGCTGCGGCGACTACGTGTTCCACCGCACCGGCCACGCGGTCGGGCTGATGCTTCACGAGTACCCGGAAGACATGGCGTTCAACACCCGTGCGCTGCTGGCGGGCGAGGTGTATTCGGCGGAGCCGGGCCTGTACGTCTATGGCCTCGGCGGCTTTCGTCTCGACGACACCGTGGTGGTCGGCGCACAACCCGAAGTCATCGTCAAGACGCCGAAGACGCTGGCGTACGCGACCGTGGCCTAGCCACGGCCGCGCCCCTCAGTCCAGCGTCACCCCCGTATCCGCCGTCAGCTTCAGCACCACCGGCAGGTAGGCCTTGTAGGCCGCGTCTGCCTGCGCCGGGGTGGTGCCCAGCGGCTCCGCGCCCATGTCCAGGATGCGCCGCTGCATGTCGGCGCTGGCGACCAGGCTGGCGGTTTCGCGGCCGAGGCGGTCGATGATGTCCTGCGGGGTCTTCGCCGGCGCCATCAGCGTGATCGGGCCGGTCAGCCGGAACGGCTCGTCGGGGTAGCTGGCTTCGGCGAACGTGGGCACGTCCGGCAGCGCCTGCGCGCGCCGCGTGCCGGTGACCGCGAGCGGTCGCAGCTTGCCGGTGGCGAAATGCTGCTTGAGCGCGGTCACCGAGCCGACCGTCACGTTGACCTGGCCGGCCAGCAGGTCGGTCACCATCGGCCCTTCGCCGCGGTAGGGCACGTGCAGCATGTCCACCTGGTATTGCCTGGCGAAATAGGTCTGGATGGTGTGCGGCTGCGTGCCCGCGCCCCAGGAGCCCATGCGCAGCTTGCCGGGCGAGGCCTTGGCATAGGCCAGCAGCTCGGCGACGGTCCTGGCGGGCACGCTGCTGTTGACGGCCAGCACGGTGCGCGCGGTGGCGATGTCGGAGACCGGGCGCAGGTCGGTGCGCGGGTCGTAGGGCAGCTTCTTGTACAGCGCCAGGTTGGCGGTGATCGGGCCGGGAATGGTCATCAGCAGCGTATAGCCGTCCGGCGCGGCCTTGGCGACATAGTCGGTGCCGATGATGCCGCCGGCGCCGCCCTTGTTCTCGACCACCACGGTCTTGCCGAGCTGGCGCGACAGGCCGTCGCCGACGGCGCGCGCCAGCGTGTCGGTCAGGCCGCCCGGCGGATAGGCGACGATCAGGTGGATGGGCTTGGCCGGGTAGGCGCCCTGTGCCTGCGCGACAAGCGGCGCGACGGCAAGCGCCGCGACGCCGAGCCAGCGCAGCGCGGCCAGCCGCAGCGTGCCGCGCTGCCGCGGTGAAAAACGGACAACGGTCATCATGATGGCTTGGGTCTCCTGTCTATGCGATGTCACGGTTTGACTGACTCGGGTGCCTTGCGCCCGCACCTTAGTCCAGCTTGATGCCGCGGGCCTGGATCAGCTTGCCCCATTTGCCGATCTCCTGGTCGATAAAGGCAGAGAACGCGCTGCCGCGCTCGGGATGCGGCTCCAGGCCCAGGCCCAGCAGCTTGTTGCGCGTTTCCGCATCGGCCAGCACGGCCGACGCTTCGCGGTTCAGCCGCTCGGTGATGGCGGGCGGCGTGCCCGCCGGCGCGACCAGCCCGAACCAGCCGTAGCCGACCATGCCCGGATAGCCCTGCTCAGCAAAGGTGGGGGCATCGGGATAGACCGGCGTGCGCTGTTCCGAAGCCACCGCCAGCACGCGCAGCTTGCCGGCCTTGATAAAGGGCAGCGCCGAGGTGATGGCGGTCAGCGTGGCATCGGCGCGGCCCGCCAGCAGTTCGGTGTAGGCGGTGGCGTCGCCGCGGTAGTGCACGCTCAGCAGCTTGAACTTGCCGACCTGCCCGAACAGCTCGGCGGTCAGGTGCGGGCCGGAGCCCGCGCCCGGCGAGGCTACCGTCACGCCGTCGGGCTTGTCCCTGGCCATGCGCACGAAGTCCGCCACGGTGCGGGCCGGCGAGTTCGCATTGACGATCAGGAAGATCGGCCCCAGCACGCGCGGCCCCACTGCGACGAAATCCTTGTGCACGTCGTAGCGCTGCGCAATGCCCGCGGCGGTGTTGATGGCGAAGGGCGCGGCCGCCCACAGCAGCGTATAGCCGTCCGGCGTGGCATGCGCCACCTGTTCCGTGGCCAGCCGCGTGCCGGCGCCGGGCTTGTTCTCGACCACCACCTGCTGGCCGAGCCTGCTGCCCAGCGCATCGGCGAGGATGCGCGCCGAGATGTCGTTGGAGCCGCCGGCGCCGTAGGGCGACACCAGCTTGACCGGCCGCGACGGATACGCCTGCGCCTGCGCCTGGCCGGCGAGGCACAGCAGGGCCACGCCGGCCGTCAGCACGGCCCGGGCGAAGACGATGGTTCGGTTCATGACGATTCCTTGATGCGGCGGATGGCGGGGTAGCGGAAGGTGCGCTCCAGGTGCGCGCGGCCGGGGACGTACAGGCGCAGCGCCACGTAGAACGGTTCGGGCGGCGCGGGCAGCCAGTTGCCGGCATCGTCCGCGTCCGCCGGCCCACGCGCGCCCAGCACGATGCGCAGGCTGCCGTCCGGCGCCGCGCGCAGGTGCGGCGAGCGGTCGCCCAGCGAATAGCGCTGCAGCGGGTTCTCCGCCAGCATGCAGTCGGCCTTGCGGTACAGGGTCAGCGACCAGAACGCGCCCACCTGCGGCAGGCCTTGCTCGGGGAACACCAGCTCGTACTGGTGGGTGCCGTCCAGCGGCAAGCCATCGGCATCGCAATCGGCCATCAGGTACATGGCTTCTTCCACGCCCAGCGCGCCGATGTAGTTGCGCGCCACTTCGGCGCGCTGCGCGTAGTGCGTGCCGAACGAGGTGCGGATTTCCACCGGCAGCGACCAGCCGCCGCCCAGCGCGGAAGCCCGCGGCGCGGCCAGTTCGGCATCGACCTGCACCAGGGCCGCCGCCAGCGCGGTGCGTTGCGCCGGCGTCAGCGGCGCGCTGCCGATGCCGGCGTCGGCGAAGCTGCGCACCAGCTCCGCCTCGGCGGCGGGCGGCGGGTTTTCGATCAGCATGCGCTGGACCACGGCGGCGTAGCGGTCGGGATTCCCCGGCCGCTCGCCGGCGTGCATGCCGGCGTCAATCACCGTTGCGGCGGCAGTGCCGTCGGGCCTGCGCAGGCGGATGCCGTCCTGCAAGGCATGCGCGCCCGGCAGGTCGGCTTCGCCGTCGGCCAGGATGCGGCCGATGATCCAGACCGCATCGGTGGGGCAGGGCAGCGGCGTGGCGCCGGCCGGCACCTCGCCGCGCCAGGCCGGCCCGTGCAGCAGCCAGGTGCCGCCTTGCGTGCCGGTGGTGCGGGTGCCGATGTAGCCGAACGGGTTGGTATAGGCGTCCAGCAGCCCGAGCACGTAGTAGCGGCCGTGGCAGTCGGGCACGTCCAGCAGCAGCGGGCCATGGGACAGGTCGAGCCAGGCGTTGGTGTAGAGCGTGTCGTTGTTCGGCGTGACCACCTGCCGGTGCTGCGGGCCGAGCAGCGCGCGCACATGCGTGACGGTGTTGATCCAGCGCAGCGGGGAATCGGGGCCGTCGCCGGCAAAGGTGCCGGCGCTGTCGCGACGCGGGCAGGTGGCGGCACGCATGCGCGCCATCTCGTACAGCGGCAGCGTGTAGCGCACCGCGTCGCGGGCGAGTGCTTCGAGGGAAGTCTCGTGGATGGCCATGGGTGGGCTCCTTCAGGCGATGCGCCGCAGCGGCGGAATCACGTAGTCGCCGGCGATGAAGCCGTCGGTGGGGTGGTACAGGCGCAGGATCAGGTAGAACGGCGCGTCCGGTGCCGGCAGCCAGTTTTCCTGCGCGTGCTCGGGGCGCTGGTGCGAGATGGTCAGCGTGAGCCCGCCGTCGGCGTGGTACTGCAGCCCCGGGCTGCGGTCGCCCAGCGCATAGCGGCCGATCGCGTTGTCGGTGAAGAAGCGGTCGGCGCCGTAGAGCGAGACCGACCAGAATGCCTGCGCCGGCGGCAGGTTTCCGGCCGGGAAGTGCAGGGCGTAGGCGTGGCGGCCGTGCAGCAGTTCGCCGTCGGCGTCGTAGTCGGCGGCGGCGTAGATGGCCTCGTCGGCGCGCAGCGCGCCCAGGCCCTTCATCGCGGTCACGGCGCGCTGCATCCAGTCGTCGCCATAGCGGCCCAGCAGCAGGCTGTAGGTCCAGCTCTTGCGCGCATGGCTGCGGGTATTGGCTTCGATCAGCGCCATGCCTTCGCGCCAGGCGCGCACCAGGCCTTGCTGAACCGCGGGCCGCAGCGCGCCCACGTCGACCGGCTCGCCCGCTCGGATACCGCACTTGCGCAGCAGCGACAGCAGCCCCGCGGCGGAAGGCTCGGCCGGATATTCGCGCAGCGCGTTGAAGACGTTGGCGAAGAAGTCGAGCGCCAGTTCGCCGCTGTCCTGCCAGTCGCGCACGCAGGCCGGTTGCCGCGCGCTGCCGCCGGACAGGCGGAAACCCTGCTCGAAGGCGCTGGCGGCGGGCAGGTCGTCGGTGCCGGTCACCAGCACGCGCCCCAGCAGCCAGACCAGCGACGTGGGGCAATGCACCACGTGCGCCCCGTCGGCGTGCTGGCCGGGGCCAACCAGCACGATGTCGGCGCCGGCGGCAGGCACGTTGCGCGGGCCCAGGTTCTCGAAGTTGTTGGTCCAGGCGTCGAGCAGTTCCACCACGTAGTAGCGGCGCGCATCCGGCAGCGCGGGCACGTGCAGCGTGACGGGGCCGTCGGCCAGGTTGACCCAGGCGCAGAAGTAGAGCAGGTCGTTGGCCGGCGTGACGATGTCGCGGTCGCGGTGGGTCCATGGCTGCGTGCTGGCCGACAGCGTGTTGACCGGCGCGCGCCCGTAGCCGGTGGCCTGTGTCACCGAAGTCTGCAGCCGGCAGGTGCGCAGGCTTTCGAACAGCGGGTAGGTGGCCAGCACCAGCGGCAGTGCCGCCGCGGCGGTCAGGGCTTCCTGCGGGGTGTCGATGGGGGCGCCGGCAAGGAAGGGCGCAGCGGGGTGGTTCATCGGGTGGTCTCCTCGGTCTGTCTGGTTGCGTGGCGGTCGGGCTCGGCCGCATGCAGGGTCACCACCGCATCGGCGGCGACCACGCCGCGGGCGGTGACGATCAGCGGATTGATCTCGATCGTGTCCAGCCGCGGACCCAGCGCGGCGGCGGCCTGCGAGACGCGCACCAGCACTTCGGCCACCGCGTCGGCATCGATGGCGGGATGGCCGCGGTGGCCCGACAGCAGCGCCCCGGCGCGGCTCGCGCGCAGCATGGTGCGCGCACGGGCGTGGCTCAGCGGCGCCAGGCCGAACGCGGTCTGGCGGAAGATTTCCACCGCGGTGCCGCCGATGCCGGCCAGCGCCACCAGGCCGAACACCGGGTCGCGCCGCACGCCCACCATCAGCTCGCCCCAGCCGCGCACCATGCCGGCGACCAGCGCGCCGTCAAAGCGCGCAGGCGTGTCGTGCTTGGCCGCGGCGGCCCGCACCTGCGCAAAGGCGGCGCGTGCCGCGTGCGCGTCGGCCACGTTCAGCACCACGCCGCCGACATCGCTCTTGTGCAGGATGTCGGGCGAGCACAGCTTGATCGCGACCGGATAGCCGATGGCTTCTGCCATGCGCACGGCCTCGTCGGCATCGCGCGCCAGGCCGTGCGGCGCGGTGGGGATGCCGCAAGCGGCCAGCCATTGCATGGCTTCGAACTCGGACAAGGCGGTGGTGCCGGGCGGCACCTCGGGAACGGGCAGCACGTCTGCGGCGGCCGGAGCGGCCCCCGGCGCCTGCGCTGCCGCTGCCTGCGCCGCGGCGCGGGCCAGCACGGCCACGGCCTGCACCGCGTGTGCCGGTTCGCGGAACACCAGCGCGCCGCGCGCTTCGAGCCAGCGGCGCTTGTCGTCATCGACCAGGCCGCTGAACAGCAGCGGCGCCGCGGTGCCGCTGCGGTAAAGGGTCTCGACGGTCTGCTGCAGCCCGGGCCACAGCCGCGGCGCGCCCACGCCGCCGGCCAGGAAAGCCACCACGCTGCCGTAGTCCGGGCTTTGCGCGGCGGCGGCAAGCGCGTCCAGCAATACCTCGGGCTGTGCCACCACCTGCCCGGTGACGTCGATCGGGTTGGCGGTGCTGGCGAACGGAATCGCGCGGCGCAGCGCGGCGGCGCCGGCCTCAGGCATCGGCGGCAGCAGCAGGTCGAGCGCCTCGGCCTGGTCCGCCATCATGATGCCGACGCCGCCGGAGACCGTGACCAGCGCCACAGGCGTGACGGCATTGGCCGGCTCCTGCGCCGAAGGCTGCCAGCGCGTGGGCCGGCGCCCGCGCGACAGCACGTAGCCGAGCCGGAAGAACTGATCCAGCGTATCGGCGCGGAACACGCCGTACTCGTCGAACACCGCCTGGTAGACCGCGTCCTCGCCGGCCAGGCTGGCGGTATGCGATTGCGCCGAACGCGCGCCGGCCTGCGTGGTGCCCACCTTGGTCACCACCACCGGCTTGCCCGCCGCGCGCGCGGCCGCCAGCGCGCGGCGCAGGCGGTTGCCGTCGCGGCAGCCTTCCAGGTAGGCAAGGATCACGCGCGTGGCATCGTCGCGCGCCAGCCATTCGATCACGTCGGCCACATGCAGGCCGGCTTCATTGCCGGTGGTGACCCAGTGGCTCAGGCCCAGCGCGGCCTCGCGCGCGAGCGCGAAGGCATAGGCACCGAAGGCGCCGCTCTGGCTGACCAGCCCCACCTCGCCGACCGGCGGCAGCCCGCTGAGCGGCATCGGGGAAAAGGTGGCGAACACGCGCTCGCGCAGGTTCATCGCGCCCAGGCAGTTGGGCCCCAGCAGCGTGATGCCGTGGGCCTGCGCCAGCGCCGCCAGTTCGGCCTGCAGCGCGACGCCATCGCCGCCGGTTTCGGCAAAGCCCGAGGTGAAGAACACCGCGGCGCGCGTGCCGTTGCGCGCCAGCTGGCGCATGGCATCGAGGCTGGCACTGACCGGCAGCGCCACGATGGCGAGGTCGGCCGGCGCTTCCAGCGCGTCCAGCGAGGGGATCGCGGCCAGGCCCTGTACCTCGCTTGCCGTGGCGTGGACCGGGACGATGCGTCCGGCGTAGCCCAGTTCGCTCAGCAGCCGCACCGGCATGCCGCCCACCTTGTCGGGCTGGGTGGATGCGCCGATCACGGCGATGGTGCGCGGTTGCAGCAAGGCGCTCAGGTCTGGCATCGATTGTCTCCGTATGCGTGCGCCGTCACGTCGTGTTCCTTGCAGCCGGCGCCGCGAGTCTTGTCATGGTTGTGCCGGCTCATGTTGTCATGACATGTTATGATGAGTCAACGTTGTTATGATAAGTAGATGCCCGCATGGGCCATCCCCGCATGGGCTATCCCATTGATCCGCCGACTCTCGTGACAACCAGCTCACTGCCCCGCTTCAAGCAGATCGAAGGCGCGCTGCGCCAGCGCATCGTCAACAACGAATGGACCCCGGGCATCAAGCTGCCGTCTGAGGCCGAGCTGATGGCCGAGTTCGGCGTCAGCCGCATTACCGTGCGCCAGTCGCTGGCGTCGCTGCTGGCGGAGGGGCTGATCGAAACGGTCCACGGCAAGGGCAGCTTCGTCAGCCGCCCCACGGGCCAGGCGGACCTGGGGCCGCTGACCGGCTTCTATGACTACATGCGCGCCCGCGGCCACGAAGCGCACGGCAAGCTGCTGTCGACGCGGCTGGTCACCGCGCCGGCCGTCGCCGCCGACGCGCTGCGCGCGCCGCCCGGCAGCAAGCTGCTGAGCGTGACCACGCTCAAGTCGGTGGCCGGCACGCCGGTGGCGGTGGGCGTGACCATGGCGCCCGAAGCGCTGATGCGCGCGATCCTCGAGCACGACCTGGAAAACCACGATGCGCTGATGATCCTGGAGGCGCGGCTGGGCTATCGCCTGAAGTACCTGCATACCGAAAGCGCGGCGATTCCCGCCACCGCGGAAACCGCGCGCCGGCTGAAGGTCGAGCCGGGCGAGCCGTTGCTGCGCATCCGCTTCACGCCCCACGATATCGACGAGCGGCCGCTGGCGTTCTCGGAATTCATGTTCCGGGGCGACAAGTTCACCTACAAGGCCTGCGTGCGGCGTTAGGGCCGCTGGCTGTGGCGGCAAGGGAACTTTCGCGCCCGCGCCGCGGCCTGAACTGCATCGACGCCGGCGCCAGGGAGATGCGCGCTGGCGCCGCCCAGCCGCAGGAGTCCAGGATGTTTTCGCCGCTTTCCCCACGTTTGCTGTCCACCGCGCTGGCGGTGGCGTTTGCCGCGACCGGCGCGGCGGCCGCGGCCCAGCCGGACGCATCCCGGCCGCCCGGCAAGGAGGGCGCGCCCGAGGCCGCCTGCAAGCACGCGGTCAAGGCGGCGCTGCCCAATCCGGGCAGCTTCAAGTGGGTGGGCGCCACCGCGCGCCAGATCGACAAGGACAACTACAGCGTGGTGGCCGACGTCGAATACCTGGCCCACGACGGCGCCGTGCGCGAGGCCAAGGTCCAGTGCGACGTAAAGCGCGCGCAGGGCAACCGCTTCGCCGTGCCCAAGCTGCGGCTGCCGCATCAATAGCCCGATGGTCTTGCCGGCGCGGATCGCTGCAATTTAATGTGGACACTGTACATTTCGTTTGCTAGTCTATGTGTACGGCATCCACAAATGCTCGCGGCAATCGCCGAAACATAAGCCGTACTGGCGCAGTAACCACCTACCGGAGACCAAAAATGCAACTCGAAGCACAAAAGGAACACCGCTGGCTGCAACGCCTGGTTGGCAACTGGATAGCGCAGGGCGAGGCCGTGATGGGACCGGACCAGCCGGTGCAGAAATGGGAAATCCCGGAACGGGTCAGCAGCATCGGCGACGTCTGGGTACAGTGCGTGGCCCAGGGCGACATGCCCGGCTGCGGCCCGGCCTCGACGGTCATGACGCTGGGCTACGATCCGGCGCGCAAGCGCTTTGTCGGCACCTTTATCGGCTCGATGATGACGCACCTGTGGGTCTACGAGGGCGACCTCGACGAGGGCGGCCAGCAACTGACGCTGCGCGCCGAAGGGCCGGATTGCTCGGGCAATGGCCGCATGGTGCAGTACCGCGATGTGATCACCTTCCGCGACGACAACCACCGCGAACTGACTTCCTACATGCAGGGAGAGAACGGCGAGTGGACGCAGATCGTCAAGGCCAGCTACCGCCGCCAGCCCTGAGCTTCAGGAGCGCTCCGCGGCCATCCGTGCCAGCCGCGACAAGCGCGAACCGGGGCCCGGCGGATCGTCGTGGCGGCCACCGCGCTGCCGCGCCGCATTGCGCCGGCGCCGGCGGCGCAGCAACAGCAGCAGTGATGCCGGCACCAGCAGCACCAGCGCCAGCAGCGCGAAGGTGACCAGCCCCGGGTCGCGCGCCGCAGCGGCGACCCGGTTCACCAGCAAGGCACTGACCACGATGCCTGGCAGCATTCCCAGCGCGGTGCCGATCAGGCAATCGCGCAGGCTGATGCGCGACGCACCCACCACCAGGTTGACCAGCGAGAACGGTGCGATCGGCACCAGCCGCAGCACCACCATGGCGACTATGCCGTGCTTGCCCAGCTGGTGGCTGACGCGGTTCAGCCGCCTGCCGCCAAAGCGGCGCACGGCGTTGCGTCCCAGCAGCCGGCCGGCGAGGTAGCCCGCGCCGGTGCTCAGCACCGTCCCGCACAGGGCCAGCACGGCGCCGTACAGCGGGCCGAACACCACCACCGTGACCAGGATCAGCAGCGTCACGGGCAGCAGCGTCACCGCACCGGCCAGATAGACGCCCATCATCGCCAGCGGCGCCAGCGGCATCTCGTCGACGTGTTCGATGACGCCCAGCAAGGCACGGAAATCCGCCCACTCGCGCAGCGGCGTATAGCGCCACGCAAACGCGAGCCCCGCCACCAGCAGCGCCAGCAACACCATCGCCCCCACGCGCCCGATCACGCGCGGGCGCGCCTCGTGGCTGACGAACTCGGCCAGCACCTGGTCACTGTCGATGGGCTCGATCGGGTCCAGCAGGTTGGCGGCCGGCGACGCGGCATCGACGTCGTCAGGCAGCGGCGGCACGTAGTCTTCCAGCGAGCGCCCGTCGCTGCGCTGCAGGTTCTGGATCGCGCCGAGCACGCTGCGCGTGCGGGCCACCTCCGCCTGGAACGCTTCGGGCGCCACCTCAAGGTGTTCGCCCAGCAGGCGCGCGCGCATGGCGGCAATGGCGGCCTGGATGCGCGGCTCGCCGCCGGAGACCACCACGATATTGCACTCGGTGTCGAGCCCGAGCGAGCGGTTGCTGAGGTTGGCGGAACCGATGGTGAGGAAGTCGTCGTCGATCACCGTCACCTTGCTGTGGACGTTGACGCAATCGGGCAGCAGGTTGGGAATGGTCGGGCAGTACAGGCGGAAGCGATCGAACTTGTCGGCCGCGCGCAGCTGCCGGTAAAGGCGTGCGCGCAGCACGCCCATGCTGTGTGCCTCGAGCCAGCCGCTTTCGTTGCGGCGCGACACCAGTACGATATCCGGGCCGTCCTCGTGCCCCAGCCGCGCGGCCAGCGCCTTGGCGATCTCGCCCGAGCTGAAGTACTGGTTCTCCATGTAGATGCTGTGGCGGGCCGAGGCGATGGCGTCGCGCAGCAGCATGCGGACTTCGCTGACGCCGGGCTCGTCCTCGCACATGGGCATGGTGCGGGCAATGCCCACGCGTACGTCGGTCAGCTCGGGCGCCAGGCTGGGCGGCCACGGATCGGAAGCGGTTCGCGCGACCGGCCGCGGGTGGCTGCCGCTGGCGCGCAGCCAGCGCTGCGCGCACAGCTTGCCGAGCGCCGCGGCCGCGTTGCCGTCGAGCGCGCACTGCACGTCATGAAAGGGCGCGTAGGGCCGGCCCTCGGCCATGCGCAGCGGCGCGTGGGGGGCGTGCTGGTTGTCGTCCCAGCGGCGCAGCGTCAGGTCCAGTCCGCCGACGAAGGCGACCTTGTTGTCGATCACCACCACCTTCTGGTGGTGCGAGGCGCCGGGAGGATGATTGCCGTCCAGCCGGAACGACAGATGCCGGTGCGCCTGCCAGTGCGCGCTGGCGGACGGCAGCCATTCACGCTCCATCGCCATCACCATGGCGTAGTCCCAGCTCAGGATGTAGATGCGCAGGTTGGGGCGACGGTCGGCCAGCGCGCACAGGAAGTCGCGCAGCCCGGCCGGCAGGCCGTCCTGCGCGCCGGCGGGGACCAGTTCCATGCGGCTGTCGATGTCCCAGCCCAGGATGAAGATGGTGTGTTCGGCCAGCGGCAGGGCCTCGCGCAGCGCGCGGAAATACGCGTCGGCGTCGACCAGCATGGCAAAGCGCCGGCAAGGCTCGACGCGCCAGCAGTTGCGCCCCGGTTCGAGCTGGAAGCCGGGCGGGGAGGTGGGGTCATGCGGTGGTGGCGACGCCTGCGGCGCGGGGGACGCCGTGGTGCCGGGCGCATTGTATTGCCTCATTGCACACGCTCAGGAATTGCGAAAGCCATAGCCTGGAGCATGGCGCAAGTTCCGTACCCTGCGCAACGGGCAGCCGCTGCCGGCGCGGGGCAGGGATTGGGTGTGTGCGCTTTACCTGCCTTTGTAAGAACGGCACGCGCGGGAACGCGCGTGCCGTGGGCCGGGGGGAGGTGTCAGGAAGCGTGGCGCCGTCGCAGCGTGGCGGGCCGGGCGATGCCCCAGACATCGAGCAATGGCTCAAAGTGCGGGGTGTTTTCGCGCGGCGGGGCGGCGACGCGCCGGGGAGGTGGCAGGGGCCGGCCGGTCAGCATCAGCAGGGTATCGGCCTCGGCTGGTAACTCGGGCTCGCCTTCATAGGCCACGACGCCCATCTGGCGGGCGGATTTCAGCGCGCGGGTCAGTTCGGCGGCGCTCAGGCGGCTGGCGGCGGCAAGCCGGTGCCGGGGCATGGGCCCGTTGGCACGCAGGCTGGACATCAACGCCATCACGCATTCCCGGGTGGTTCGATTCATGTCGCTGCGTCAGAAAGAAGGTGCGGCCCTGGGCGCGGGGATCGCGCCCGCGGCCTGCGGGCAACCATTCTTTCGCAGGGGTCATGGCCTTGCCAACCCGATATGACACTTGTTCACATTTGTGCGCAATGTCGGGAATTTTCCCGTCCGCGTGCCTCAGTGCCGCGTTTGCGGGTCCCCGGCCGGGAAGCACGCCTGGGTGCCCTCGTGCCGGCTCAGCATGGAGCCATGCCGGCGCCACTTGCGCGCGTGGCGCGCCTGGATGTCTTCGGCCAGCTCGTGCAATTCCGCTACCCGGGCATCGAGCGGATCGGGATAGATATCGAGCGGACGGTATCGGAGAAGAAAGCGCATGGCGGGTCTCGGTTGTGCTGGTCGTCGGCCTGCGGCCTGACTCCAGTATTGGCGGTGGACCCGGGGTTTTCAGCAGAAGATGCGCAACACTTTGATGTGACTCAATGCATCTGGCGCAATGAACTGTTGCAGCCCGCCGTGTGCTGGCGGGCATGCAAGGCAATGATGGCGCTAGCGGCCGAGGCGGGAATTGCCGCGGGCATCGCGGCAATAGATCTTGCGTTCACGCACCAGGCCGTCGCGGCCATGGATGCACAGCGGAAGACCGTCTTCGCGGGCGCGCATCCAGCCGGCGGCGATGGCGGCTTCCTGTGTCGGGAAGTGCAGTGCCGAGTCGTCGGAGCCGCTCTCCAGGCCCTCGATCGTAAGCGCCCATTCGCCCTCGCTGGCGTATTCGGTGTCGCCGGTCGTGGCGGGAAGCACGTGGATGCTGCGTGACGTCATGGTGTTCCTCCGGGATGGCTGGCAGTGACAGACATTAGGGGTTTTAAGCGATCCGGTGCGCGCGGGCTATCGGTGGCTGTCCTACAAGCATTTTCGGGACCAGGCGGCAGGCGCCGCGCCGGCACCGCCATAGTGCAACGCGCCGCTTCGGCATGTCGCGCGTTCTGCTGACATCGCGGTAGGACGAAAGCCGACTTTTCGTGCCGCCACGGGTTGCTACGATCCAATTGCCGGTTGGGCAACAGGCTGCCCGGTCAAGCCATGCCGAGCTATTCCATCCTGGCGGCGCATGCCGCATCCACACGAAGCAAGGAGATCATCATGAGAAAGCTAACCGCACTGTTTGCCCTCGCTGGCATGCTGCTGGTCACGGGTTGCAACACCATGGCCGGCGCAGGCAAGGATATCGAGCGCGGCGGCGAGAAGGTGCAGGGCGCTGCGGAAAACACCAAGCAGAAGATGTAAGCCACTGGCGGCCACCCCGTGGCGACTCGACGGCCCGTGCCCCAGGCGCGGGCCGTTTGCGTTCATGCGTGCGCTGCTTCGGTGCAGTTGCGGCGCCAGCTGGCCGGCGGCAGCCCGAATTCGCGCTTGAACGCGCGGCTGAAGGCGGCCTCGGAGTCATAGCCGACCGCGCCGGCAACCTCGCTGATGGAGCGCTTGCCGCTGCGCAATTCGGCGGCAGCGGTGCGCAGGCGCCAGTGCGCGAGGTATTGCATCGGCGGCTGCCCCAGCAAGTCGGTAAAGCGCTGCGCCAGCGCGGAGCGCGACAGGCCGACGTTTCCCGCCAGTTCGTCGACGGTCCACGGATACCCCGGCCGCGCATGCATGCGCGACAGCGCACGTCCCACGTAGCGGTCGCGCAGCGCCGCGAGCCAGCCGCTTTCATTGGCCGGCAGGGTGTCGATGCAGCGCCGCACCGCCTGCACGAAGAGCAGCTCCGACAGCTTGGCCAGCACGGTGGCGGTGCCGGCGCGCGGCTCCGCCGCTTCCGAGGTGGCGAAGGCCAGCGCCGACGCCAGCCACGCCGATTCCAGCCCGCTGCCCAGGCCCACCTTGAACAGCCGCGGCAACGACGTCAGCAGCGGATTGCCCATGGTGTCGTCGAAGCCGAGAAAGCCGCAGACCATGCGCGTGGGTTCGCCGCCGCCGCCGTACGAGACGCGCATCACTTCGCCGGGACTGTTGCGCAGCAGGTCATAGACCAGCGGCGCAGACGGCAGCGGTTGCAGGTGCAGGTCGCTGCCGAGCACATGGGGCTCGCCCTGCGGCACCACCAGCAGTTCGCCGGCCTCCACGCGCACACCGGGGCCGGTGTCGTCGACCAGCCGCGCCCAGCAGATGCCTTCGGTAATCAGGTGATACGAGACCACGCGGTCGGCGCGCGGCAGGAACGCGGCGCGCAATTCAGCATCGGCTTCACTGATCAGGCACCACGGGGATTTGAATTCGCCGTTCAGGAACACGGCGCCGCTCAGCTGCACGGCGCGCAAGAGGTCGGACAAGGCATCCATGGCCACATTCCTCCAGATCCGGGGTTTCGCGCAAGAAAGCCGGACGCCCGATCATACGGGCGAGGGGACCGGGCTCCGATACTAGCACCGTGCCCGTGGCCGTACAACGGCGCAGGACACGCACCATGACTGGACGGAGACAAACACCATGGAAACCCTTTCCGCAGCGGATGCCAGCGCCGGCGCACAGGCCGACTGGATCGGCCTTGCCGCCACGCTGGGCCGCACCTTCGATGGCCGCGCACCCGAGATCGACGCGAGCGAGCAGTTCGTCAGCGCCAACTATGAAGACCTGCGCGCGCACCGCTTCTTTGCCGCGGCGGTGCCGCAGGAGCTGGGCGGCGCCGGGCTGTCGCACCAGGAGCTGGGCGCGGTGCTGCGCGAACTGGGCAAGTACTGCGGCTCGACCGCACTGGCCTTTGCCATGCATACGCATCCCGTGGCCACGGCCGCATGGCGCTGGCGCAATCAGCAAGCGCCGGTGGAAGGGCTGCTCAAGCGCGTCGGGGCCGAGCAGGTGGTGCTGCTCGGCAGCGGCGGCTCGGACTGGCTGCAGGGCAGCGGCAAGGCCACGCGCGTCGACGGCGGTTTTCGCGTGGACGCGCGCAAGATCTTCGCCAGCGGCGCGCCGGTGGCGGACCTGTTCATGACCTGCGCGGTCTATGACGATCCGCAGGCGGGGCCCACGGTGCTGCATTTCGCGCTGCCGATGAAATCGCCGGGCGTGCGCGTGCTGTCGAACTGGCACACGCTGGGCATGCGCGGCACCGGTTCGCACGATGTCATGCTTGAAGGCGTGCTGGTGCCCGACACCGCCATTGCCGCGCGCCGCCCGCAAGGCGTATGGCATCCGATGATGCATACGGTGGCGATGATCGCGCTGCCGCTGATCTACGCGGTCTACGTCGGCATTGCCGAGGCCGCGCGCGATATCGCGCTGCAGCTGGCGCGGCAGCGGCGCCTGAACGCGCATGCGGTCGAGGCCGCCGGGCGCTTGTGCAATGAAGCGGATGCCGCGCAGCTGGCGCTCGATGCGATGTTCGCGGCCGCTGCGGGCCCGGCGCCCGGCGCGGTAACCACCAACCGCATCATGAGCGCCCGCGCGCTGGCGGCGCGCGCGGTGCTGGCGACGGTGGAAGCGGCGATGGACCTGGCCGGCGGCGCGGGCTTCTATCGCGATGCCGGGCTGGAGCGGCGCTTCCGCGATGCGCAGGGCGCGCGCTTCCATCCGCTGCAGGCGGGGGCGCAGCAAGAGTACGCCGGACGCATGGCGCTGGGGCTGGATATCGATGCGCCGCCCGGCGAGGTGCGGACGGCCGCGCAATGATGTCCGCGCTGGCACAACTGCCCTACGACACCGAGGCCTGCAACGACAGCGGCCAGGGCGAAGACGCCTGCGCCATCAGCCACGATGGCGCGGCGCGCCGCGCCTTGCGCGATGCGCTGGGCCAGTTTGCCACCGGCGTCACCGTGGTCACGGCCGCCGGTGCCGACGGCCAACCGGTCGGCGTGACGATCAATGCGTTCACTTCGGTGTCGCTCGCGCCGCCGTTGCTGCTGTGGTGCCTGGCGCGCAGCTCCGGCAGCCTGCCGGTGTTGCGTGCCGCGCCCTGCCACGCCATCAACGTGCTGGGCAGCGCCCAGCTTGAGGTGTGCCGGCGCTTTGCGGCGCGTGCCGACGATCGCTTCGCCGGCATCGCGCATCGCGCCGGCCCGTGCGGCACGGTGCTGATCGACGGCACGCTGGCCTGGTTCATCTGCCGGCACCGTTCGGTGCGCACGGTGGGCGACCATGTGCTGTTCGTCGTGGAAGTAATGGCCTATGGCGCGTCGCCGGGCACGCCGCTGGTGTTCCATGGCGGCGGCTTCGCCGGCGCGCGGACCCGGGGCCGGCAGCGCGCAGGCTAGGCGCGCTCGGCGCGCTTGCCCAGGATGACCAGCGCGATGCCGCCCAGCACCGCCGCCGCGCTCAGTGCCAGCCGCAACGTCAGCGCTTCGCCGAGCCACGCGCTGCCGCCCACCGCGGCGATGACCGGCACGCTCAGCTGCACGGTGGCCGCGGTAGCCGCGCGCAGGCGCGGCATCGCGGCGTACCAGATCACATAGCCCAGCCCCGAGGTGAGCGCACCGGAAACCACCGCGTAGGCGAGCCCCGTGGCATCGAGCGTGCGCTGCGCCTGGATCGCGGCACCGAGGGCGAGCGCCATGGGCACGGCGCGCACGAAGTTGCCGGCGGTGGTCTCGACCGGATCGGCGGCCCGCCTGCCACGCAGCGAATAAACGCCCCAGGCGATGCCCGCCGCAATCATCAGCAGCGATGAGGCCAGCGGCGGCGTCGCCAGGCTCGGCAGCATCAGCCAGACCAGGCCCGTCAGCGCCAGCGCCAGGCCGACCCACTGCTGCGCGCGCAGCAGCTCGCCGTTGTAGAGCCCGTAGCCGGTCATGGTGGCCTGCACCGCGGCAAACAGCAGCAACGCCCCGGTGCCGGCGCTCAGGCGCTCATACGCGAACGAGAACGCCGCCGCATAGCAGAACAGGGCCAGCGCCGAGACCCAGTTGCCGCCCAGGGTGATGGCGCCCGCGCCGTTGCGCCCGGCCTGGCGCCGCGCCAGCACGATCAGCCACAACACCGCCGCCGCGGCCGCGACGCGCGCCAGCGTAAAGGTGCCGGCGTCGATGGTGGTGCCCTTCAGCGCCAGCCGGCACAGCAGCGAATTGCCGGCGAACGCCAGCATCGCCAGCGCGGTCAGCAACGCGGTGTTGGCGTGCGGCATGCGGGCCGGCCTTGCGCTCAGCCGGCGGGCGGCGTGTCGCCGATGGCGTAAGAGGACAGATGCTCGATCGCCCGCACCAGCGCGGAATGATCCCAGCCCGCGCCGCCGAGCCCGCTGCACACGTTGAACAGCTGCTGGCACGACGCGGTACTGGGCAGCCCGACGCCAAGCTCGCGCGCGGTCGACAGCGCCAGCTCCAGATCCTTCTGGTGCAGCGCGATGCGAAAGCCCGGGTCGAAGGTGCGCCGGATCATCCGTTCGCCATGCACTTCCAGGATGCGCGAACTGGCAAAGCCGCCCATCAGCGCCTCGCGCACGCGCGCCGGGTCGGCACCGGCGCGGGCCGCCAGCACCAGCGCCTCGCTGACCGCCTCGATGGTCAGCGCGACGATCACCTGGTTGGCCACCTTGGCCACCTGCCCGTCGCCGGCCGCGCCCACGCGCGTGATGTTCTTGCCCATCAGCTGCAGGATCGGCAGCACGTGCTCGAACACCTCCTGCTTGCCGCCGGCCATGATCGACAAGGTGCCGGCCTTGGCGCCGACTTCACCGCCCGAGACCGGCGCGTCGATATAGTCCGCGCCGATGGCCTCGATGCAGCGCGCGAACTCGCGCGTGGCGATCGGCGAGACCGAGCTCATGTCGATCACCGTGACGCCGCCCGCGGTATCGGCGAGGCCATCGGCCACGCCTTTTTCGCCGAACAGCACCCGTTCCACGTCGGGCGTGTCGGGCAGCATCAGGATGATGGTCTCCGACTGCTTCGCCACTTCTTCGGCGCTGGCGCAGGCCTTCACGCCGGCATCCTGCAGGTCTTGCGGCACGCCGCTGCGGCTATGGGCAAACACGGTATGCCCGCCGTCGACCAGGTGCCGCACCATGGGCTTGCCCATCACGCCAAGCCCGATAAAGCCGATCTTGCTCATGTCAGTGTCCGGTAGGGATGGGGCGATTGCCCGGGGGCGCGCCGGCCGTGGCGGCGGGCGCCTATCTGATGATAGTCAGTCAAGCGCCAGCGCAGACAGCGGACCGGGCGCCGGATGCGCGCTGGCTCGGGCCGAGGCCACGCGCGCGGCGGCGTCGTCCAGCTGCGCCAGCGTGCCGGCGTCGACCGGGATCTGTTGTGCGCGGGCGGCGCGGCAGGCGCGCTCGGGTTCGCCCGGCAGCTGGATGCCGGGCTGGCCGGGCTGCAGGCGCGAGCTCTTCATCCAGTCGGCGAAGGCCGCGACTTCATGCCCGAACGTGGTGCTGGTGCCAAGCCGCGCGGGGTCGAACACGATCGCCAGCATGTTGTTCCAGACCGCGTGCTCATGCCGCAGCGTTTCCGGGCGGATGGTATGGCCGCCCGTGACCGCGGCGCCAAGCAGTTCGCACATCACCGCCAGCACATGGCCCTTGTGCTCGCCGAAGGGCCGCAACGCGCCCTGCGGCGCGCCGGCGGGCGGGTACATCACCGCGGCATCGGTGGCGGGCTCGCCCTGCGCATCGAGCAGGCAGCCGGGCGCGACCGGCACGCCCTTGTTGTGGGCCACGCGCACCTTGCCCAGCGCGATGGCGCTGGTGGCAAAGTCCAGCACCAGCGGCGGCTCGCCCGCCATCGGCACGCCGATGGTGAACGGGTTGGTGCCGTAGCGCGCGTCGTAGCCGCCGTGGGGCGCGACGATGGGTTTGGACAGCACGTTGACGAAGTGGATCGAGATCATGCCCGCGGCCGTGGCCTGCTCCGCCCAGTGGCCGACGCGGCCAAGGTGGTGCGACTGGCGCAGCCCCATCACGCAGACGCCGTGCTCGCGGGCGCGGGCGATGGCCATCTCCATGGCCTGCGCCGTCACCGCCTGGCCCATGCCGCGGTTGCCGTCCAGGCTGAGCAGGCTGCCGGCGTCCTGCAGCACGCTGACCTGCCGGTTCAGCTGCAGCTCGTCGGCCTGCCACGCCAGCACATAGCGCGGGATCATGCCGACCCCGTGCGAGTCGTGCCCGCTCAGGTTGGCGCCGACCAGGTGGTCGGCGGTCAGTTGCGCTTCCCGTGCGGTGCTGCCGGCGGCAAGCCAGAGATCGGTCACCCACTGGTGCAGCGCGCGGGTGGGAATGCGGTGTTCGCTCATATCGGCCCTGGATAGATGAATACGCTGCGAAGCAAAAAGCCCCGTGCCGTGTGACGGGAACGGGGCTTTCCATGATACGTCGGGCTTGCGCTCGCTGGCCCGGGCGTGGCCGGTGATCGACAACTGTCTACTGGTGAGGGGCTTCGTGCGTGGGGGCTTTAGCCAGGATTTCCCTGATGCGGGCCAGGTAGCTGTCGCCGACCGCGCGGTGCATGCGCGCCGCCTCGGCGGCGAACTGACGCCGGCTGGGCGGACGGATGCCCAGGCTGCGGCAGATCGTTGACAGATAGGGCTTGCGCGGACCCGCCAGGCGTTGCACCACGCTCTGCAGCGCGGCGTCGCCGATGCGGCCGCGCAGCCAGGCCAGCACCTGGCGGTCATAGTCGTTTTGCACGCGGATCAGGTGTTCCATGCCGGGACTCCACTGTTCATCCATACAGGTACTGTAAATATATACAGTATCCGCGTGGAGGCAAGAAAAATCCGGCCCTGGCAGGGGTGATACGCCGTCCGGCGTCGATTTCAGAAAGATCCGCTGGCAGCGTGGTCGCCCGACACCAGCGGCAGCACCGCATCGCGCTTCTCCAGCAAGTGGCGCTTCAGTATCACCGCCAGCCGCTTGCCGTCGCGGGCTTCGAGCGCCCGGATCATTTCTTCGTGGTCCTCGACCGCATCATCCCACTTGCCTCTTTGCTGGTTGGAGCGAAAGCGCAGGGCCTGCAGCCGGCGGTTGATCGACTGGTAGGTCTGGCGCAGCGGCGTGTTGCGCGCGGCCTCGTTGATGCGGTCGTGGATCTCCTGGTTGCGGCTGTAGTAGCCCGGCAAGTCGTTGCGGGCGCGGCAGGCCAGCATCGCATAGTGCAGCGCCTTGATCTGCGCGAGTTCGGCCGCGGTGATGCGCTCGCAGGCCAGTTCGCCGGAAAACGCCTCCAGCCCGCTCATCAGCTCGAAGCTCTCGCGGACTTCGGCCTCGCTCATGCGCGAGATGCTGGCGCCGCGGTTGGGCAACAGATCGACCAGGCCCTCGGCCGCCAGCACCTTGAGCGCCTCGCGTAGCGGCGTCCGGGAGATGCCCAGCGTCTCGCACAACTCGCGTTCGTTGAGCTTGGTGCCGGGGGCGAACACGCCTTCGACGATGAACTGCCGCAGGTGCTCGACCACGGTGTCGTGCAGGCGCGGGCGTGCCAGGCGCGGCAGCGACGGCGCCGCCACGGGCGGGGCAGGGCTCACTGCCGGACCATCGTTCTCGAAGTTTTGCATTCAATATCCCCTTTGCGCGTGGCGCGGATTCTACTGCATCTTGTTTTCTGCCGCCAAACCCCGGGTTAACCATTATAAAAGCGCGCAAATTTCGCCTTGGTGTGACTTGGGCGCTCTGCTATAGTCGATTGCATTCAAAATTCATAATCCATAACGGAGGCGCGATTCCCATGGTTCATCTCGATTTCCATCCCTCTGGCCGCCACTTCCTGCAGATCCCCGGCCCGAGCCCGGTGCCTGACCGCATCCTGCGCGCGATGAGCTATCCGACCATCGACCACCGGGGGCCGGAGTTCGGCGCGCTCGGCCGCAAGGTGCTGGCAGGCATCAAGGAAATCTTCAAGACCCGGCATCCGGTGATCATCTATCCGGCCTCGGGCACCGGCGCCTGGGAAGCCGCGCTGACCAATACGTGCAGCCCGGGCGATCACGTGCTGATGTTCGAGACCGGCCACTTCGCCACGCTGTGGAAGAAGATGGCCGAGGCGCTGGGCCTGCGGCCGGAATTCCTGGGCCTGCCCGGCATCGAGGGCTGGCGCCGCGGCGTGCAGGCGGACATGATCGAAGCGCGCCTGCGCGAGGACACCGGTCACGCGATCCGCGCCGTCTGCGTGGTGCACAACGAGACCTCGACCGGCGTGACCTCGGATATCGCCGCGGTGCGCCGGGCCATCGATGCCGCCGGGCACCCGGCGCTGCTGCTGGTCGACACCATCTCCGGCCTGGGTTCGGCCGACTATCGCCATGACGAGTGGGGCGTGGACGTGACCGTGTCCGGCTCGCAGAAGGGCCTGATGCTGCCGCCGGGCATCAGCTTCAATGCGCTCTCGCCCAAGGCGGTTGCCGCCAGCGAGCACGCCACGCTGCCGCGCGCGTTCTGGGGCTGGGCCGAGATCATCGAGGCCAACAAGAACGGCTACTGGCCGTACACGCCCAACACCAACCTGCTGTACGGCCTCTCCGAAGCGCTCGACATGATCCTGGGCGAGGGCCTGGAGCAGGTGTTCGCGCGCCACCAGCGCCTGGCGCAAGCGACGCGTTGCGCGGTGCGCGCCTGGGGGCTGGAGATCCAGTGCGCGGATCCGGCGGTGTACAGCCCGGTGCTGACCGGCGTGATGATGCCCGACGGCGTCGACGCCGACGCGGTGCGCAAGCTGATCTATGAGCGCTTCGACATGTCGCTGGGGCAGGCGCTGGGCAAGATGCGCGGCCGCATGTTCCGCATCGGCCATCTCGGCGACTGCAATGACCTGACCCTGATGGCCACGCTCGCCGGCTGCGAGATGGGGCTGAAGCTGGCGGGCGTGCCGCTGGCGGGCAGCGGCGTGGCCGCGGCGATGGCGTCGCTGCAAGCGCACGCCGAGCTGCCGGTGCTCAAGGCCGCGGCCTGAGCCTTGGCACTGCGGGCGCGGCACGCTCCGCGCCCCGCCGGCCTTCGCACCGGAACCTCACCAGGGCATGCGGTCGCCGCGCAGGCGGCCGCATGCATCGCCGCGGGCGCGCAGCCCTTGCTTCTTGCATGCCATGAACATGACTTCGTCCTCCCTGCTGGTCAAGCCGATCCACCTGGTGCCCGCGCAGCATCGGGCCAATTCGCCGCTGTCGCCGCTGTCGGCGCTGCTGCGCAAGGAACTGCGCGGCGACGTGCTGTTCGACCGCGCCGCGCGCGGGCGCTACGCCACCGACGCCTCGATCTACCAGATCATGCCGGTCGGCGTGGTGGTGCCGCGCGACCAGGCCGACCTGGTGCGCGCGCTCGACATCGCGCGCGACCAGCGCGTGCCGGTGCTGGCGCGCGGCGCCGGCACCAGCCAGTGCGGCCAGACCGTGGGCGAGGCGCTGGTCATCGACACCAGCAAGTGGCTCAACAACGTGGTCGCCTTCGATGCCGGCGCGCGCACGGTGACGGTGGAGCCGGGCATCGTGCTGGACCACTTGAACGCCTGGCTCAAGCCGCACGGGCTGTGGTTCCCGGTGGACGTATCCACCGGCGCGCAATGCACCATCGGCGGCATGGCCGGCAACAACTCGTGCGGCTCGCGTTCGATCGCCTACGGCAACATGGTGCATAACGTGCTGGCCATCGACGCGGTGCTGGCCGACGGCAGCGACTGCCACTTCGGCTCGCTGGCGCAGCCGGTGGCGGCAGGGCGCGCCGAGGGCATCCTGCGCGGGCTGCAGCGCATCGCCACGCGCGAGCGCGGCGAGATCGCCGAGCGCATGCCCAAGGTGCTGCGCCGCGTGGCCGGCTACAACATCGACCTGTTCGACTGCCAGAACCCGCGCGCCTATACCGACGACGGCCACGCCAACCTGGCGCATATCCTGGTCGGCTCCGAAGGCACGCTGGCCTGCAGCCGCCAGCTCACGCTGAAGCTGGCGCCGCTGCCGGCGCACAAGGTGCTGGGCGTGGTCAACTTCCCCACGTTCTACCAGGCGATGGACCTGACCCAGCATATCGTCACGCTGCGCCCGGTGGCGGTGGAGCTGGTCGACCGCACCATGATCGACCTGTCGATGGAGAACCCTGCCTTCCGCCCGGTGGTCGAGCGCGCGCTGAGCGGCGATCCGCAGGCCATCCTGCTGGTGGAATTCGCCGGCGACGACCGGCACGCGCTGCTGGCGCAGCTGGACCAGCTGGCCGAGCTGATGGCGGACCTGGGCCTGCCCGGCTCAGTGGTGAAGATGCCGGAAGAGAAGGCGCAGAAGGCGCTGTGGGACGTGCGCAAGGCCGGCCTGAACATCATGATGAGCATGAAGGGCGACGGCAAGCCGGTCTCGTTCATCGAAGACTGCGCGGTGCCGCTCGAACACCTGGCCGAATACACGCGCCGGCTCACCGAGGTCTTCCACAGGCACGAGACCGAGGGCACGTGGTATGCCCATGCCAGCGTCGGCACGCTGCACGTGCGGCCGATCCTGGACATGCGCCGCGACGGCGCGCTGCGCATGCGCGAGATCGCGGAAGAAGCGGCCGAGCTGGTGCGCGAGTACAAGGGCGCGTATTCCGGCGAGCACGGCGACGGCCTGTGCCGCGGCGAATGGGTGGCCTGGCAATACGGCCCGCGCATCAACGCCGCGTTCAGCGAGATCAAGGCGCTGTTCGATCCGGACAACCGCTTCAACCCCGACAAGATCGTGCGCCCGCCCAGGATGGATGCGCGCGAGAACTTCCGCTTCGCGCCCGGCTACGCCGCGCTGCCGCTGACGCCCGCGCTGGACTGGTCGGCGTGGAACGTGCGGCGCGACCCGCTGACGGGCGTGGAGACCGCGCCCGGCACCGGCAACGATACCGCCACGCACGGTCTCGCTTCGGCCGTGGAGATGTGCAACAACAACGGCCATTGCCGCAAGTTCGACGCCGGCACCATGTGCCCCAGCTACCGCGTGACCAAGGACGAGCAGCATGTCACGCGCGGCCGCGCCAACACGCTGCGGCTGGCGCTGTCCGGGCAGCTCGGCACGGACGGGCTGGCCAGTGCCGAAGTCAAGGACGTGCTGGACCTGTGCGTCTCGTGCAAGGGCTGCAAGCGCGACTGCCCGACCGGCGTCGACATGGCGAAGTTCAAGATCGAGGCGCGCCACGCCTGGACCCGCCGGCACGGCATCAGCCTGCGCGAGCGCATGGTGGCCTTCCTGCCGCGCTATGCGCCGGTGGCCAGCCGTGTGTCGGGCCTGCTGGCGCTGACCGACAGCGTGCCCGGGGTCTCGGGCTGGATCAAGCGAGCGCTGGGGCTTGCCCCGCAGCGCTCGCTGCCGCGTTTCACCGCGCCGTTCCTGGCGGGCCACGCCGCCGGCGCTGCCGCAGACAGCAAGGCCCAAGGCCGCGAAGTGCTGCTGTTCGTCGATACCTTCAGCAACTACATGGAGCCCGACAACGCGCGCGCCGCGCAGGCCGTGCTGGAAGCCGCGGGCTATACGGTGCATTTCAATACCGTTGCGGGCGGGCGCCCGCTGTGCTGCGGCCGCACCTTCCTCGCCGCGGGCCTGGTCGATCAGGCCAAGGCCGAGGCGCGGCGCCTGCTGGACGCCTTGCGCCCGTTCGTCGAGCGCGGCGTGCCGGTGGTGGGCCTGGAGCCGTCGTGCCTGCTGTCGCTGCGCGACGAGTTCCTGGGCTATGGCTATGGCGACGAGGCGCGCCAGCTTGCCAGCCTGTCCTTCCTGTTCGAAGAGTTCCTGGTGCGCGAACGGCAGGCGGGCCGGCTGGAACTGCCGCTGCAGCCGTTGCAGGCCTCCGAGGCCATCGTGCACGGGCACTGCCACCAGAAGGCGTTCGATGCCTTTACGCCGGTGCAGACCGTGCTGGGATGGATTCCGGGCCTGAAGGTGGCACCGGTGGAGTCGTCGTGCTGCGGCATGGCCGGAAGCTTCGGCTACGAGGCGGAGCACTTCGCGGCGTCGCAGGCGATGGCCGAGCTGTCGCTGCTGCCGGCGGTGCGCAAACGTGCCCCCGATGCCATCGTGGTCGCGGACGGCACCAGTTGCCGCCACCAGATCCGCGATGGGGCGGATGCCGAGGCGATGCATGTGGCGCGGGTGCTGGCGATGGCGCTCGAAGGCGGCCGCGATGAATGAGCCGGTGCGCAACCTGAAGCCGCCGGTGCTGGCAAGGATCGGCGATCGCGTGGAGGACGTCGGCACGCCGGCGCTGCTGGTCGACCTCGATGCCTTCGACCACAACCTGGCGCAAATGCAGGCGCTTGCCGATGCCGGCGGCGTGGCGCTGCGCCCGCACGCCAAGGCGCACAAGTCGGTCGCAATCGCGCAGCGGCAGATTGCTGCCGGCGCGGTGGGCATTTGCTGCCAGAAGCTCAGCGAGGCCTATCCGTTTGCCGCCACCGGCATTGCCAGCATCCATATCAGCAATGAGTTCGTCGGCGCCGACAAGCTGGCCATGGCGGTGGAGCTGGCCCGCTACGTGGACCTGAGCATCTGCGTGGATGACGTGCGGCAGGTGGCCGCGGTCGCTGCCGCCGCCACTGCCGGCGGGGTACGCATCACCGCGCTGGCGGAAGTCGACGTCGGGCAGGGGCGTTGCGGCGTCGACAGTGCCGAAGCGCTGATCCGCCTTGCCGACGCCATCGGCAATGCGCCGTCGCTGCGCTTCGGCGGGCTGCAGGCGTATCACGGCGGCGCGCAGCACCTGGCGCACTGGACCCGGCGCCGCGACGCGGCCCGGCGCGCCGCCGAACAGGCGCACGACTATGTACGGCTCCTGCATGCCCGCGGCATCGCCTGCCCGGTGGTCACCGGCGGCGGCAGCGGCACCGCGGAGTTTGATTGCGAGAGCGGCGTCTATACCGAGATCCAGCCCGGCAGCTACGTGTTCCTGGACGGCCACTACGGCGCCAGCGAATGGCCCGGGCGCTTCCAGCCCAGGCAGGCCCTGTTCCTGTCGGCCACGGTGATGAGCACGGCGCGCGCCGGCGTGGCGGTGTGCGATGCGGGGCTAAAGTCGGTCGCGGTGGATTCCGGCCTGCCGCGCCTGTGGTCCGGCCCGGGCAGCGAGTGGCTGCGCTATGTCGCCGCCAACGATGAGCATGGTGTGCTGCAAGTGCTGGACGAAAACAATCAGGCGCTGCTGGGCAGCAAGCTCTGGCTGGTGCCCGGCCACTGCGATCCCACCGCGAACCTGCACGCGCAGTACGTGTGCTGCCGCAACGGGCGCGTGGCCGAACTGTGGGACATCGCGGCACGCGGCCTGAGCCGCTGATGCCGCTGATGCCACCGTCGCAGCGCAGAAACAAGAAAAGAGAAGAGCCGCGCCAAGCGGCACAGGGTAGTCAAAGCCAAAGGAGACCAACGATGCAACGCAACACAGTCAGCAAGACCCTGGCGGCCGTGGTGGGTGCCACGGCCTGCCTCAGCGCATGGGCATGGGAGCCGGCCAAGCCGGTCGAGATCGTGGTGCCGTTCAGCGCCGGCGGCGCCTCGGACCAGATGGCACGGTCGATCCAGGGCATCATCGCCAAGCACAAGCTGATGAGCCAGCCCGTGATCGTGCTGAACAAGGCCGGCGCCAGCGGCGCCGAAGGGCTGATGGACACCAAGGCATCGCAGGGCAACCCGCACAAGCTGCTGGTGGCCTCGTCGGCGCTCTACACGGTGCCGATGGTGAGCCACCTGCCGTTCAGCTGGCGCGACCTGACGCCGGTGGCGATGGTTGCGCAGGACGAGTTCGTGCTGTGGACCAATGCCGCGGCACCGTACAAGACCGTCGCGCAGTTCATCGATGCGTCCAAGGCCAGCGCCGGCAAGATCAAGGTCGGCGGCACCAGCTCCAAGCGCGAGGACCAGATCATCAGCGCGCTGGTGCAGAAGAAGACCGGCACCCGCTTTATCTACGTGCCGTACAAGGGCGGCGGCGAGGCCGCCACGCAGCTGTCGGGCCAGCATATCGACGCCAACCTCAACAACCCTTCCGAATCGATCGGCCAGTGGCGCGCCGGCGAGCATCGCGCGCTGTGCGTGTTCGCGCCGCAGCGCATGGCCTACGACAGCAAGGTCACGCAGACCCAGAGCTGGCACGACGTGCCGACCTGCAAGGAAGAGGGTCTCGACGTGCAATACCAGATGCTGCGCGTGTTCATGATGCCGGGCGGCGTGACCCCGGAGCAGCAGAAGTACTACGTCGACCTGATGCAGAAGATCGTGGCCACGCCGGAGTGGAAGGAATACCTGCAGAAGAACGCGCTGAAGAACGACTTCCTGACCGGCAAGGCGCTGACCGACTTCCTGGCGCGCGACGAAGCCGCGCATCGCGACATCATCAAGGAGGCGGGCTTCGTCGCCTCGCGCTGACGCTGGCACGGATCACCAACGGGCTGCGCCGCGCGGCGCAGCCGATGGCCTGAAGCAAGGCGGGGGACAACATGGATTCACAACAGGCAGCGGCGCATGCGGGCGCCGGCATCTCGGTCAAGGCGGTGGAACTGGCGGTGGCGCTGTGCCTGCTGGCCGGCGCGCTGGTCGTGATCTGGAGCAACTACAGCATCGGCGCCGGCTGGGCGCCGGACGGGCCGGAAGCGGGGTATTTCCCGATGCGGGTCGGCATCATCATCCTGGCCTGCAGCGTGCTGGTGGGCGTGCAGGCGCTGCGCGCGGACGGCGCCGCCGTGTTCGCGACGTGGCAGCAGCTGCGGCAGGTGGGCGTGATCCTGGTGCCGCTGACGGTGTATGTCGGCCTGATCGGGCTGCTCGGCATCTACGTGGCTTCGGCGGCCTTCGTCGCCGGTTTCATGGTCTGGGTGGGCAAGTCGGCGTGGTGGAAGGCCGTGCTCATCGGGGTCGGCATCAATGCCCTGCTGTTCTGGATCTTCGAGATCCAGTTCCGCGTGCCGCTGCCCAAGGGCCCGCTGGAAGCGGCGCTGGGCTACTAGGGAGGGGCGGATCATGGATGAACTCAATGCATTGATGGGCGGCTTCGCCGTGGCGCTGTCGTGGCAGAACGTCGGGCTGATGTTCGTCGGCATCCTGCTTGGCATCGTCGTCGGCGTGCTGCCCGGCCTGGGCGGCCCCAACGGCGTGGCGATCCTGCTGCCGCTGACGTTCTCGATGGACCCGGTGTCCGCGATCATCATGCTGTCCTGCATCTACTGGGGCGCATTGTTCGGCGGAGCCATCACCTCGATCCTGTTCAATATTCCCGGCGAAGCCTGGTCGGTGGCCACCACCTTCGACGGCTACCCGATGGCGCAGCGCGGCGAGGCCGGCAAGGCGCTGACCTCGGCCTTCACCGGCTCGTGCCTGGGCGCGCTGGCCGGCGTGCTGCTGATCACCTTTCTGGCGCCGATGGTGGCAAAGTTCGCGCTGCGCTTCGGCCCGCCGGAGTTCTTCGCGGTGTACCTGCTGACGTTCTGCAGCTTTGTCGGCATGGGCAAGGAATCCAAGCCCAAGATCCTGATCGCGATGTGCCTGGGCTTCGTGCTGGCCGCGGTCGGCATGGACACGGTGTCGGGCACGCTGCGCATGACCTTTGGCTCGACCGAGCTGCTGCGCGGCTTCGACTTCCTGGTCGCGGTGATCGGCCTGTTCGGCATCAGCGAGATCCTGATGACGATGGAAGAGGGCGTCGCCTTCCGCGGCAAGCAGGCACGCATCGACCTGAAGGTGGTGCTGAAGACCTGGGCCGAGCTGCCGCGCTACTGGCTCACGGTGCTGCGCTCGTCGGTGATCGGCTGCTGGCTCGGCATCACCCCCGGCGGCGCCACCGCGGCGTCGTTCATGGGCTATGGCGTGGCCAAACGCATGGCGAAAGATCCCGATTCGTTCGGGCAGGGCAATGTCGAGGGCGTGGTCGCGCCGGAGACCGCCGCGCACGCGGCCGGCACCAGCGCGCTGCTGCCGATGCTGGCGCTGGGCATCCCCGGCTCGGCCACCGCGGCCGTGTTGCTGGGCGGCCTGATGATCTGGGGCCTGCAGCCGGGGCCGCTGCTGTTCGCCGAGCAAGGGCCGTTCGTGTGGGGGCTGATCGCCAGCATGTACCTGGGCAATATCGTCGGCCTGATCGTGGTGCTGTCGACGGTGCCGCTGTTCGCGGCGATCCTGCGCATCCCGTTCTCGATCATCGCGCCGCTGATCCTGGTGATCTGCGCGATCGGCGCGTACACCGTGAACGGCGCGCTGTTCGACGTCTGGCTGATGCTGGGCTTCGGCGTGGTGGGCTATGTGCTGAAGAAGCTGGATTATCCGTTGGCGCCGATGGTGCTGGCGCTGGTGCTGGGGGACCGGGCTGAGGATGCGTTCCGGCAGACGATGCTGGTGTCTTCCGGTGCGCTGGACATCTTCTGGTCGAACGGGCTGGTCGGGACCATCATGGGCTTGGCGATCTTCGTGCTGGTGTGGCCGGTGGTGAGTGATTTGCGGATGCGGGTTAGCAGGAAGCGGATGGCGTAAGGCGCTTGTTTGCTCCCCTCTCCCGCTTGCGGGAGAGGGGCGGGGGTGAGGGCCGGAGCATCCACGAAGTCAGACGTCCAAATCGATCGGTCCGCCGCGCGACGCTAGCGGAGGGCGGCGGGCCTGACGACGAGGGTGGAAGACCGATGCAAACACCAAGCCGGCCAGCCTTGCGGCTGCCTCGTGTCCGGCCCGCCATGGATGACAAGCGCGTACGCGGAGACAGGCGGCGTCGAAGACGCCGTCCTGTGGTGCTTGCAGTCCGGGCTTCCACGCCCGGTCACCGTTGTGTGCGATGACCGTGTCAGTCTCCCGCGTTAGAGCCAGAAACTCGATAAGACACTTCGCATTCCTGCGCGGACGCAGCATCGTGCCTTGGCTGCGCTCGTTCGCAAATCGCCATTCTCTGAAACGATTCCGCAAGAGGTGGCTTTGGCTGTGAGATTGCTTGGGGTTGCAGTCTTGACTTCGTTGACGCACCGGCCCTCTCCCCCGCCCCTCTCCCGCAAGCGGGAGAGGGGAGAAAACANGGTGGAAGACCGATGCAAACACCAAGCCGGCCAGCCTTGCGGCTGCCTCGTGTCCGGCCCGCCATGGATGACAAGCGCGTACGCGGAGACAGGCGGCGTCGAAGACGCCGTCCTGTGGTGCTTGCAGTCCGGGCTTCCACGCCCGGTCACCGTTGTGTGCGATGACCGTGTCAGTCTCCCGCGTTAGAGCCAGAAACTCGATAAGACACTTCGCATTCCTGCGCGGACGCAGCATCGTGCCTTGGCTGCGCTCGTTCGCAAATCGCCATTCTCTGAAACGATTCCGCAAGAGGTGGCTTTGGCTGTGAGATTGCTTGGGGTTGCAGTCTTGACTTCGTTGACGCACCGGCCCTCTCCCCCGCCCCTCTCCCGCAAGCGGGAGAGGGGAGAAAACATGCGGGGAATCGGGGACGGTGGAGCGCGCAGCGCAGCCGAAGGCGTCCCACAATAACGCCGTTAGTAGGCCGACACAGGCCTAGGGGCGATTTCGTCGATCCGATCAGACATATCCTATATACAGCACTAAGGTTCGTCGATATAAGCGAAATTCTCGGCTTTCTTCGCTTCGCGACCATGATGAAAGGCATCGTCCACCAAGGCGACGGGCACATGACCCACGCAACCTACAGACGCCCATTACGCCTGCCGAGCTTCTATCGGTGGTGAGCAAATCCAACCGTGTCGTGGAGCGAAGGCTATACCCGAGAGGTTGGGAGCATGGCGCATCCGAGAACTGGTAGACGATGAGAAAGGCACTAGTTGCTTTGGCATTGCTCGCCTTTCTTGCGGCGGCGTACTTCTTTGTTACGGGTGAGCGTATTAGTTTTACGCCCGGCGTAACCATGACTGCCGTAAAGCTGTACGCCACCGAGGCCGATGCCGATGCGCAGACAGAGCGCTTTCAGGTTCTGCCAATCAATACCAGGTGCTATCTAACCAAGGTCGGAAGCAAGTACAACTCCAAGCGCGTGCGCTGCGAGAACCCGGACGTTGAGGGCTGGGTTATAGACTTCCACCTATTCATGCCTCGGCTATAAGCAACGGACGGAAACCTGGCATGCATCCTGCGATGCGTACCAGACACAAGGCCCTCGGCTCACCCCCGAGGGCCTTGTCTTTGGTGCTGCGGCACCACGCTCGCTCCCCCTCGGACAAGAAGTAGGTTGCCGGCTACGCCGGCGAAACAGCCCACGCCCGCCAAGCATGACCACCAAACCAAAACGCCGAAGACACAAAAACTCACACCGTAGCAACCGGCGTAACCGGTGACCCCACCGCCCCCGGCAACCGCAATGGCGGCGCCGTCAACTGAAACCGCGTGCGCCCATTCCCCCGCAGCCAATCCGCCAGTTCCCGCAAGTACCATAGCTCCCCCAGCGGCAACCCCAGCTTGAACAGGCAATGGTGGTGCAGCGGCAGCAGCGGATGGCTTGCATCGCCATCTGGCGCAGGGCGGGCCGGGTAGCGCTCCACGGCATAGTTGTCAGCAATCAGCGCCGCGATTCCCGCATCGGTGATCCAGTTCAGCAACCTGTCATCCCGTCCGTCGAGCGCGCAGCAACTGTGATGCAGCACCGCCTCATCAGGCTCGCGCTGCATCGACAGCACCACTTCGGCAAAGCCGGTGCGCAGCAGCAGCATGTCGCCGCGTTCGACTTCCACCTTGCCGGCCTCGATCGCACGCATCAGGTCGTCGTAGCCAACATTGCGGAAGTCCATGCCGAACACATGCGCCAGGTCCACCAGCACGCCGCGGCCCTGCATGCCCTTGACCGCGAAATTCTCGATGCCTAGCGCGTGCGCCGCGCTGTGGTCGTGGCCGCACGGGTGCGCCGCGAAGTTGTCGTCCTCGGCATAGTCCATCGGCCCGACGATATGCTCGTTGGCACGGTAGCCGTTGTAGTAGACCCGCTCGGCACGGCCGTCGCCGTCGGCGTCGAACAGGGCGCCCACATGCGCCAGCGCGTCCCATTGCGTGCTGTACTGCAGGCACATCAGCACCTGGTCGTCGCTGATCACATCGGTCGCGGCAGGATCCACCTTCGCCAGCGGGAAGTTGGTGAACGGCGTGTCGTCGCGGAAGGTCGGCCGCAGCACCGGCGGGTGCCGGCGCGGGTTGAGCTTGTTGCCGCCGGGGTAGTCCAGCGGCAGCGACAGGCAAAAGCTCCGGCCGGCCTGCACCTCGCGCGCGCCCTTGATGACCTGTTCGGGGCCGATCAGGTTGATGCGGCCGAGCTGGTCGTCGGGGCCGAAGTCTCCCCAGTTGGAACCTTGCGGACGTTGCTTCCAGCGCATGAGTCATGCCTCCTATCATGTGGCGTGGCCGGCGCTACCGGCCAGGCGGTGCGGAATCGAAAGCAGGCCGGGGCGTGCGTTGCGCCGCGCCGGCGTGTCGGTTGGCCGGTCCCCATCAACCCTGAAACCGGTTGCATCCTTATAGGCCATGTCACGCGGAACGGTCATTCTGCAGTGCAGCATGAGGATCTTTGCGCCGGGAACGACATCTGCCGCTTTAAATCGTTGTCATACAACATAAGTGAAAGCTAGAATGTTGTCAGACAACGTAACACATACCCCGACCACCGGTCCGGGGCTGGAGAGGACATGGCAGGGACCCCTACAGCGGCCACGCACGCGTCGCGCCCGCTCTACATCGCGATGCACCCGCACGACAACGTCGCCATCGTCGCCAACGATGGCGGCCTGCCGGCGGGCACCGCGTTCCCGTGCGGCCTGGTGCTGGCTGAAGCCGTGCCGCAGGGCCACAAGGTAGCGCTGGCGGACCTGCGCGAAGGCGATGCGGTGATCCGCTACAACGTGGTGATCGGCTACGCGCTGCAAGACCTGCCGCGTGGCAGCTGGGTCAACGAGCGCGTGATCCGCATGCCGGCCGCGCCGGGACTGGACGATTTGCCGGTTGGCACGCGCGTGACGCCGCTGCCGCCGCTGGAGGGCTATACCTTCGAGGGCTACCGCAATGCCGACGGCTCGGTCGGCACGCGCAACATCCTGGGCATTACCACCACGGTGCAGTGCGTCGAGGGCGTGGTCGAGTTCGCGGTGCGGCGCATCAAGGAAGAACTGCTGCCGAAATATCCCAACGTCGACGACGTGGTCGGCCTCGAGCACACCTACGGCTGCGGCGTGGCGATCGACGCGCCCGATGCCGGCATCCCGATCCGCACCATCCGCAATATCGCGCTGAACCCCAACTTCGGCGGCGAGGTGATGATCGTCAGCCTGGGCTGCGAGAAGCTGCAGCCCGCGCGGCTGATCGGCGCCGGCACCATCCCGATCCAGATAGCCGGCGAGCCCGACGTGGTCTGCCTGCAGGACGAACAGCACGTGGGCTTTGCCTCGATGATCGAAGCGATCATGGCGACCGCGGACAAGCACCTGGCGCGCCTGAACGCGCGCCGGCGCGAGACCTGTCCGGCGTCGGACCTGGTGGTGGGGGTCCAGTGCGGCGGCAGCGATGCGTTCTCCGGCGTCACCGCCAACCCGGCGGTGGGCTTTGCCACCGACCTGCTGGTGCGCGCCGGCGCCACGGTGATGTTCTCTGAAGTCACCGAGGTGCGCGACGGCATCGACCAGCTCACCGCCCGTGCCGCCACCCCCGAGGTGGCCGAGGCGCTGCTGCGCCAGATGGCCTGGTATGACCGCTACCTGGAGCGCGGCCAGGTCGACCGCAGCGCCAACACCACGCCCGGCAACAAGAAGGGCGGCCTGTCCAATATCGTCGAAAAGGCGATGGGCTCGATCGTCAAGTCCGGCACCGGCCCGATCCACGGCGTCAGCGGCCCGGGAGAAAAGGTCACGCAGAAGGGCCTGATCTACGCCGCCACGCCCGCCGGCGACTTTGTCTGCGGCACGCTGCAACTGGCCGCCGGCATGAACCTGCACGTCTTCACCACCGGTCGCGGCACGCCGTACGGGCTGGCGGAAGTGCCGGTGGTCAAGGTCTCCACCCGCAACGACCTGGCGCGGCGCTGGCACGACCTGATGGACGTCAACGCCGGCCGCATCGCCACCGGCGAAGCCACCATCGAGGAAGTGGGCTGGGAGCTGTTCCACACGCTGCTGGCCGTGGCCAGCGGCAAGAAGTCATGGGCGGAGCACTGGAAGATCCGCAATGCACTGGTGCTGTTCAATCCGGCGCCGGTGACGTGAGGCGGGCCGAGGAACTGGCGCACGGTCCCTCCCTCGTCGTTCCGTTATCCGCTGCTCGCCTTGAGCCGCGGAATCAGTTCCTGCAGGAACTTGCGCGTGGCCAGCGTCGGCCGGCCAAGCCGGCGCTGGATCAGCGAGAGCCGATGCGCGTCCGGCGGAATGTCGACGATGGCGATCGTGCGCATGCCCCATTCTTCGGCAATCTTGGCGGCATAGGATGGCGCGATCAGCACGCTGTCCCCGCGCTTGACCAGACCCAGCGCAGACGTCAGGGTGCCCACTTCCACACCGCTTGGCATGACCACGCCCTTGTCGGCAACCAGCTGGTCCAGCGTCCGGCGCACGCTGAAGAAGCGGCGCAAGCTGATGTGGTCGAAGCGCGAAAGGTCGGCCAGCCGTATCCGCTCGCGGTTGGCCAGCGGGCTGTCCATGCTTACCACGGCACGCATGCGCCCCTGATAGACCACCTCTGACGATACTCCCGGCAGCTCGTCTTCGACCGCGCCAAGGCCGAAGTCGACAATGCCTGCGCGCACGCTTTCCACCGTCTCGTCGGTGGACAGCTCGTGCAGCTCGAATCGCACCCCCGGAAATTGCTTCCTGTACTCGGTGATCGGGCCTGCCAGCAGGCCGTAGATCATCAGCGGCGAGGCGGCGATGCTCACTTTCCCCCGCTTCATTGCCGCGAGTTCCTCGACGCTTCGGGTCGCGGCCTGCATGGTGGCGATCACGTCGACGGCGAAGGCATGGAATTCGATCGCCGCGTCGGTCGGCTCTACCCGGCGCGTGGTCCGGTCAAACAGCGCAAAGCCGAGCTGTGTCTCCAGTTCCGCAATCACCTTGCTCGCGGCGGATTGGGTGATGTTCTGCCGGGTTGCCGCAGCCGTGATGCTGCGCGTCTCGAAGACTTCGAGGAAGAGGCGGAGCTGGCGCAAAGTGATATTCATGCCTTGACCGACTGTATTCATGAAAAGAAGTCGATTGTGTCATGAATGGGCTGTCCCTACTATCTGGCCGTGCAGTCACACGACGCGGGCAAACCGCGCGCCAGAGTGGAGGAGACAAGAATGCTTCGAACCGTGTCATGGAGGCGTCGCCTGATCGGCGCCTGCTTCCTGCTGGGATCGTCAGGCGTACTGGCTGACGGGGCCTATCCGCACAAGCCGGTGACGCTGGTGGTTCCCTTCGTAGCCGGAGGCATGACCGACGTGATGGCCCGGCAGTTGGCCGCCACGATGCAGAAGGCAACGGGTCAGCCCGTGCTGGTGGAAAACCGCCCCGGCGCGGGCGGCATCATCGGCGCGGAAAAAGTCGCCCGCGCGCAGCCGGATGGTTATACCTTGCTCGTTACCACCACGGCACATGTGGTGAATCCCGCGATTACGAAGCGGTTGCCGTACGACACGGAGCGCGATTTCGCGCCGATCGCGCTGCTCGCCAGCACGCCCAGTGTGCTGGTGGTCAATCCTTCGGTTCCCGCCAAGAATCTCCAGCAGTTGCTCGCGTTCGCGCGCCGGTCCGGAAGCGTCAGCTACGGCTCGGCGGGTACCGGAGGCACCACGCATCTATCGGGCGCCCTGCTGGCAAGCCGCACCGGAGCACCGCTTCTCCATGTGCCCTACAAGGGCACTGCCGCGGCCGTCAACGACCTGCTGGGCGGGCAGATTCAAGCGTCGTTCGTCGACGCGCTGACCGCACTCAAGTACATCCAGGCCGGGAAGCTCACACCGGTTGCCGTCACGACTAAGACCCGTGCCGCGGTCCTGCCAGATGTGCCGACTGTGGCGGAGCAGGGCGTGCCGGGCTACGAAACCGAGATCTGGATCGGCTTCTACGGCCCCGCAAGGCTGCCGTCCGGGATTCAGGCGCGGCTGAACGATCTGGCGCGAAGCTCGATGAATGACCCGCCATTCCAGGAAATGCTGCAGCAGCAAGGTACGACGCCGGGCCGCATGCCGGTACCCGAATTCCAGCGCTTCGTCAGCCAGGAGATTCGCAAGTGGGACGACATCGTCAAACGAACCGGCATCGAACCGCAATAGCGCCCACAGCAAGTCCCTCGCGGCCACCACCTGACACCCGGAGACACCCTTGAAATCCGCAATCCCCTTCGCCATCGCCGCGTTCGCCACCGTTGCGCACGCCGCCGAAACCTACCCCACCAAGCCCGTCACGCTGGTCGTGGCCTACGCGGCTGGCGGCATGACCGACATCCTGGCGCGCAAGGTCGCGGCGGACCTGCAGGCGCAGACCGGGCAGCCGTTCGTGGTGGACAACAAGCCTGGCGCCACCGGACAAATCGCGACGGAATACGTGTCGCGCCGGCCTGCGGACGGGTACACGATCCTGGTGGGCGCGACCAGCCACGTGATCAATCCGGCGATGAAGAAGGCGCTGCCATACGATGCCAGGAAGGCATTCGATCCGGTCGCGCTGCTGGCCATCAGCCCCAACTTCGTCCTGGTGAATGCGGGCCTGAGCATCAAGACCTTCGCTGACCTGAAAGCGTATGCCAGCACGCATTCGACGATTCCGTATGGCACCGCGGGGATCGGCGGCGCACCGCATGTGGTGGGAGAGCTGTTGCGCGCGCAGAGCGGCCTGCCGCTGGTGCACGTGGCCTACAAGGGTGCGGGCCCCGCGATGGGTGACCTGGTGTCGGGGCAGGTGCCGTTCGGCGTCGCCGAGTCGGTGACGGCGAATGCTTACCTGAAGTCCGGAAAGATCGTGCCGCTGGCGGTGGCGTCGGCGCGCCGCAGCGAGCAGTACCCGGCGGTGCCGACGCTCAACGAGCTCGGCTACAAGGGCTTTGACCTGACGACCTGGGTCGGTGTCTACGCGCCCGCCGGCACGCCGCCGCAGGTCCTGGCCACGCTAAACCAGGGTTTTCGCAAAGCAATCGCCAGCCAGGCGACCTCCGAGTACATCCGCTCTACCGGATCGGAGCCCGGCAATATGGACCTGCCCACCTACAAGGCCTTCGTTCTGTCGGAGATGGACAAATGGAAGGCTGTGATTCAACAGGCGGGGGTCAAGGATGAGTAATCGCGACGAGGCCCGTGCGCACGGCGACGAGTCGCCCGAACAGGCGTTCTTCGCGGCGCTTCGCGCCGGTACGCCGAAGGTGCAGTGTTGCCAGGGATGCGGCAAGCGCTTCTTTGCCCCGCGCACGCATTGTCCGGTGTGCCGCAGCAGCCAGTACGCGTGGGTGTCGATGACAACCGCGGGCACGCTTTACTCCTACTCGGAGATTCCGCCGCAGGGCGGCAATCCCGGCCGGAATGTCGTGCTGGTCGACATGGCCGACGGCTTTCGCATGATGTCGACGGTTCCCGGCGCAGGCCCCGGCGCGCTGGCCATCGGGATGCGCCTGACCGCGCTTGTCGATGCCGGCACGGAACCGCCGCGTATTGTTTTTGAAGAGGACGGCAAATGATCGACTGGGAGCCATCGTTGCGGGGCAGCATCGCCATCGCCGGCAGCGCCACCGCGGGCATTGGCGATGCCGGAGGCCAGACCGACCTCGAGATTACCTCTCGCGCCGTGCACGCCGCCGTGGAAGATGCCGGGCTGACGATGCCGGAGATCGACGGGCTGATGAGCGCGAGCCTGGCTTCGTCGATGTGGGTGGTGAAGCTGGCCGAGTACCTCAACCTCAGGCCGTCCTTCTCGGACAGCACGCAGATAGGCGGCGCGTCGTTCGTCGGTCATCTGCTGACGGCGGCCGCCGCGATCCGGGCGGGACTGTGTCGCAACATCGTGATCGCGTACGGTGCCACGCCGCGGGGCGGGAACAGCGTTTCGGCGACCTCGCCCGCCCGCGCGCGGCTGGACCCGTATCCGTTCGAGGATCCGTTCCAGCCTTTCAATCCGCCGACCAGCTATGCGCTGGCCGCGATGCGGCACATGCACGTGTACGGCACCACGCGCGAGCAGCTCGCGGAGGTTGCGGTGTCGGCGCGCCAATGGGCCCGGCTGAATCCGGAAGCGTTCCGGCGCGAGCCCCTGACGATCGATGAGGTCTTGCATGCCAGGCCGGTGTCGTCGCCGTTCACGGTGCGCGACTGCTGCCTGGTGACGGATGGCGCGGGCGCCGTCGTGGTGACCAGTGCGGAACGCGCCGGCGCGCTCAGGCGCCAGCCCGTCTACGTGCTGGGGACCGCGACTTCGCATCACCATCGCCAGATCTCGTCCATGGACGACCTTACCGTGACCGACGCGCGCATCAGCGGGGCGCTGGCACTGAAGCGCGCCAAAGCCAGTCTCGCCGAGATCGACCTGGTCCAGCTCTACGACGCGTTCACGATCAATCCCATCCTGTTCCTCGAGGACCTAGGCTTCTGCGAAAAAGGGGAAGGCGGCCGCTTTGTCCAGGATGGCCGCATCGCCCCTGGCGGTGCGCTGCCGGTCAACACCAATGGCGGCGGCCTGTCCTGCGTGCACCCCGGCATGTACAGCATGTTCGGCCTGGTGGAGGCCGTGCGCCAGCTGCGTAGCGAGTGCGGCGAGCGCCAGGTCGCGCGCGCGCGGACCTGCCTGGTCCATGGAAACGGCGGTGTGCTGAGCGCACAAGCCACAACTATCCTTTCAACCGAGAGATAAGCGAATGCTGAACGGTAAAGTCGTCGTGGTAACGGGCGCGGGTAACGGTATCGGCCGTGCCGCGGCCATCGAGCTGGCGCGCCAGGGCGCGGCGGTGGTGGTCAATGACCTCAGTGTCTCGCTCGATGGGCACGAGGCCGGGGCGGACGCCGCTTCGGCCGTGGTCGAAGAGATCGTGCGGGCCGGCGGCAAAGCGGTGGCAAACGGCGACTCGGTGGCCGACTACGCCGGCGCGCAGCGCATGATCGACGCGGCGGTGCGGAACTTCGGACGCATCGACGCGGTGGTCAACAACGCCGGGATCGTGCGCGACAAGATGTTCCACAAGCTGACGCCGGAGGATTTCGACGCGGTCGTGAAGGTGCATCTGTACGGCACCTTCAACGTGAGCCACGCCGCGGCACAGCACTTCAAGGACCAGTCCGGCGGCAGCCTGATCCACATGACGTCGAATTCCGCGGTCATCGGCAACCGCGGCCAGGCCAATTATTGCGCCGCCAAGCTGGGCATCGTCGGTCTTTCCAAGGCGATCGCGCTGGACATGCAGCGCTTCAATGTCCGTTCGAACTGCATCGCGCCGCTCGCCTGGAGCCGGATGACCGAGACGATTCCGGCGAAGACGGCCGAGCAGGCGCGCCATATCGAAAAGATCCGCCGCATGGGGCCGGAAACCATAGCGCCGCTGATTGCCTATCTGGCGTCGGACGAATCGGCCAGCGTGTCGGGCCAGGTCTTTGCGATCCGCCTCAACGAGATCTTCCTGATGAGCCAGTCGCGCCCGGCGAAATCGGTCCACCGTTCCGACGGCTGGACCCCGCAGGCGATTGCCAGCCACGGCATGCCGGCGCTGCGCCAGTCCTTCATGCCGCTCGATACCTCCGCAGAAGTGTTCGCGTGGGACCCGGTGTAAGCGTGCCATGGCGATCGATTACCACCGGCTCAGGTCAGCCGCGTTCGCGCCGCTGCGCCACGCCTACGGCCCGGATGACTGCATTCTTTACGCGCTGGGCGTGGGCGCCGGGCTGAGCGAGGACCCCGCGATCGGCGACGAGGTCGAGTACCTGTATGAGGAAAGACTGAAGGCGCTGCCGTCGATGGCCGCCGTGATTGCGTACCCGGGCTTCTGGATGCGCGACGCGGTGCACGGCATCGACTGGCGGCGGGTCGTGAATGGCGAGATGCGCATGACGCTGTTTCGGCAGCTCGCGGTTAGCGGCGACGTCATCGGTCACAGCCGCGTGGCGCGCGTGACGGACAAGGGGCCGCGTGGCGGCGCGCTGGTCGTGACCGAGCGGTCCATCGTCGACGCGGCCACCGGGCAACCGGTCGCGCGCGTGGACCAGGTCAATCTCTGCCGCGGCGACGGCGGCTATTCGGCGGGAGACGCCGCGCAGTCGGACGAGGCCTTGCCGCCGATTCCGCGCGCCCCGGAACGTAGCCCCGACGACATCCTGGTGCTTCCCGTCAGCAGGAACCAGGCGGCCATCTACCGGCTCACCGGCGACCGGAATCCGCTGCATATCGATCCGCAGAGCGCGAAGCTGGCCGGCTTGGATGCGCCGATCCTGCATGGCGCATCGATGGCCGGGCTGGCAGCCAGGGCGGTGATGCGGACGCCGCCGTCCGCGCACGCCTGGGTTGGCGGGATCGATATCCGCTTTACCGGGATGGCGTATCCGGGGCGCGCCGTTGCCGTTGAACTGTGGCGCTCGCCGGAAGCGACCAGCTTCCGTTGCGTCGAGGCTGACAGTCACAGAGAGCTGGCGTTCGGCGTTGCCGCGTGGCAATCCGCCGGTTCCATGGAGGCATGAGGCATGCAGGACAAGCTGATCGCATCGGCGGCTGAGGCAGTGGCGGACATACGCTCCGGAGCGTCGATATTCGTGGGCGGGTTCGGTGGATCGGGCATCCCGGCGCAGTTGCTTGCTGCATTGCTCGAGTGCAGCAGCGCGACCGAACTTACGCTCGTCAACAACAACGCCGGTGCGGGGGACGCCAGTTTCCTGGCACTGGTGCGTGGCGGGCGGGTGCGGCGCATCGTCTGCTCTTACCCGCGCATGCCGGGCTCGGAAGTCCTTCGCGACCTCGTGCTGGCCGGAAGGCTGCAGGTGGAGGTGATGCCGCAAGGCACGCTGGTCGAGCGCATCCGCGCCGCCGGGGCCGGGCTGGGGCCCTTCTTTACGCCGACCGGCTATGGAACGCCGTTCGCATCGGGCAAGGAATGCCGAGTCATCGACGGCAAGGGGTACGTGCTGGAGCAGCCGCTCCATGCCGACTACGCCTTCGTCAATGCGTCGCGAGCCGACAGGCTGGGCAATCTCGAGTACCGCTACGCCCAGCGCAACTTCGGCCCGGTCATGTGCACGGCGGCAACGATCACGATCGTCGAGGCAGACGTCATCGCGGAAACCGGCTCGCTCGATCCGTGCCACATCGTGACGCCCAGTGTCTTTGTCAGCCGCGTCGTCAGGAGGGAACCATGCGCCATCTGACGCGACCTGACATTGCCCGCATGGTGGCGGCGGACTTTCCGCAGCATGCCGTGGTGAATCTCGGCATTGGCATGCCAACGCTCGTGACCGGGCATATTGCGCCGGGGCTGGGCATACACCTGCACAGCGAGAACGGCATTCTCGGCATGGCGCAGCGAGACCCGCAGGTGCCGCCGGACCCCGACCTGATCAATGCCAGCAAGGAGCACGTGGCGCTCCAGCCCGGCGCGTCGATTTGCGACCACGCCTTGTCCTTCACCATGATGCGCGGCGGCCACCTCGATATCACGGTGCTGGGCGCGTTCGAGGTCGCGGCCAACGGCGACATCGCCAACTGGGCGCTGGGCGAGGGCGATCCGCTGCCTTCCGTGGGCGGCGCGATGGACCTCGCGGTCGGCACGCCGACGGTGTGGGTGATGATGGAAACGCTGACACGTGCCGGCGCTTCGCGCCTGGTCAGCCACTGTTCGCTGCCGCTGACCGCGCAGGGGGTGGTCAGCCGGGTGTATTCAGAGATCGGCGTCTTCGACGTGGAAGACAACCACTTCGTCCCCCGGCGCCTGCTTGCCGGGATCGGGCTGGAATCCATGTCCCGCTGGGTGGGCGGACCGGTCGCGTGGCCGGCCGGCGGACCGGCGGTCATCGCGTTGCCACCGGACGGGCAGGGCGGCTCAGCACCGCGCCTTTGACATGGAACGGAATCCAATGAAACAAGATATCGTCGCGGAAGCCACGGCATGGCTGCAGAAGGCACTGGCCGTGCTGCGGCAGGAGTTTCCCGCGCACGCCAACCCTGGCCAGCCGTGTCGCATCCGGTGGAATGCGCTGCTATGCGAGGCGGACCTGGTGGCATTGACCTGGCCCGAGGCACTGGGCGGGCGCGGCTTGCCGACGTCTGACCTGATCGCCTTTCACGAACTGTGCGCAAGGTTCGGCGCGCCGCAGCCCATCAACAGCATTGCGCATTCGATACTCGCGCCCACGCTGCTGAAATTCGGCACGGACGCACAGAAGGCAAAGTTTCTTCCCGGGATTCGCGCGGGCACCGAGATCTGGTGCCAGGGCTACTCCGAGCCGGGCTCGGGGTCCGACCTTGCCTCGGTCCGCACCCGTGCCGCCAGGATGGATGGCGGCTGGGTCGTGAACGGACACAAGATCTGGACCACGCAGGCGCACCTGGCGCGATGGTGCTTTGCGCTGGTTCGTACCGAAGCCGGAAGCGCGGGACACCGGGGGCTGAGCTTCATGCTGGTGGACATGCAGGCGCCAGGCGTTCGGGTCGAGCCGATCCGCCAGCTGACCGGCGAGGCCGACTACAACGAGGTGTTGTTCGAGGACGTGCGGGTCCCGGACGGCCACATCGTGGGCGAGGTGGGCGAAGGCTGGCGCATTGCGATGGCCGCGGCGGAATTCGAGCGCGGCATCTATTTCCTGCCCCGCGTGGTGCAGCTCGAGCACGAACTGGAGCGGGCCAGGACACTGCTGGAGCAGGCGCAACTGAACGCCGCGGACGCCAGCGGCTATCGCCACCGGCTGCTCGAGGTCAGCGACAGCTGCCAGGTCATTCGCTGGCGTGTCGAACAGGTCGTCAGCCAGGTCGCAGCGGGAAAGACGCCGGGTACGGATGGCGCGATCCTCAAGCTGCTGTGGAGCGAAACGCGCCAGAAGGTGATCGAGCTCCAGCTCGACCTGCTTGGCGCGCGCGGCATGGTCGGACCTGAAGCGGGCGGCGCGTACTGCGAAGACGCCGCGGTCGTCAGGGAATTCTTGTGGTCTCGCGCCGAGACAATCGTCGCCGGCACTTCCGAGATCCAGCGAAACATCATTGCGGAGCGCATCCTGGGGCTTCCGAAGGACAAACATGGCAACGCAAACTGAAGCGGAAGACATGCTGCCGGCGTCGTTCGGCAGACTGATGCGCGAGCAGCATCCGCTGGCCGATGCGCGCCGCGGCGATACGCTGGATGAACCGCGGCACTACGCAAAATGGGCAAGCCTCGATCAAGGGGGCTGGCTCGAACTGGCGGACGTCGAGGCCGAACCCGGGACGCATTACCCGCTTGCGCTGGGCGAAATGATGGGGCGGTCGCTGCTCAACCTGCCGCTGGCGTTTTCCGCCTATGTCCTGCATCCGCTGTGCCAGCAGGTTCCCGAACTGCTGGGCGCGGGCACCGTGTTGCCATGGCAGCGGCATCCCGGCGTTGGCCGCGTGGAGCAAGCGGAGCCGGAGGACGACGCGCGTTTCATTGATTTCCATGGGCGGCGCGCGTGCTATTACCGGCTTGCGCCCGCCGGGGAGCGCGACGGTAGCTGGCAAATCCAGCGTTATGACGGCACCGATGTCGACGTTGTCGCGGGCATGGACGTGTGCGGAGCGCTCGGATGCCTGCCTGCCGGCAGTGCGGCGGCGCAAGCCGGCTTTTCGCTGCCGTGGGCCAGCATGCAGCCGTTGTTGCGCAGGTACCTGGCGGTGGAGCTGGCGCAGACACTCGGAGCGGCGGCTGCCGCGCTGGACATGGCGGTCAGCTACGCCACCGAGCGCCGCCAGTTCGGCAAGCCGATCGGCCAGTACCAGGCCATCAAGCATGCGCTGGCCAATGCCTGGGTAGCACTGGACAACGGGCGCTATGCGGTCCGGGCCTTGCTGGGGGAGGGCGCGGCGCCTGACGTGGCTGGCATCGCAACCCGGCTGGTGGTCGCGGCCGCGACGCAGGCGACAAAGCTGGCGATCCAGGTCCACGGCGGCATAGGCTTTGCCTGGGAGCACGACGCGCATCTGTTCCTGAAGCGCGTCTATCACAAGCGCTTGGAGGTGCAGCGTCTGGCGAGATTGCTGGATACGTACCAGCATCCCGTCCGGATCGCAGCGTAGCGCGAAGCGGCCACGCTGCGGCCCCTGCGAACCGCTCGCAGCCGCGCGGATATATTCCAAAGCACGATAATTCTATGAACACAATTCGCTTGTTGGCATGAGTGTTCGGGCCGAACATGGCGGCTATCAGACAAGGAGACAGAGATGAAGGCCCTGATTGCCGCCCTGGTGACCGCAACGATGATTGCGCCCGCCGCCTTCGCGCAAGGCGATTCTTATCCCAGCCGGCCGGTCAAGCTGGTGGTGCCGTTTACCGCCGGGAGCGCCTCGGACACGGCGGCCCGCATCATTGCCGAAGAGGTGCGCACCTCGCTGGGCACCATCGTCGTCGACAACCGGCCAGGTGCCAACGGCATCATCGGCGCGAGCTATGTGGCGAAGTCGCCGGCAGACGGCTACACGCTGTTGCTGACCAGCAGCTCGACCCATTCCGGCATCGAGGCGCTGTACAAGCGCCCCGGCTACGATCCGATCAAGGACTTCGTCCACATCTCCCGCATTGCCACCATTCCGATGGTGCTGGTGACGCGCCCAGACGCGCCCTACAAGTCGGCCCGCGACATGGCAGCGCATGCGCAGAAGAGCCGCTTGCGCTATGGCTACGGCAGCGGATCGGCGCAAATCGCCGCGGCAACGTTCTCGCAGCTGGCCAACGTGCCTGCCGATGCGATTCCGTACAAGAGCCAGCCTCCGGCGGTGACCGACCTGCTCGGCAGCCAGATCGACTTCATGGTCGCGGACACGTCGGTGGTGATGGGCTTCCTGCATGGCGGGAAGCTGAACGGGCTGGCGATTACCAGCCCGAAGCGCCTGCCCGAGTTGCCGAACGTGCCGACCATGGCCGAAGCCGGCTACCCGCAGTTCGACCTGGTGGTGTGGGTCGGACTGGCGGCCCCGGCCGGAACGCCTGCGCCCATCGTGGCGCGCTGGAACCAGGCGGTGAACGAGGCGATCGCCCGCCCCGCCGTCGTCGACAAGCTGGGCAAGCTTGGCATGGTCGCCGCCCCGGCTAGCACCCGGGAGTTCGCGGCATTCACGGTGGCACAACGCGGCATCTGGACTTCCCGGGCGTCGAAGGCCGGTGTGGAGCAGCAATGACGAACCAGGCAGCACAGGTTGCGGCACAGGTCGCGGGTCCGTTGGCCGGGGTGCGGGTGCTGGACCTGACCTCGGTCATCATGGGGCCGGTCTGCACGCAGATCCTCGCCGACTACGGCGCCACCGTGGTCAAGGTCGAACCGCCGGAGGGCGACGTCATGCGCCATGCCGGCAGCAAGCGTGCGCCGGGGTTGGGCTCGATGTTCCTGCACGCCAACCAGGGCAAGCAATCGGTCATGCTCGACCTGAAGCGCGAGGCGGATATCGCCACGCTCAGGCAGATGCTGCCGGATTTCGACGTGCTGGTGCACAACGTGCGGCCGCAGGCGATGCGGCGCCTTGGCCTGGACGACGAAGCGGTGCGCAAGCTGAACCCGGGCATGGTGTATGTCGAATTGTCGGGCTATGCCGACGGCGGTCCGATGCGCGGACGCGCCGCCTATGACGACGTGATCCAGGCCGAGGCCGGCCTGGCGGACCTGTTCGCCCGGCAGACCGGCGGCGCGCCGCAATACGTGCCGACGCTGATCGCCGACCGCGTGACCGGCCTGACCGCCGCGCACGCCACCATTGCCGCGCTCTACAGCCGGCAGCGCAGCGGACGCGGCGATACCCTCCGCGTTTCCATGTTCGAGACCATGGCCGCGTTCGTTCTGGGCGACCACCTGGGCGGCGCTTCCTTCGAACCGGCAGCCGGCCCGATGGGCTACAGCCGCCTGCTTACCCCGCACCGGAAACCCTACCAGACCAGCGACGGCTACATCGCCGCGGTGGTCTACAACGACAAGCACTGGCGCGCGTTTTTCGAGGCCATCGGCGAAATCCGCAGGTTTGAGGCCGACCCGAGATTCCAGACGGCCGCCGCCCGTGCGGACAACTACGACGCCATCTACGGCTACCTGGCCGAAGTCATGGCAACACGCACCACGCAAGAGTGGGTGGACTTGCTGGAAGGCGCGGATATTCCCCACGCCCGCGTCAATCGTGTCGAGGACCTGCTGGATGACGCCCAGCTCAGGGCCGTCGGGTTCTTCGATGAACGCGATTTTGGCGATGCCGGGCAACGCCGTATTGCGGCGCGCTTCCGCTCGCCGGCAGCCGCGCATGACTTTCCGACACCCGCCCCGACGCTGGGCCGCGGGACAACGAACACTGGACAATGACGATGGAAGACCTGAAACACCTGACGCTGCAGGTATCGGACCAGGGCGTGGCAACGCTGCAGATTGCCAACGGCACGAGCCTGAATATCCTGGACTCCGACACCATCACCGAATTCACGACTACGCTGCGCCGGCTGGCAAGGCGCCCCGACGTGCGCGTGCTGGTGTTGCGCGGTACCGGCGAGAAAGCGTTCATTGGCGGCGCCAACATCAAGGAGCTGGCGAAGCTGAACCCCGAGACCGCGGTGGCTTTCATTACGCGCCTGCACGATCTTTGCGAAGCGGTGCGCGACTTCCCCGTGCCGACGATTGCGCGGCTGTCCGGCTGGTGCATGGGCGGCGGAATGGAGTTCGCCGCGGCCTGCGACATCCGCATCGCGGATGACCGCGCGAACTTTGCCATGCCCGAGGTACGGATCGGGATTCCGTCGGTGATTCACGCCAACATCCTGCCGCGGCTGATCGGCGAGGGGAACACGCGCTGGATGCTTCTGACTGGCGCTTCCATCGACGCCGCCCGCGCGCAAGCCTGGGGCTTTGTGCATGAGGTCGTGCCGAACAGCGGCCTGGATCACGCCGTGGCGCATACCGTAGCCGAGATCCTCGAATGCGCTCCCGAAGCGGTGCGCGCGCAGAAGGCCCTGCTGCGCGCCTGGGAAGACCCCGCGATCGAGCGCGGGCTGAAGCACAGCATCGAAGTCTTCGGGGCATGCTATGCCGGCGCCGAACCGGACACCTACATGACCCGCTTCTTCGCGCGCAAGCAGCAGCGATGAAAGGGCAGGGGGCCGTCAGGTATGATCGACGGCTCTGCCAAGCCTGCCTTGCCCATGAACTTCACGCTCCGGGAGTTTCGCGTTTTTCGCGTCGTCTACGAACTGCGCAGTTTCAGCGGCGCTTCGCAGGCGCTGCACATGACGCAGTCCGCGGTCAGCAAGGTCTGCCAGGAGATGGAGTCGAAGGTCGGCCAGCGCCTGTTCGAGCGCTCGACGCGCAAGGTCGTGCCCACGCTGCTGGCCGAGCAGCTGTACCGGCATGTTTGCGAGGTGCTCGGCACCATGGACGCCGCCGAGCGCAGCATGCGCAGCCTGTTGAACATGGAAGCGGGCGAGGTCAGTGTCGCCGCTTCGCCGATGCTGTGCGTGGGGCTGCTGCGCAAGGCCGTCACGGCGTTCCACCAGGCCTACCCCGCGATTCGCATCGGCCTGCATGAGCTGTCAACCGATGAAACCATCGACTACGTCGTCAACGGCAAGGCTGACTTCGGCCTGGCCTCCATCGAGGGCGCGCATCCGAAGCTGACCATCGAGCATGTCTTCAACGAAAGGATGTTCGTCGTCTGCGCCGCGGACCATGCGTTGGCGCGCAAGCGCTCGGTAAGCTGGGAGCAGCTGGCGGCCTGGCCGCAGATTTCATTGCACCCGACCTTCAGCACGCGGCGCACCGTGGACCGGGTCTTCGCTGGCCGTGGCCTGGCGTATGCCAGCGCGATCGAGGTTGGCACCGTGCTGTCGGCGATCAGCTTTGCCAAGGCTGGTGTCGGCGTGGCGGTGCTGCCGGGCTATGTCACCGAGCTGGTCGGGGAGTTCGGCCTGGTGGCCAAAGCCCTGCCGGCTGAAGGCGTCGAGCACCCGATCGCCATCATCACGCGGCACAACGCCATGTTGTCGGCGCCGGCAGCGCGCCTGCTGCATGACGTCAGGCAGTCGCTCGAGCAACGGCTGCGCTCGCGGCCATAGCGCGGCGCCCCGGCCCGGCATCAGTCAATGCCTGTGCCGCGCAGCGGCTTCAGCAAATGCGACAGCCCGTTGTGATCCAGTTCATGCATCAGCGCCAGCAGCGCGCCGATCTGTCCCGGCGGAAAACCCTCGCGCGCGAACCAGTTCAGGTAGTTGCCCGGCAGGTCGGCGATCAGCGTGCCTTTGTGCTTGCCAAAGGGCATGGTGACGGTGACCAGGCGTTTGAGGGCGTCGGCGTCGAAATCGGTCATGGGGCAAAGCCAGTCGGAAAACGCCACGCTACCACAGCCGCGGCGGCGATAACGGGGCTCAGCTGGCGCGTGCTGCGGTGGCCTGCGCCACGGCGTCGCGCACGCATTCTGCCAGAAGCTCCGAGGCGCGCGACCGCGTTGCGCGCGCCGCGCGGGCGATCACCAGCGGCTGGCGCACGGTGTCTTCCCGGATCGGTTTTTCCACCACGGCCGTAACCTGCGACGACGCGGGCGCCTGCGTGATCAGCAGCGCCACGCCCAGGCCATTGGCCACCATGCCGCGCGCCAGCTCCAGCGAGGTGGCGCGGTAGCGTACCTCGGGCTGCAGCCCGTATTGCCAGAACGGCGCCATCAGGAATTCGCGGCTGTGCGGCAGGTCGATCAGGATCAGCGGCTCCTGCGCCAGTTCGTGCAGCGACACGCTGCCCCGGCGCCGCGCCAGCCGCGAGCCGGCGGGCACCAGCCCGTAGGGCCGCAGCTCGGCCAGCCGTTCGCGCTCGAGGTCGTCGGGCATGCCGACGTCGTAGCTCAGCGCCAGTTCGATCTGCCCGCCGTGCAGCCAGTCTTCCAGCTGGGCCAGGTCACCCTCGACAAAACGCACCGCCAGGTTCGGATAGCGCTCGCGCGCGATCCGCAGCACTACCGGCAGATAGACCGGCGCCAGCGTGCGGAACACGCCGATCTGCACTTCGCCGGCGGCGCCGTCGCCGCTTTTGTCGATTTCAAACGCCGTGGCCGCACCGAGGATCTGGCGCGCTTCGGCCAGCTTGCGCACGCCGAAGCGGGTCAGGGTCATGCGCGCGCCCGCGTCGCGGGCGAACAGGGCTTCCTCGAACAGCGTCTCCAACTCGCGGATGGCGACGGAGATCGACGGCTGCGACACGTTCAGCAGCCGGGCCGCCGCCGTGGTGCTGCCGGTTTCCGCCGTCGCGGCGAAGTAGCGCAACAGCCGCAGCGAGACACGCATCAGGAAATCCTATAGGTGCTAGTCGAATTGCATATTTTACTTGATAGCTTGCGCTGCGCAGAATCGAACCACCGAAACGCAAGCCATCGAGGAGCACGCCTTGGACCCTTCCTGCCATTCCGACCTGCCGCTGGCCGGCATTCGCGTCATCGACTTCTCGCGCGTGCTGGCGGGCCCGTATTGCACGGCACTGCTGGGCGACCTGGGCGCCGAGGTGATCAAGATCGAGCCGCCGGGCGGCGACGACTACCGCGCGGTCGGGCCCTTCGTCGACGGCAGCAGCGGGCTGTTCGCGGCGATGAACCGCAACAAGCAGAGCATCGTGATCGACCTGAAGACGGCGGCGGGGCTGGAGCTGGCGCGCGCGCTGTGCGAGCGCGCCGACGTGGTGGTGGAGAATTTCCGCCCGGGCGTGGCGGACAAGCTCGGCATCGGCTACGCGGCGCTGCGCGCGCTGAATCCGGCGCTGGTCTACGCGAGCGTGTCGGGCTTCGGCCAGACCGGGCCGGAATCGCACCGGCCGGCCTACGACATCATCCTGCAGGCGATGTGCGGGCTGATGGACGCCACCGGCGCGCCGGACGGCGCGCCGACCATGCTGGGCGAGGCGGTGTCCGATGCGGTCAGCGGCCTCTTTGCGTCATGGGGCGTGCTGGCCGCGCTGCTGGCGCGCGAGAAAAACGGGCGCGGCACGCATGTCGATGTCTCGATGTTCGACGCCACGCTGAGCCTGAGCGCCACGCTGGTGGCACGCTACGCCGCCACCGGGCTGGCGCCGCAACGGGTCGGCAACCGCCATCCCTCGTCCGCGCCGTTCGGCGTGTACCGCGCCGCGGACGGCTTCTACGTGGTGGCCGTGCTCAACAACAGGCTGTTCCACACGCTGGCCGAGGCCATCGGCCGTCCGGAAATGGCGCACGACCCGCGCTTTGCCGATGATGCATCGCGCTGCCGCTTCGAGCCCGCGCTGCGCGCCGGGCTGGAAGCGTGGTCGTCGGGCCGCTCCGTGGCCGAGGTGACCCGCCTGCTGGGCGCGGCGGGCATTCCGGTGGCGCCGATCCGCAACGTCAAGCAGGCGCTGGAAAGCGAGCATGCCGTCCATCGCGGCCTGCTGACCGAAGTGGCCGGGCCGGATGGCGGCACCGTGCGGCTGCCGTCGCAGCCGGTGAAGTTCTCCGGCTATGGCCCCAACCGCGTCACGCCCGCGCCGGCGCTTGGGCAGCACACCGAGGCCATCCTGGCCGCGCATGAATTCAGCAAGGAGCAACAGCATGCTTAAACGACTCGGCGTCGAGCCGGCCGACCTGGAAATTGCCGATGCCATCGGCCGCTTCGCGCAAAGCGAACTCGCGCCAAAGGCTGCCGAAGTGGATCGCGCGGAAACCGCTACCACGCGCTATGTGCCGCAACTGGCCGAACTCGGCCTGATGGGGATGAACCTGCCGGAGCGCTGGGGCGGCACGGAAACGTCGCCGGTGGCGCTGATCCTGTCTCTTGTGGAGATCGCCAAGGCCTGCGCCTCGACGTCATCGATGCTGGGCGCGCACTACCTCGCCACCGATTCCATCCTGATCGGCGGCGACGACAACCAGCGTGCGCGCTACCTGCCCGACGCGGCGGCCGGCACGCGGCTGGGCGCGTTCGCGCTGACCGAACCGCGCGCCGGCTCCAACCCGGCCGACATGGCCACGCGCGCCACGCCGGAAGGCGACGGCTACCGGCTGCGCGGGGTCAAGCACTTTATCTCCAACGCCGGGGCGGCGGACTTTATCGTGGTCTATGCCAAGACCGACCCGGCCGCGGGCACGCGCGGCATCAGCGCCTTCGTGGTGGACCGGCACAGCGACGGCGTGCAGGTGGCGCCGCCCGAGAAACTGATGGGCATCCACGGCGCGCCGGCGCATGAGGTGGCGATCGACTGCTTCGTGCCCGCGGCCAACCGGCTGGGACCAGAGGGCACCGGTTTCCGCACCGCGATGAAGGTGCTGGACAACAGCCGGCTCGACGTCGCCGCCACCAGCCTGGGCATTGCCGAGGCGGCGCTGGCGTGCGCGGTGGACTGGGCCCGGCAGCGCCAGGTGGGCGGCGAGCCGCTGGCGCGCAAGCAGGGCCTGCAATGGATGTTCGCGGACATGCGCACGCGGCTGGAGGCGGCCTGGCTGCTGACGCTGCAGGCCGCGGCGCGGCGCCGCGACGGCGAGCCCTTTACCGAGCAGGCGTCGATGGCCAAGCTGTATGCGTCGGAGATGGTGGGGTTCGTCACCGATGCCGCGCTGCAGATCCACGGCGGCTACGGCTTTACGCGCGACCTGCCGCTGGAGCGGCTGGTGCGCGATGCGCGCATCCTGCGCATCTACGAGGGCTCGTCGGAAATCCAGCGGACGGTGATCGCGCGCGCGGTGCTGGGGTAGGCGCCGCCGGACGGCCGGCGGCGGGGGATCATGGCGTTTGCGGCGTGGCCGGCGCTTCCGGCGTGGCCGGCGTTTCCGGCGTTTCCGGTGTTTCCGGCGTGGCGGTGGCCTGGGCCTCGGCGGGCGCCTCGGCTGGCTCCGCAGCCGGTGCCGCAGCTGCGGCAGTTGCGCCATTTGCGGCCGGCGCTGCGGCCTTGGCCTTGCGTACCGCGCCGGCGCGGCGCGCCTTCAGTTGCTGCGCGCGCTTGGCGTCCGCCTGCGTGACCACGCCGGCCTCGTTGCCGTCCAGGTCCAGCCGCTTGGCGCCTTCGACCATGCACGACCAGTAGCGCGCGCCGCTGCACCAGGTGCGGATCGCCTCGCGCAGCTCGGCCTCGTCCAGGCCAAGCTTTGCCGAATGCTGGGTCAGGTCTTCGAAGGTGCCGACCTTCAGCGGCACCTTGGGCGCTGGGTTCTTGGGGAAGGCCTTGGGGAAGTGCTTCTGCAGCCGGGCAATGGCATGCACCACCGGATCGACCGGCTTGCCGGGCGCGGCAGCAGGCGCCGGACGGCGGCCCCTGGCGCCCGCGGGCGCGTCGGCACCCGCCGCGGTACGCTCGCCGTCGCGGGGGCGGTGCGGCTTGCCCCTGGACGTGCCCTTGGACGCGTCGCCGGTTGCGCCGCCGGCCGCGCCGCTGGTCGCGCCGCTGGTCGCGCCTTTGCGCGGGCCCTTGCGTTCGTCCTTCTGTTTTTCGGCGGCCGCCTTCTTGGCGAGTTGGTCCCTGAGTGCTGCCAGTTGTTCGAAGCCCATGATGTCTGCCGTTGTGTGAACCGGGATTGTATCAAGGCCGGGCGGCCAGCATGTCTGGCGGCCTCGGCCGGCATCGGGCGCGGGCGGAGGATGCGGCGCCTATGGCCTGGAGCGGGTCTGCGGCGCCGAGGCCCGCCATTCCCGGAACACGGCATCGAGGCAGGCGGCCGTGTCGCAACGATCCCGCTTGTTCCGGAATGCGGCGATGTCCGCGTCGGTGATGGCGCCCGCGCTGAGCAGCCGTTGCTGGTCGGCGTAAATGCGCTGGTAGCCCATGGAAAACAGCGCGGATTCGCAGATCAGCCGCTGCGCCGGGGTGGCGGCGGCCGGCCTGGCGGACGGGTCGCAGTCGATATCGGTGGCCCGGGCGGTGCCCAGGCTGAGCAGGCCGGCGGCGGCCACGCAAAGGAGGGCGAGGGGAGGACAGCGGTTCATGACGGGGTTGCAGGGGGGCCGGATCCGCTCCGGCGAAAGCCCCGCCATGGTACAGCGCAACCGGCCCCGGGGCATGGCACCGGGGCCGCCGGCATCACATCCGTCCCTTCCAGGGCACCAGCCACTTGGCCAGCTTGCGCATCAGCAGGTCGAACACATAGGCGATCAGCCCGATCAGCACGATGCCCATGATCACCACGTCGGTACGCAGGAAGTTGGAGGCGTTGAGCACCATCTGGCCCAGCCCGGCGGTAGCCGCCACCATCTCCGCGGCGACCAGCGTGGTCCAGCCGAAGCCGATGGCAATGCGCATGCCGGTCAGGATATCGGGCAGCGCCGCCGGGATCACCACATGGCGCACCACCTGCCAGGGGCTCGCGCCCATCGAATACGCCGCGTTGATCTGCTCGATCGTGACCGAGCGCACCCCGGCCTGCGCCGACATCGCCAGCGGCGCGAAGCAGGCCAGGAAGATCAGCAGCACCTTCGAGGTTTCGTCGATGCCGAACCAGATCACGATCAGCGGCAGGTAGGCCAGCGGCGGCAGCGGCCGGTAGAACTCGATCGGCGGATCGAAGATGCCGCGGGCGATGCGGGATACGCCCATCATCACGCCGATCGGCACCGCGGTCGCCACCGCCAGCGCGAACGCGCCGAACACGCGCAGCATGCTCGCCGCGAAATGCTCGGTCAGCGGCTGGCCGCCCTGCAGGTTGCCCTGCCAGGCATCGATAAAGGCGGTGAAGATCGACTCGGGCGTGGGCAGGAACAGCGGCGGCAGCCAGCGCAGGTGGCTGGCCAGCCACCACAGCGCCAGCAGCAGCACCACGGTGATGGTGGAAATGCGCGAGCTCGACCCTTCGCCCGGCAGGCGGTAGCCCGACACGGTCTTCATGGGGCGGCTGGCCGCGGCCGCGGGCGCCGCGGCGGCTTGCGGCGGCGGCTCGATGCGTTGGACGGTAGCGGACATCTGGTTCTCCTCAGGCGGTGGCATGGATCAGGTCGACGATCTCTTCGCGGTAGCGGATGAACTCCGGGTCGGCCTTGACCGCGCGCGCGTCGCCGCATTCGATGAAGCGGCGCGCGAACGGCAGTTCATAGGTGTGCGCGATGCGTCCGGGCGAAGGCGTCATCACGATCAGCCGCGTGGCCAGGAACAGCGCCTCTTCCACGCTGTGCGTGATGAAGAAGACGATCTTCTGCTCGCGCGCCCACAGCTTCAGGATCAGCGCCTGGATCGACTCGCGCGTGAGCGCGTCGAGCGCGCCCAGCGGTTCGTCCATCAGCATCACCGCCGGATCGCAGGCGAGCGCGCGGGCAATGCCCACGCGCTGCTGCATGCCGCCCGAGAGCTGGTAGACCGGCTTGGCGGCGACGCTTTCCAGCCCGACCGCGGCCAGCTTTTCATGGGCAATGCGCAGCCGCTCGGCGCGGGATACGCCGCGCAGGCGCAGGCCCAGCGCCACGTTGTCCTCGACGCTGAGCCACGGCATCAGCGCGTGCTTCTGGAACACCACGCCGCGTTCGGCACCGGGGCCGTGCACGGGCTTGCCGCTGAGCCGGATTTCGCCCTCCGACGGCTCCATGAAGCCCGCGATGCACGACAGCAGGGTGGTCTTGCCGCAGCCCGAGGCACCCAGCGCGACCACGAAATCGCCGCGCTCCATGGTGAGATTGACCTGCGACAGGGCCAGCGTTTTTGCGCCGCCCGCGGTGCCGTAGTTGACGCTGACATTATCGATTTCGAGTTGGTACATGAGGGGGCTCCCGGAACAGGACTTGTGCGGGGCCGCCGCGCTGCAAGGGAGCGCGCGGCGGCCGGCTTCGGTAGCGCGGCGCGTGGTCAGCGCAAGGCCCGTTTGGCCCATTCCGCGTTGACGCCCGGGCCGTAGTCCGGCAGCACGGTCTGGATGGTGCCTTGTTCCTTCAGGAACTGCGCCGCCGACTGCAGCGCGCGCGCCGCGCCGCCGCCGAGCCAGCGCTCGGATACCTGCTCCTGCAGCGTGGGGAAGCTGTACAGCGCCATGCTGGCCGGCACGGTCTCGGGCTTGGCGCCGGAGACCTTGGCCACGGCCTTCACCATCGGCGAATCCGCGGACCACGCCGCCTTGTTCTTGCGGTAGTTGTCATCCGCCGCGGCCAGCACGCGCACCAGCTTGACCATGAATTCCGGGTTCTCGCGCGCGAACTTCTTGTTGGCGATCATGCCGTCGAAGGTGGCCTTGCCGGTGTCGGCGGCGATCTGCCCGGAGGTGGTCAGCACCGTGCCGGACTGCTTGAGCTTGGCCAGCACCGGATCCCAGATAAAGGTGGCGTCGATGTCGCCGCGCTCCCATGCGGCAGCGACTTCGGGCGGGCGCATGTTGACGATGCGCACGTCCTTCGGATTGATCTTCGCGCGCTCCAGGGCGACCAGCGTGTGGTAGTGCGTGGTCGATACGAACGGCACGCCGATGCGCTTGCCCTTCAGGTCGGCGATGCTGGCGATCTTGCTGCCGTTGCGCGCGACCATCGCCTCGGCCGCGTTGATGTCGTCGAGGATCCAGAACAGCTCGACATCCAGTCCCTGCGACAGCGCCGACGCGATCGGCGAGGTGCCGGCCTCGCCGATGGCGATCTGCCCCGACGCCATGGCGCGGATCACGTCGCCGCCGCCGCCGAACTGCCGGAACGAGACCGTATAGCCGGTCTGCTTTTCCAGCTCCTTCATGTCCTGCGCGTAGCGCCAGGGCACCACCATGTCCTGGTAAGCAATCACTACATTCTTGCTTTGGGCATGTACGGACTGCGCGGCCGGCGCCAGCGCCGCCGCCAGGGCGATATACGTCGCGATCTGCTTGAACCACCGCATGGTTGTGCTCCTCGGATGAGAAATGGGTTTGGGGGTCACGGCTTTATAGGTGAGCCCGATTCCGCGCCTATAGGACCAGTTGCCCGGATTCGCTGGGGCCAGAACCGGCCGCGCGCGCGCAGGCCGCGCCGGGCCGCGGGGAGCGGTGGCGCGGGGCTGCGTCAATCATGGAATTCCTGTACCGGCCGCGGCGCGGGCCGGGGTCTTGCCAGAGGCGCTCAGGGGCTCAGGCGCTCAGGGAGAACCCCGAGTCGAAGGTCTGCCGCACATCGAGCCGCTGCCTGAGCAGGCCGGCTTTCAGGTAGAAGTCCGCGGTGCGCTGCTGCTCGGCGATCAGCGCCGCGTCGATGCTGCGCCACTGCGTGCGGCGCCGCTCGAACTGCAGCCGCGCCGCCTGCGGCGAGATGCCGATGATGCGCGCGAGCGTTGCCGAGAACTCCGGCACATGCTGGTAGGACCACTGCTGCGCGCGCACCACGCGGTGCAGGAAGTCCTGCAGCACCGGGCGCCTGGCCGCCAGCGCCGCCTCGGTCGCGGCCAGGTAGCTCAGGCCCGACCACAGCCCGCGGCCGCTGACCAGCACGCGCGCATGCTGGCTGGTTTCCGCCATCGCGGTATAGGGTTCCCACGTGGCCCACGCATCGATCGAGCCGCTGCTCAGCGCCAGCTTGGCATCCGCGGGCGGCAGGAAGCGCAGGTCGGCGTCATCCGGCTTCAGTCCGGCGGATTCCAGCGCCTTGAGCGCGATCAGGTGCCCGATCGAGCCGCGGTTGGTGCCGATGCGCTTGCCTTTCAGGTCGGCCGCCTGCCGCAGTGGCGAGTCGGGCCGCACCAGCACGGCCGTGCCGTAGGGGTCCGAGCGGTTCGCACCGATCAGCCGGATGCGCGTGCCGGCGGCCAGCGCGAAGATGGCCGGCGCATCGCCGATCGGGCCGCTGTCGACCGCGCCCGCGTTCAGCGCCTCGGCCAGCGGTGCCGCGGCGGGAAACTCGGTCCACTGGATGTCGTAGTCCAGGCCCTCGAGCGCGTTGGCGGATTCGAGCAGCGCGCGCAGGCCGCCTTTCTGGTCGCCGGCCTTCAGCAGCGGGCGTCCCTGCGCGTGCGCCGGGCCGGCGCCGAAGGTGTTGAAAGTCAGGACGGGGACGGCGGCAAGCGCGGCCGTGGCGGCAGCGCCGTGGCGCAGGAACTGGCGTCGGGAAGCGGTCATCGGGTTCTGTGGCGATGGATATCGGAACCCCTGAACGTACGCGCGCCGCGGCCGCGCACCAACGAATAAATCCGCGCTTCGATATGCGTGGCACGCGGCGGCCCCTGGCCGCCATGGTGCGCTCAGTCGGGTCCGGTGGACTCCGCGGGATCCCGCTGCGAACGGATGTCTTCCGGGCTGAGCAGGATATAGCCCAGCGACTTGAGCAGCTGCACCGCTTCCAGTTCGGCGTCGAGATACACCGGGCGCTCCGGGCGCGCGCGCTGTGTTGCCGGCGGCCACGCGGCGCTGCCTTGCGCGGCCAGTGGCACCGCCGGCGCCGTGCCCTGCAGCCAGCGCGCGCTCAGGATGCGGCAGTGCTCGAGGTTGGGTTTCCACGTCACGTCGACGGCCGCATTGAACCTGCCGCTGCAAAGACGCAGCCGCTTCAGCGCCTTGAGCCAGCCGACAAAGGCCTCCGGCTGGTCCGGCGGGTAGCCGCGCAGCAGGGTCTCGAGGTGTTCCTGCGCGGCGCCGCCGTCGGGCGCCGGGTCGTCGTCGAGCAAGGCAATTTCAAGCGCCACGTGCTTGCGGCCGTCGTGGTCGTAGATGGTGCATTCGCTATCGAGCACGCCTTCGCCCAGCAGCTCGCACAACAGCGCCCAGGCCCTGGGGTTCTTGTCGAGCCGGCCTTCCAGCGTGGGGTCGATGCGGGCGAGCAGCTCCGGCACGGTGCGCGCCTCGCCGGACTGGACCGCCGCGGCAAACGCCATCGCGTTGGCGCCAGGCTTGTCGCCGTGTGCCAGCCGTTGCAGCGAGGCGTCCTTGAGTTCGCGGATTTCGGCGGCGGTATCGACCGCATGCATCCACGCATAGTCTTCCAGGCTGGCGCAAAGCTTGCGCGCGGCCCGGGCCAGCTGTCCGGCCAGCGACTGGACAAAGCTGGTGCAAAGCGCGCAGCGGCATTCGAGCCGGCCGGCGTGCAGGAAGCCGGCATACAACCGCTCCTGGTGGCCGCAATGCGCGCATTCGAGCGAAAAGCCCCCCTGGCGCACGGGCCGCTGCGATGCCAGCAGGCCATCGACCTGGTACTGCGCCCGGCCGCCGCAGCACGGGCACAGCCATTGCAGCTTGTGCGCGCCATCGCGCGGGGCGACGGCGCGCTCGAACTGGCGTGCGATGGCGCTGCGCGGGATGCCCTGGGCGCGTCCGACCACATCGGCGCAATAGCTCCAGTAGCAGTACGAGCAGGCCAGCGCGGCCTGTTCCGCCGACAGTTGCTGCAGGGCCGGCAGCACGGCGGCGCTGCGGCGGATCTCGGGCGCGAGCGCGTCGATCCGCTCCGCCCCGCCCGGCATTCCTGCCTCGAGGGCGGCGCGGCTCTGCTCCACGAAATCGGGCACGTAGACCCGGCGGATGAAGTCTTCGTTCTCCAGCCAGAACAGGTGGCCCGGCAGCGCTTCCAGCGCCTCGATGCCGTCCCTGACTTCCGTCATGCCGGCGCAGGCGAGAAACGTGAACGGCTTGCTGAACAGGAATTGGTCTGTCATGTTGTCGTCAACGGCGCATGCCGCCCACGAGCCCCGACGTGCTCGTGTGCGATCGACTCACCCCGTGACCAGGCCAAAATAACGCGAGGAAGGCGCCAGCCTTGCGGCGCGCTCCCTGCATGGGGGACTTGCCCCTTCTTGTTGTTCAGTGCGTGCGAATGTGCGAATGCTGCGCGGATTTTTCCGTCGCATTGGAAAGCATAGGCGACACGGCGGCTTCCTTACAGGGGAATCGAGAGTGCCTTGCGCCACCCCTTGCCCTGCGCACGCCGGGCGCGCAGTGATGATCTCGGCGCCCGCAAGGCCCCTGGCGCCGGCCTGCGGAGCCCGAGTCGCCGGCACGCCGCTACAGCGGCGCAGGCTGGGGCGGTGCCGCGGTGGCCGCCGCGGCGGGCTTCTTGCCGCCGCCGCTGTACGAGAAGTACTTCGCCTTGGCGCCCCTGGCCCAGTAAGCCACGGTGAAGTGCTTGCTGTCGCGCCCGTAGAGCAGCTCCAGGCTGCCATTGGCGGCGCTCCATTCGGCATAGCCGTTCTCGGCCGCGCCTTCGGTCTTGCGCAAGGCGGCATAGCGCGCGTCCAGCTTGCCGCGCACCTCGTCCAGCGCGGTGCGCTCGAAGGTCATGGTGACCAGCGCCACGGCATCCTGGCCATCGCAGTTCAGCACCACGCGCGACAGGCCGGGCAGGTGGAAGCGCTCCAGGTGCTTCAACTCGACCGTATCGCCGCCGGCCCATTCGGAGGCGCCGGTCCTGGCGTGGTTCTGCGGCGGCGACAGGCGCGAGCACCTGGCCTTGCCCAGTTCGAGTCCCAACGGCGCCGCGGTGTTACCGGCAGGCTCGGGCTGGGCCGCGGGGGGTGCGGCGTGGACGGAAACGGAGGCCAGCAATGCGGCGCAGAGCAAGGGGAACTGCTTCATGTTGAGGCGGGAAAGGACTTTCACGGCATGGGATCGGGTTGGATGCGAGATTCTAAGCCCTTCTTGCCCGGATTTTCCCGCGCTTTCGTGCAGTTTTCGTGCAGCTTTCGCGCAGTGTTCGCCTGAACGGGTGAGGCCGCGCTAGGGCGTGGCGTGCGCCGGCATCAAGCGCCGCGTGCCGGCCCAGAACCCCAGCGCCAGCAGGCTCACCGCTGCGCCCAGCACGCAAACGCCGCGCCAGCCGGCCGCGTCATAGGTGGCCGTAGTGGCGATCGCGCCCAGGCCGCTGCCGGTCGCATAGAACAGCATGTAGGCGCCGACCAGCCGGCTGTGCGCGCTGGCGTCGGCGCGGAAGATCATGCTCTGGTTGGTGACGTGGATGGCCTGTCCGCCCAGGTCGAGCAGCACGATGCCGAGCGCCAGCGGCCACAGCGAGATTTCCAGCCAGGACAGCGGCAGCCAGGCAACCACCAGCAGCACCAGCGCGGCGAGCGTGGTGCGCTGGCCGAAACCCTGGTCCGCCCAGCGACCCGCGCGCGCCGCGGCCAGCGCGCCGGCCGCGCCGACCAGCCCGAAGGCGCCGATGGCCGTGTGCGACAACTGGTAGGGCGGCGCGCTCAGCGGCAGCACCAGCGCGCTCCAGAAGATATTGAACGCGGCGAACATCAGCAGCGCGATCACGCCCCGGATCTGCAACACGCGGTCGCGGCGCAGCAGCGCGAACATCGACAACACCAGGCTGGCATAGCGCATGCGTTGCGCGGGGCCGGATACCACCGGCAGCGAGCGCCACAGCAGCAAGGCCAGCACCAGCATGGCCGCCGCCGCGCAGACATAGACGCTGCGCCATCCGGCCAGGTCGCTGACGCCGCCGGCCACCACGCGCGCCAGCAGCAAGCCGGCAAACACGCCGCCCTGCGCGGTGCCGACCACGTGGCCCCGTTCCTGCGGCGGCGCCGCGGCGGCCGCATAGGCGATCAGGCCCTGCGTCATCGCGGTGCCGAGCAGGCCGGTCAGCAGCATCCCGACCAGCAGCATCGTGACCGACGGCGCCAGAGCCACTGCCGCCAGCGCGCCGGCCAGCGCCAGCACCTGCGCCAGCATCAGGCGGCGGCGCGGCAGCAGGTCGCCGAGCGGCACCAGCAACAGCAGCGCCAGCGCGCAACCGGCCTGGGTCGCGGTGACCACGCCGCCGATGGCCGCGGCGCCGATGTGGAAATCGGCCATCAGCGCATCCAGCAGCGGCTGCGCGTAATAGACGTTGGCCACGCTCAGCCCGCTGGCGCACGCGAACAGCAGCACCGCGGCGCGCGGCAGGGTGGCAGGCATGGCTGCGGGGCAGGGTAGCGGCGATGCCGCGTCCGGCGAGGAGGAACAGGCGTCCATGGGCTGGCTTCCTAACTCGTTGCAAAAGTAGTTGCAAAATAAAACCAGTTGAAGCGTAAGCATACTAGTTTTAAAATGCAACCACTTTGACAGCAGGGCGATATGCCCAAGGCAAACCAGACATGGCCACCCGCAAGGACCCCGGCGAAGACACCTGCCCCGTGGCGCGCGCGGTTGCGCTGGTCGGCGACCGCTGGACGCTGATGATCGTGCGCGATGCCTTCGACGGCATGCACCGCTTCAGCGACTTCCAGCGCAGCCTGGCGGTGGCGCGCAATATCCTGTCCGACAGGCTGCGCCGGCTGGTGGACGCCGGCATCCTGGCGACGCGGCCGGCATCGGACGGCTGCGCCTACCAGGAATATGTGCTGACGGAAATGGGTGAGAGCCTGTTCCCCATCGTGCTGGCGTTGCGCCAGTGGGGCGAGCACCACCTGTTCGCGCGCGGCGAGCGCCGCTCGCAACTGGTGGATAAGCGCACCGGCAAGCCGGTGCCGCCGATGGTGCCGCGAGCAAGCGACGGCAAGGTGCTGGCGCCGGCGCAGGCGGAGGTGCGCAAGCCGCGCTAGGCGCCCGCGCGCGGGGCCTCAGCTGCCCCGGTACGTGCCGAAGCTCCACGGCGAACACAGCAGCGGCACATGGTAGTGCTGCGCGGCATCCGCGATGGTAAAGCGCACCGGCACGATGTCGGCGAACACGTCGGGCGTGCGGAAGTAGTCCGCGACCCAGAAGCGCAGCTCGAACTCGCCGGTGCGCGCCTGCGCCGGCGGCAGCATCGGCGCGTCGGTGCGGCCGTCGTGGTTGGTGCGGGTGCGCGCCAGCAGCCGGGGCGGCTGCACCGCGACGTCGAACAGTTCGACCTGCATGCCGGCCACCGGCCGGCCCAGCGATACGTCGAGCACATGCGTGCTGATACCTGCCATGATGCGATGTCTCCGGGTGGGGCCGCGCGCTCAGCTGCCGCGGTAGTAGCTGTAGCTCCACGGCCCGAACAGCACGGGCAGGTGGATGCGCTGGCCGGCGTCGGTCACGCGCACGCGCAGCGGGATCTTCGACAGGAACGACGGTTGCGGCAGGCTGGCCTGGCGCGCGGCGAAGTATTCGTCGGCGTGCAGGATCAGTTCATAGGTGCCGGTGCGGTAGCTGTCGCCGATCAGCAGCGGCGGTTCGCTGCGGCCGTTGGCGGCCAGCGTCACGGTCTGCAGCGGCGTGCGCCGGCCATTGTCGATGCGGAACATCTCCACGCGCATGCCGGCCGCGGGGGTGCCGTGGTAGGTGTCCAGCGCATGCAGCGTCAGGCGCGGGCCCAGGCCGCCCTGCTGCACCGGCGCCGCGGTCTGGTCGGGGGCCGGCGCGTCCGGCGTGGCGCCCCAGCTGGCGCCGGCCAGCAGCGCGCCGCCGCCCAGCGTCATCGATTGCAGCGCGAAGCGCCGGCGCGCGGGATCGAAGCTGTGGTCGTCCATCTCAGGCTCCTTGATGTGCAGGCTTGGCGCGCAGCTGGCGGATGCCCACCAGCACCAGCACCGCGGCCAGCACTTCGATCACTGCCACCAGGTAAAGCCCGGAGGCCAGCTTGCCGGTGCTGTTCTTGACCAGCCCCATCACGTACGGGGCGCCGAAGCCGGCCAGGTTGGCCACCGAGTTGATCAGCGCCACCCCTATCGCGGCGGCGCTGCCGGCCAGGTAGCGGTTGGGCAATTGCCAGAACACCGGAATCGCGCTCATGGTGCCGACCAGCGCGGCGGTCATGGCCAGCAGCGCGATCACCGGCGACAGCACCTGCGCGCCCAGCAGCACGGCCAGCACGGCCATGGCGCCGCCGCCGACCAGCGCTGCGCCGCTGAAGTGCCAGCGCACTTCATTGCGGCGGTCGGAATGCGCGCCGTTGAGGATCATGCCGGCGGCGCCGCACAGGTAGGCCACCGCGGCGATCCAGCCCACCGCCATCGGCGTGGTGAAGCCCACGTCCTTGATGATGGTCGGGATCCAGAAGGTCAGCGTCGAGTTGGCGCACAGCAGGCAGAAGAAGATCGCGATCAGCAGCCACACCTTGCGGTTGGTGAAGAGCGTGCGCCAGTCGTGGCCGCGCTCGCCCAGCGTGGCGTTGTCGCGCCGCAGGGCGTCGTGCACCACGCGCTTTTCGGCGTCGGAGAGCCAGCGCGCCTGCTCGGGCTTGTCGGTCATGTAGAACCAGGCAAAGATGCCGGCCAGCACCGACGGGATCCCCTCCAGGATAAACAGCCACTGCCAGCCGTGCATGCCGTTGACGCCGGCCATGCCGGTCATGATCCAGCCGGCCAGCGGGCCGCCCAGCACGCCGGCGATGGCCGACGCCGACATGAAGGTGCCGAAGGCGCGCGCGCGGCGCTGCGACGGGTACCAGTAGGTCAGGTACAGGATCACGCCGGGGTAGAAGCCGGCCTCGAACGCACCCAGCAGGAAGCGCAGGATGTAGAACTGCGTGGGCGTGGTGACGAAGCTCTGCAGCATGCAGATCACGCCCCAGCAGATGGTGATGCGCATGATCGTCTTCTTGGCGCCGATCTTCTGCAGCAGCATGTTCGACGGCACCTCGAAGAAGAAGTAGCCCAGGAAGAAAATGCCCGCGCCCAGCCCGTACACGGCTTCGCTGAAGCGCAGCGCATCGAGCATCTGCAGCTTGGCGAAGCCGATGTTGACGCGGTCCAGCCAGGCCAGCACCCACAGCACCCCGAGGAAGGGCAGCAGGCGCCAGGTAACCTTGCGGTAGACGCTGTCCTCGGCGTCTTCGGCGGTGCCGGCGAATACCGGAACGCCTTGTTTCGTGATCGACATGATGTCTCCTGTCTTGTGGTGTTCTGCCAGGTCTAGCTTGGCGGCGGGTGCATGCGGTCCGCCGGGTTGGGAGCAAGTATATGAATGGCCCGCCGCTGCGAAACGAGGGGGCTGGTATAGGGCCCATAGCAGCGTCGATATGGGCCGCAATCCCTTGCCGGGCGCGGGTTTCCGGGCATCGGCGGCGGCTCCGCGCGGACCTATGGATTACCCTGATCGGCACGCCGCGCGGGGCGAGTGGGGGCGCCGGTGCGGGTTCCACCGGTTGCCGTGCGGTGCGCGACACGCTACAAAGTCGCCATGGCCCGGCGCGCCGGCGCCGCCCGGAGCGGCGGCCGCCGCACCCCGCCATGCCTTCCCGATTCCCGCCACTGACCCGACATGATTCGCGCCGACGACCCGTTCGATACCTACCTGCTGCGCGTGCTGTGCATCCTGATTGCCGAGCAGAGCGTGTCGCGCACCGCGATCCGCCTGAACCAGTCGCAGCCGGCCATCAGCGCCGCGCTCAAGCGGCTGCGCGCGATTTTCAACGACCCGCTGCTGACGCGCGAGAAGAACGTGATGGTGCCGACCGAGCGCGCGCTGCAACTGGCGCGCAACGCCCAGGCCGCGCTCAGCGCGCTGGACAACCTGCTGGTCTCCGACGACCGCTTCGATCCCGCCACCACCGAGCAGAGCTTCGTGGTGGCGATGCCGGACTACCTGGCGCCGCCGTTCTTTGCCCATGTGGTGCGCGCCGTGCGCCGCGCCGCGCCGCATGCGCGGCTGTCGGCGCTGCCGCTGGGGGCCAGCTTCGACTATGAACAGGCGCTGTCGGCGGGCGCGGTCGATATCGTGATCGGCAACTGGCCCAACCCGCCCGAGCACCTGCATTTGTCCGTGCTGCTGGAAGACGAGGTGGTGTGCGTGGTGGCGCAGGACAGCGTGCACGCGCAGCCCGGCAAGTTCACCGCGCAGGCCTACCTGGGCGCATCGCATATCGTGCCGACGCCGTACTCGCGCGACCAGCGCGGGCTGGTCGATGCCGGCCTGAGTACCATGCGCGTGCACCGCGACAACCGGGTCAGCTGCCCGTACTTCAACCTCGCGCCCAGCCTGATCCCCGGCACCGACCTGATCCTGACCACGGCGCGCCACTTCGCCAACTACCATGCGCAGCATGTGCCGCTGGCGGTGCTGGAGCCGCCGATCGAGTTCCCCTTCATGCGCTTCTACCAGCTGTGGCATCCGTCGCGCCACCGCTCGGCCGCGCATGTGTGGCTGCGCGGCATGCTGAGCGCGGCCTCGCAGGAACTGCGCGAGCTGCGCGATATGCGCCGCTAGCGGTATCAGTTTCTGTTATGCGATCTATAGGGCGCGGGCTCTCGCCGCTGCGGCGGGGCGTTCCTATACTCGGCCCCGTATCCAACGATCCGCGTTGCGCGGGATCCCTACGGGAGCAGCCTCCATGCCTCAACCCTTCGACCTGGCGACGGTCAACGCGCTCGACCAGGCCGCTTTTGCCGACGCCCTCGGCAGCGTCTTCGAACACTTTCCGCAGGCCGCGGCAGGCGCCTGGGCGCAGCGCCCGTTCGCCTCGGCCGCGGCGCTGCATGACGCGATGATGGACGTGGTGCGCAAGCTCGATGCGCCGCGCCAGCGCGATTTCCTCAACCTGCACCCGCAGCTGTCGGCGCGCAATATCCGCGCGGGGACCATGACGGCGGATTCGAATGCCGAGCAGAAGAGCGCGGGCCTGGATGCGATGTCGGTGCAGCAGGAAGCCGCCCTGGACCAGCTCAACGCCGACTACCAGGCGCGCCACGGCTTCCCGTTCATCATCTGCGTGCGCCACTACACCCGCGAAGGCATCTTTGCCGCGTTCGAGCGCCGCATCGGCCGCAGCACGCCGCAGGAACTGGACGAGGCGCTGGCCCAGATCGCGGCCATCACGCGCGGGCGGCTGGCGGCGCGGCTGGCAGGCTGAGCGCTGACGGATAAGCGCTGACGGATAAGCGCTGACGGATAACCGCGGAGCCTAGCCAGAGACTTCAAGGGCCAGCGCCAGCACGCCCACCAGGATCAGGCTGAGGGCCCAGACCGCCTCCAGGTTGAACCAGCTGCGCGACACGAACTGCAGCCCCAGGTAGCGGTAGACCAGCCACGCCATGCCGCCGCCCGCGGCAAGCATCGCCATGGTATGGAGCAGGGCGACGACCAGCGCCATGCCCAGGTTGGCGCTGGCCAGCGTGGCGGCGGCCTGGTGCCCCGGCTCGGTGTCGGCGCGGCACAGGCCAAGATAGATCGGCACCAGCATCAGCCCGGCGCCATGCGCGATTGCTACCGCGAACGACCACAGCGCGAGGCGCGAGGGCGCGATGCGCACCAGCGCGCGCGGATGGCCGCGCCTGAGCAGCAGCGCGATACCGCATCCCACCAGCAGCACGCTGGCACCGATGCGGATCTGCGCCTGCCATGCGACCAGCGCGGCCAGCATGCCGAATGGCAGCGTCACCGCGAGCACCGCCAGCGCATGCCCGGCGGCCAGATACCCCAGCGCGGCCACCAGCGCGCCGCTGCTGCGCGCCAGCAGCCCGTTCGATACCGCCAGCGGCCAGCCCATCGCCGGATTGACGCCGTGATAGAGCCCGCTGGCCAGCACCGCCGACCACAGGCCGAACTGTTCCCACGCATGTCCGGTCAAGCGCTGGCCGACGGATAGCAGAACGAATCGGTCGAGCAGTCGCCGCCTTCCAGCCGGATCTGGTGCGCGCGGTAGCCGTCGGCAAACTCGACCCAGTAATCGTCGGCCAGCGTCAGGCCGCCGTCCGCGCCCGCCCGCGCCATGACCTGCGCGCCGGGAATCCCGTCGGGGTAGAACTGCTGGTCCCAGGTGGAATACAGCGAGTTGGTCCAGTAGACGCGCTGGCCGTCGCGGCTGATCTCGACCATCTGCGGCCCGCCGGCGAAGGGCTTGCCGTTGGGGTGCGGGGTGCGGCGGACTATGCCGCCGAGATGGACCGAGCCCGCCAGCCGGGGCTTGCGTGGATCGGTGACGTCGTACTGGCGCATTTCGCCCGTGCCCCAGCACGACACGTAGAGGAACCTGTCGTCCAGGGACAGATCGATGTCGGTCACCAGCGGCGGCACCGCGCCGAAGCCTTGCAGCAGCGGCGGCAGCTGGCTGGCGTCGGCGCCTTCCGGCGGGATCGTCGCGGTTTTCTCGGCGTGGAACTTGCCGTCCTCGCGCCACCAGGTCCAGATCGACCCCTCCAGGCTGGTGGTGTCGACCACCACGCCGACGAAGCCGTACTCGCGCACCGGATCATGCGCGGGCCGGACTTCCAGCGCCATCTGGTGGTTCGCGCCCAGGTCGATGGTCTGCACGTTGCGCCGTGCGCGCAGGTCCCAGAAATGCAGCTTGTGCCCGTAGCGGTTGCCGAGCAGGTCTTCGGGCACCAGCCCGTTCTCGAACTGCGGCGGCAGCGCCCATTCGCTGGACACCATGTAGTCGCGCGGCAGGTTCCACCAGAAGTCATAGTGCTTCTGCTGCTCGCCGCGGTCGATTTCCCAGCGGCCCAGCACCTCGAAGGTTTCGCAATCCATGATGAAGATGCCGGGCGTGCCGCCCGTCCCATCCGGCCCGCTGCCGCCCAGCGTGCTGACATAGATGCCTTCCGGGCCGCAATGCACGGTATGCGGCCGCGAATAGCCGGTCTTGCGGAAGATCTCCTCCGGCTCGACGATCTTGTGGATGCGCGCCTGGGTCGGATGCGGCCTGGTGTCGACGATATACAGCCGCGACGAGCGCATCCCGGGAATGATCAGGTAGCGCCGCTCCAGGAAGGCATGGCCGGTCAGCGGCGACAGCGCCGAAGAGCACGCGTTCCAGCCGAAGTGATGGAGTTCGTCGCCCTTGTGCGTCATCGGCACCGTATGCACCACCTGGCTGTAGGTGGGCGATCCGGGCTTGACGTCGATCACCGCCAGCGCGTCGGGCTGCGCGCCGCCGGGACTGAGCAGCACCGTATAGGCGAAGGATTCCGCTGGCGCGTGGATCGCAAGCTCCGGCGAGGCGTGAAACGTCGGATCTGGCCGCATGTTCATGGTGAGCCCCTCCTGGTCCTGGCGGACCTTGCGACATCGCCGGTACGTCACTTGGCGCATGGCCGAGTGCGCGGTAAGCCTACCTAGACTAGGTCGTTACGAATTCCGAGTCAAAGCCGCGCTTGCCTGTCGCGGCAGCAGTGCCGGCGGGGATTCATGCAGGCGGAAGGTCCGGTTTGCGAAATACAGATTGTCGGAAACACGCAGATCGCGCAGAAAGGAGGCTTGATCAAGCAAAGGAAAAACCAGGCGATGGACGCGGCAATGGCAGCAGGCAAGGGCGAGGCATACGACCTCGACAATCCGGCACTGGAAAGCATCGGGGTCAGGATCACCCACTGGCGCGACGACTACGTCGAACTGGAACTGCCGCTCGCGCCCAATATGCTGAACCGCAGCCGCGTCGTGCATGGCGGCACCATCTGCACCTTGCTCGATGCCGCCACCGGCTATGCCGGCCTCTACGCGGCGCCGGGCGAGACCCCGCGGCACGCGGTCACGCTGTCGCTGACGTCGAACTTCCTCAGCAACGGCACCGGAAAATTGCTGACGGCGAAAGGGATGGTCGACCGCCGCGGGCGTTCGATCTTCTTTTCGCGCGCCGAGGTGTGGCTCGATGGCGAGCTGCTGGTGGCCACTGGTGTTGCCACGATGAAGTACCTGAAGTAGCGGCCTGCGGCCTACCGCTTGCGGTGGCGCGCGCGTGCGGTCGCGAACATCGACATGTCGCGCAGGATGCAGTCCAGCAGCGTGTTGGCCGCCACGCCCATGGGCCGGCCGGCCTTGACCAGCAGGCGCGCCTTGGCGGCTTCGAACAGCGGATGGGCGATCGCCAATGTCACCAGTTCGCCGGACTGCAATTCCCGGTAGGCCGCAAAGCCACCGATCAACGTGATGCCGTCATGGCGCTTCACGAAGTGGCGCAGCACCGCCAGCGAGTTGGTGGTCAGCGTCGGGCGGATCTGGATGTTCTCCGCATAGGCCAGCATCTGCACCACCTGGCCCAGGCCGAACGCCGGCGGCATCATCGCCAGCGGATAGTCCGCCAGTTCGTGGACGTCGACCTTGCCGCCCCGGCGCGCCAGCGGATGCCCGGCATGCACCAGCAGCACCACCGGCTGCGATGACGTCGCCACCCAGGCGATGTCGGCATGGCCGGGCGGGTTGTAGGCCAGGCCGATATGGGCGCGGCTCTCCGCCACTTCCTGCAGCACGTTGTTCACCGGCAGGATGTCGACGGTGACGTCGAGCCTGGGATAGCGCGCGCAGAAGTCGGTCAGCACTTCATCCATCAGGCCGTCGACATAGCCCTCGCTGGTGGCGATGCGCACCTGGCCGTGCTGCAGCCCGCGCAGGGCCTGCAGGCGGTCTTCGAACAGCTCCTGCTGGGCGCGGCAGCCTCGCCAGTACTCCAGCAGGTGCGCCGCGGCCTCGGTCGGCTGCACGCCGCGCGCATGGCGGTCGAACAGCGGCGCGCCGACTTCTTCTTCCAGCAGGCGGATCTGGCGCGTGATCACCGACGGCGAGGTGTTGATGCTGTCGGCTGCGCCGCGGATCGAGCCGTGGGTCAGCACCTCGTGGAAGTAGCGCAGCCTGCGCTGGTTCAGTTCCCGCATGTCGGATCTCGTGGTCTGGGGTGGAAGGCGTCGGCGTGCCGTTTGTTGCCAGCAGGGCAACGATAGCCGACTTAAGTTGCTCTTGCTCTGTTTTTTCAGATGCCAGACGATCGATGCCTGCCACCGACAGACATCGCGTCCACAGAGCCGACCACGGGAGAGATCGACATGTCCGCAACCCTGCCCCCACGCACCATCACGGAAACCGGCAGCGCCGCACAGCAGGCGCTGTACCGCAAGCTGAACTGGCGCCTGTTGCCGTTCCTGCTGCTGTGCTACACCTTTGCCTACCTGGACCGCGTCAATATCGGCTTCGCCAAGCTGCAGATGCAGAGCGACCTGGGCTTTTCCGATGCGGTATACGGGCTGGGCGCCGGCATCTTCTTCTTCGGCTACGTGCTGTTCGAGATCCCGAGCAACCTGCTGCTGCCCCGCATCGGTGCGCGCAAGACCATCAGCCGCATCCTGGTGCTGTGGGGCCTGACCTCGGCGGGCATGATGTTCGTGCGTGACGAAACCACGTTCTACGTGCTGCGCTTCCTGCTCGGGGTGTTCGAGGCCGGCTTTGCCCCTGGCATGATCTTCTACCTGACCTACTGGTACGGGCAGCGGCGCATGGCCCGGGTGATGGCGGTGGTGATGCTGGCCGGTCCCATCGGCGGCATCTTCGGCTCGCCGCTGTCGACCTGGCTGATGACGGCGCTGTCGGGCGCGCACGGCCTGGCGGGGTGGCAATGGATGTTCCTGGTCGAAGGGCTGCCATGCGTGCTGCTGGGCGTGCTGGCGCTGCGCGTGCTCGCCGACCGGCCGGCCGAGGCCCGCTGGCTCAGCGACGCGGAGAAGCGCCTGCTCGCCGCCGAGCTGCACGCGCCGGCGGGCGGGCATCAGTCGTTCGGCCAGGTGGCGCGCGATCCGCGCGTGTACCTGCTGGCCTTTGCCTACTTCACCATGATCTGCGGCATCTACGCGGTGAGCTTCTGGCTGCCGTCCATCCTGAAGGCGGACGGCGTCACCGACACCATGCAGATCGGGCTGTATTCGATGATTCCCTATATTGCCGCGGCGATCGCCATGGTCGTGATCGGCCGCAGTTCCGACCGCCGCGGCGAGCGCCGCTGGCATAGCGCGGTGCCCGCCTTTGCCGGCGCGGTGGCGCTGGCCGTGGCCACGCTGTACAGCGGCAACCTGCCGGTGTCGCTGCTGTGCATGACCATCGCCACGGCGATGATGTGGGCCGCCTATACCGTGTTCTGGGCGATTCCGTCGCAATACCTGAAGGGCGATGCCGCCGCCGGCGGCATTGCGCTGATCAACACCATCGGCCTGATCGGCGGCTTCCTCAGCCCCACCATCATCGGCGCGGTGCGCACCGCCACCGGCAGCATGCAGGCCGGCCTGCTGGTGATGGTGGCGCTGCTGGTGGCCGGCGCGGCGGTGCTGGTGGCCAACCGGATGCCGTCGCCGCAGGGCGCGGTGTCGCCGGCCTGAGGCCGGTCATTCCATTCACGGAGAAAACCTTGGCAACACGGATCCTGGTCGCCGGCTTCCAGCACGAGACCAATACCTTTGCCCCGTCAAAGGCTACTTATGCCAGCTTCGAGCGCGGCGAGGGCTTTCCGGCGATGGTGCGCGGCAACGACATGCGCGCGCTGCGCGACGTCAACATACCGGCCGGCGGCTTCATGGCCGCCGCCGAGCAGCATGGCTGGAGCCTGCTGCCGGTGATCTGGGCCGGCGCCAGCCCGTCCGCGCACGTGACCGAGGACGCGTACGAGCGCATCGCCGGCGAGATCGTCGGCGCGGCGCGCGCGGGCGGCTTCGACGCGGTCTATCTGGACCTGCACGGCGCCATGGTGGCCGAGCATACCGACGACGGCGAGGGCACGCTGCTCGAGCGCATCCGCGCGGCGGTGGGGCCCGGCGTGCCGGTGGTCGCGTCGCTCGACCTGCACGCCAACGTCACGCAGGCCATGCTGCAGGCCGCCGACGTGCTGGTGGCCTATCGCACCTACCCGCACGTCGACATGGCCGAGACCGGCGCGCGCGCCGCGGCGCTGCTGCAGCGCCTGCTGGCGCGCAAGCTGCCGCTGCACCGCGCGGTGCGCCGGCTGCCGTTCCTGATCCCGATCAACGGCATGTGCACGATGCTGGAGCCGGCGCGGGCCATGTACACGCTGTTGCAGCAGTGCGAGCGCGGCGAGGTGGTGTCTCTGTCGTTCGCGCCGGGCTTTCCGGCCGCGGACTTTCCGGAGTGCGGTCCGGTGATCTGGGGGTATGGCGAGGATGCCGGTGCGGCCGAAGCGGCGGTGCAGGCGCTGTACGACCGGATGCTGGCCGACGAGCCGGCCTGGGAGGTGCCGTTCCTGTCGCCAGACGAAGCCGTGCTCGAGGCCATGCGCATGGCCGCGGCGGCAACGCGCCCGGTGGTCATTGCCGACACCCAGGACAACCCCGGCGCGGGCGGCGATTCGAACACCATGGGCATGCTGCGCGCGCTGCTGCGCCACGGCGCGCGGCAGGCGGCGATCGGGCTGATCTGGGACCCGGCCGTGGTGGCCGAGGCGCACCGTGCCGGCGTGGGCGCGACCATCGAGGTCGCGCTCGGCGGTGTCTCCGGGGTGCCCGGCGATGCGCCGCTGCAGGGCTGCTTCGAGGTGCTGAAGCTGTCCGACGGGGTCTGCCGCTACGGCGGGCCGATGATGCACGGCATGCTGGCCGATATCGGGCCGGTGGCGCTGCTGCGCATCGACGATGTCCAGGTGGTGGTCAGCGCCGGCAAGGCCCAGATGCTGGACCGCAACCTGTTCCGCGCGGGCGGGGTCGAGCCAGAGGCGATGAAGATCCTGGTCAACAAGAGCTCCGTGCATTTCCGCGCGGATTTCCAGGGCATCGCGCATGCCGTGCTGGTGGCCAAGGCGCCGGGCCCGATGACGGCCGATCCGGCCGACCTGCCCTGGACCCGGCTCGCGCCGGGCATCCGGCTCAAGCCGATGGGCAGGCCCTTCCGGCGCTGAGAGCGGGCCGGCTGCGAAGGTCGGCGGAGGGGGGCGGCGGGGCGGCCTATGCCTCGCGCCGCGCCAGCGCCACGAACGCGCCCAGGCCCAGCATGGTGACACCCGACGCACGCGTCATCAGACGCGCGCGTGCCGCGCGCGCGGCGCCCGACCTGAGCAGCCGGTGCGCGGCGAACACCACCACCACGTCCACCAGCGTGTTGAGCGCCACGCAGATGCAGCCCAGCAGCACCAGTTGCGACACCGCCGCTGCGCCCGGCGCAACGAACTGCGGCAGGAACGCGAGGAAGAACAGCGCGGTCTTGACGTTCAGCACCTCGACCACCACGCCATCGACCAGCGCGCGGCGCGCGCCCCGGGACGGCACGGCGGCGACCACGGCCGGCTGTTCCCTGCGCAGCAGCAGCCGGATGCCCAGGTACACCAGGTACGCCGCGCCCAGGTACTTGAGCAGGCTGAACGCCAGCGCGGACTGCGCGATCACCAGCGACAGGCCTGCCGCTGCCGCCAGCACGTGGAGCAATCCGCCGAGGCCCGTACCCAGGCATGAGGCCAGGCCCTCGGCGCGCCCGCCGGCCACCGTGCGCGCGACCACGTAGGCGATGGCCGGGCCGGGGGTGATGGCGAGCACGACGGCGGCAATCAGGAAGGGAATCAGGGACATGGTGCGAAGTTCCTTCAGCGGTGGGTCAGAGTATGTGGAAAGGCGCGGCGCTGCGCCCGCGCCAGCGCGGCTTGCGGCGATACCGGCTCAGAGCGCGTCGCGCATCGACTGCGCCAGTTCGCGGTGGCCGCCCGCGTCCAGCGCAGCGGCCACGCCAAGCCGGTCGCGCGCCTCCTTCTGCTGGCTGAGCTTGACCTTGCCCACCAGCGACGTGACGGTAATCTCGATGCCGACGATGCTGCGCAGCAGTTCGTCAAGGTAATCGGGCGGGGCGTCTCCCATCTTCCACGGCTTCTGCTGGGCCGCCTCGTGCCGCCGCGTCAGGCGCGCGACCAGCGCGCGCACGAAGCGTTCGTCGTCGCGTACGGCAAGCGTACCGTGCGCGTGCACCACCTCGTAGTTCCAGGTCGGCACCTGGCGGTGCGCCTCATGCTTGCTCGGGTACCAGTTCGGCGAGATATACGCCTCGGCGCCGCGGAACACCACCATCACCGGCGTGCCGGTCGGGCACCGCTGCCAGACCGGATTGGCGCGCGCCACGTGGGCGGTAAGCACGCCGTGGGGGCCGGTGCCGGGATCGAATTCGAACGGGATATGGTCGGCATCCAGTCCGTGCGGGCCATGCGTGACCAGCATGCCCAGCGGGTGCGCGTGGATGATGCGGGCGAGGGCCTCGGGGCGTTGCTCGGCGAAAGCGTCTGGGATGTACATCGCGGGGACTTGGGGACGGTTGGATGCTCGATACTTTCGCCGACAACTGGCACAATCGGAAGGTCCAGTTTCCGGGAATTTGCATGGGCCAGTTAGACCAGCCCGCCGGCTCGCGGCCGGGCGCCGCGGGCGCGGGACGTCGCATCTACGACCTGCTGCGCGCCCAGATCGCCGACGGCACGCTGCCGCCGGGCGCGCCGGCGCCGTCCACGCGCGGCCTGGCGGCCGAGCTGGGGGTCTCGCGCACCACCGTGACCGCGGCCTACGAACAGCTTGCGGCCGAGGGCTTCCTGGTCACGGCCAGGGGGCGGGCGGCCCGGATTGCCAGCCCGCTGGCGGCTTCCACCCCCGCGATGCCGGCCGCCGCGCGCCCAGCCACCGCGGAGCCGGTGCTGTCGCGGCAGGGCCGTCGCGTGGCGGCAATGGCCCTGCCGGCCCCGCCGTCGGAACCGGTCCGCTTCGATTTCCTGTACGGCGCGGTGGCCTGGCGCGACTTCCCCGCGCTGGCCTGGCGGCGCGCGTGGCAGGCCGAGCTGCTGCGCCAGCAGGACAGCCTGTGCTACGCCGCGCCCGAAGGCGAGGCCTCGCTGCGGCGCGCGCTGCAGGGCTATCTGCGCCGCGCCCGCGGGCTGGCCTGCGATGCCGGGCAGATCGTGGTGGTGCATGGCTCGCAGCAGGCCATCGACCTGTGCGCGCGGCTGCTGCTGGATGACGGCGATGCCTTCGCCTTCGAAGACCCGGGCTACCTGATGGCCAGGCGCTGCTTCGAAGCCACCGGCGCCGGCTGCGTGCCGGTGCCGGTGGACGGGCATGGCATGGATGCCGCCAGCCTGCCGGCGGATGGCCGGGTACGGCTGGCCTACGTGACGCCGTCGCACCAGTTCCCGCTGGGCGGCGTGCTGCCGATCGGCCGGCGCCAGGCCCTGCTGGACTGGGCCCGGCGCCATGACGCATGGATCGTCGAGGACGACTACGACGGCGAGTTCCGCTACGGCCAGCGGCCGATCGACACGCTGCGCGCGATCGACACCGATGGCCGCGTGATCTATGTCGGCACCTTTTCCAAGGCGCTGTCGCCGCAGCTGCGGCTGGGCTACCTGGTGCTGCCGCCGCAACTGGTGCCCGTGTTCCGGCAGGCCAAGCGGCTGGCTGACCGCCACGCGCCCGTGCTGGAGCAGCGCGTGCTGGCCGCGCTGATCGACAGCGGTGCCTATGAACGCCACGTCCGCCGCATGCGCCGCGAGAACGAGCGCCGCCGCGCGGCGCTGCTCGATGGCATTGCGCGCCACCTGCCGGGCGATGCCGAGGTCAGCGGCACCGCCGCCGGGCTGCACGTGGTGCTGTGGCTGCCGTCGCTGCGGCCGCAAGACGAGCCGGCGCTGGTGGCCGCCGCGCGCCGCCACGGCGTGGGGGTCTATCCGGTCTCGGCGCTGTATGCGCGCCCGCATGGGCCCGGCCGGCCCCGCGCGGCCGGCCTGGTGCTGGGCTACGCCAGCCTGACGACGGCGCAGATCGAGCAGGGTGTGCGCGTGCTCGGCACTGTGGTTGCGACGATGGCGCAATGAACCGGCCGGTGCGCCCGGCCGCGCATGCCGGGCGATTCTGCCAATGACATTGAACAGAACGGCAATTGGCCGGCCTGGCGCAACGCTCTAAGGTCTGTCGAAAACGACCGCAGCCGGCACACCGGGCGGCAACACAAGAACGGCAACCAGGAGACAGCGCATGGCGATCACAAAGCGTGGAAGGGGCGGGCGTCTGCTATCGGTCATGGCCAGGGCCATGGCGGCAATGGCGATCTGCGCGGCGGCAGTGCCGGCCGCGATGGCGGCGGGGGAGTTCCCGGCCAAGCCGATCGAGTTCTGGATTCCGTTCCCGCCGGGCGGTCCCACCGACGGCTCGCTGCGCACGCTGCTGGCGGCCGCCGGCAAGGAGCTGGACCAGCGCGTGGTGCCGATCAACAAGCCCGGTGCGGGCGCCACGCTGGCCGCGCAGGTGATGTCCCAGACCGCGGCGCCGAACGGCTACACGCTGTCGATGGTGGCGGCCAATATCTTCCGCATGCCGCACCTGCAAAAGACGCCATACGACCCGCTCAAGGACTTTACCTACATCATCGGCCTGACCAACTACCGCTATGGCCTGGTGGTGCGCGCGGACGCGCGCTGGAAGACGCTGGAAGAATTTATTGCCTACGCCAAAGCGAACCCCGGCAAAGTGACCTACGGTGCCGTCGGCATCGGCAGTTCGGGGCATATCTCGATGGAAAAGCTCGGCCGTGCCGCCGGCGCGAAATTCACCTTCGTGCCCTACAAGGGCGGTGCCGAGGAAATGATGGCGCTGCTGGGCGGCGATATCGACGCGGTGCTGGACCCGGGCTGGGGCCAATATGCCGTCGCCGGCAAGGTGCGGGCGCTGGCCATCGTCGGCGACACGCGCTTTGCGCGCTTCAAGGACGTGCCGACGCTGAAGGAGCGGGGCTACGACATCAGCGCCAGCTCGCTGGTGGGCATCGTCGGCCCGCGCGGCATGGACCCGGCGGTGGTCAGGAAGCTGCACGATGCGTTCTTCCGCGCCGCGCAGGATCCCGCCTACCTGCGCTCGCTCGAGGCCATCGACCTGGAACCGGTGCACCTCAACAGCGCCGACTACGCCAGGTTCGCGGCGGAACAGTTCGAGCGCGAAAAGCGCGTGGTGCAGCAACTGGATATCAGCCTGCAGTGATCACCGCGCCGCTGGCTGCACTGTCTTAGTGCGGGGCGTTCAGGCGCTGGCATGCGCGGCTGCGGCAAGCGCCGCTTCTTTGGTACGCTGAAGGGGTACCTGCCGCTGCCATTCCTGCATGCCCCCTGAGCGCGGGCGACTGTTGCACTCCCCCGGCTGGCAGCGGCCCAAGGAGTGATCATGCAAGAGCTGACCTTTAGCGCCCTGCTGTACCGCTATTTCTTCTTCGGCTGGCTGTTCCGCGACGCCAGCCGCGGCAACCGCGCCGAACGCACGCGCGCCTGGCACTTCAACCAGGCGCGCGCGCATTGGCTGCTGACCTACATGCGGCGCTGGCTCTGGTGCGGCGTGTTCTTCTACGGGCTCGGCAGCGCGGTCGAGCTGATGCTTGCAGCGCCGGCACTGTCGGCGCTTTTCTATGTGCCCGGCGCGCTGTGCGTGCCGGTCAACGTCGTCATCGGCGTGTTGTGGCTGGGCCTGAAGACGCTGCCCGGGCCGCTGTGAACATGGTGGCCGCATCCCTGCCTGCTGACATCGCCCGGCAAGTCCGGCTGGCGCTGGCCGTGATCGAACGGCATCTGGCCGGCACCCTGCTGTCCGTCCACCTGTTCGGCTCGGCGCTCGACGGCGGGCTCAGGCCTCGCAGCGATATCGACCTGCTGGTGACCACGCGCGCCATTCCCGGCGACGCCGTGCGGCAAGCGCTGCTGCGCGAGCTGCTGGAGGTCTCCGCGCCGCCGGGCAACGGTGGGCCGTGGCGGCCGCTGGAGATCACCGTGGTGGCGCGCGGCGAAGTGGTGCCCTGGCGCTATCCGGCCACGCGCGAGCTTCAGTTCGGCGAATGGCTGCGCCAGGACATCCGGGCCGGCGTGTTCGAGGCCCGGATGCCGGATCACGATCTCGCCATCCTGCTGAGCCAGGTGCGCCAGCACAGTACCGCGCTGCTTGGCCCGCCGGCGACGACCTGCTTCGAACCCGTGCCCTGGCAGGACTTCATCGCTGCGCTGACCGACACCGTCGCGCAGTGGCAGACCGACAGCGACTGGGCCGGCGACGAGCGCAACGTGGTGCTGGCGATGGCGCGGATCTGGTACAGCGCCGCCACCGGCCGGATCGCGCCGAAGGACGTGGCGGCGGCCTGGGTGCTGGAGCGCCTGCCGGCCACGCATCGGCCGCTGCTGGCAGCGGCGCGGGCGTCGTACCTGTCGGGCGGGCCGGACGATCCGGTGCTGCGCAGCCCCGCGACCGCGGCGTTCATGCGTTACGCCGCAGGCGTTGTCAGCGAACTGCTGGCGCAGCCGGCGGGGTCGAGCGCCCCACGCTGAGGGCCGATACCGCTGCGGACACGCTGACGCCGGTCCGCCGCCGCCAACGGCGTGGCTTGCGCTCTGCTATGGTTAACTGGCCCGTCCGCCACGCGCGCCGGCCCATGCCGGCGCCACGGACGGTGGCCCACGGCAACACCGCAACCAGGGAGAACGGCATGAAAACCGGCAAGCTATTGGTGGCGGCGGCGCTTGCCGCCGCGTCCGGCATGGCGATGGCGCAACCCGAGACCCGCGTTGACTCGGTTGCCGGCGTGGGCGCGTCGCGCACTACCGGCACGGTCAAGGCCACGGCCACGGTGGTGGGGATCGACGCCGCCACGCGCACCATCACCCTGAAGGACGAGCAGGGCAAGGTCACCGACGTGCAGGTGGGCGACGACGTGCGCAATTTCGGGCAGCTGCGCGTGGGCGACGCGGTCACGGCCGAGTACACGCAGGCCTTGTCGGTCAGCCTGAACCGGCAGAGCGGCATCCGCTCCAGCAGCGAGCGCGAGATTGCCCAGCGCGCCGCGCCCGGCGCCAGGCCGGGCGGCATGGTGGGGCGCGAGGTGACGGTCACCGCGGACGTGGTGGCGGTCGACACCAACACCGGCATGGTCACGCTGAAGGGCCCGCGCGGCCGGACGGTGGACGTGCATGTCGCCGACCCGAAGCAGCTGAAGGCGGTCCGCGCCGGCGAGCAGGTGCAGGCGGTCTACACCGAGGCGATGGCGATCTCGGTGACGCCGCGCAATACGCGCTGATGGCTGGCTGCAGCCGGCTACATCACGCGCCCGAACCACCACAGCGACAACAGCCCCGCGCACGCCGCCAGCAGCGCGCCCAGCGCGGCGAACAGCGCGGTGATCTCGACCTGGCTGCGCTTGTCGAATGCCAGCCGCGCGTTCAGCGCGCGGTACACCCGTTTCAGTTCGGTGGCGTCTTCCAGGCGGAAGTACTCGGCCCCGGTGGCATCGGCGACTTCCTTCAGCACCTTCTCGTCCAGCTTCACGCGGGCCGACCAGCCGTCGACCGACAGCACTACCCCGTCGGTGGTGCCCACGCCCACGGTATAGACGCGCACGCCATGCTCGGCGGCAAGCTGCGCCGCACGCAGCGCGGCCGGGCCGGCGTTGCTTTCGCCGTCGGAGAACAGCACGATCGCGCCGGAGGTATAGGAGCCCGGCTTCACCGGCTCGGCGTCGGCGGGAGGGCTGGCCAGCGCCCGCGGTTTCTTCGGCGGCGGGGTGTCGTCGTTCATCAGCCGCTCGGCATCGGCGGTGACCTCGGGCAACAGCGTGGTCAGCGCAATCAGCAGGCCGTTGCCCAGCGCGGTGCCGCCTTGCGGCTGCAGGCGTTCGATGGCGGTGGCCACCGCCTCCCTGGCGCGGGTGGGGGCCTGCGTCACGGCGGCGGTGCCGGCCATGGCCACCACGCCGACGCTGACGCCCGCGGGTTGCGCGTCCAGCAGCACGGTGGCGGCCTGCTGCGCAGCGCCCAGGCGGCTCGGCTTGACATCCTGGGCGCGCATGCTGCCGGACAGGTCCAGCACCATCACCACGGTCTCGATGCGAGAGGGCAGCATCATCACGGCCTGGGGCCGTGCGATCGCCGCGATCAGTGCGGCCAGCGCCAGCAGGATCAACATGGGCGCCACGTGGCGGCGCCAGCCTGCGCCGCTGCCAGTGGCAACGCCCGCTATCTTCAGCGCCGGATAGTGCACGGCCGCGCGCCGCCTGCGCCGGTCGAGCCAGACATAGCCCGCCGCCAGCACCCCGACCAGCGCGAACAGCCACAGCATGCCCGGCCACAGGAAGCTGAACACAGGCAGGCGGCTGAGCGCGTCGATCATGCTGCGCCCCTGGTCATGTTCGCGGCCCTGGCGCTGCCTTGCTGGCGCCGGCGCTGGCGCGCGAAGCTCAGCAGGGCCAGGTCGAGCCGGGCGTAGGTCGACAGCGTCAGGCATGCGACCCCGGCGCGGGCGAAGGCCTGGCGCAGCTCCGCCTCGCGCGCTTCGGCGGCGGCGGCGAAGCGCTTGCGGAAGGACGGGTCGTGCGTATCGACGAACAGCTGCTCGCCGGTTTCCGCATCCTGCAGCACCACCAGCCCCAGATCCGGCAACGCGGTTTCGAGGGGATCGACCAGCCGCACCGCGACCACTTCATGCCGCCGCGCCAGCATGCCCAGCGATGCCTGCCAGCCCGGCGCGCTGATGAAATCCGACACCACGAATACCACCGAGCGCCGCCTTGCCACCGCGCGGGCGCGTTCGAGCAGGTCGCGCAGGCGGGTGTCGCCCGGCGATGCCGCCGGCGTGGCGCGCATGCGGTGCAGCAGGTGCAGCAACTGGCGGCGCCCGGCGCGGGGGGGTACCACGGTGGCGTCCACATCGGTGGCGCCGCCGTACAGTACGGCGCCTACCCGGTTGCCATAGCGCGTCAGCAGCAGCGCCATGACCGTGGTGAAGTCGCTCAGCAGGTCGCGCTTGCGCACGCTGCCCGAGCCGAAGTCGATCGATCCGCTCAGGTCCAGCAAGAACCAGGCCGCGACTTCGCGGTCTTCCTGGTACTCGCGCACATGGGGCGTCTGCAGCCGCGCGGTCACGTTCCAGTCGATGTGGCGCACGTCGTCGCCGGGATGGTATTCGCGCAGGTCGGCAAGGTCCAGGCCGAAGCCGCGGAACAGCGTGCGGTAGTCGCCTTGCAGCAGCCCGTCGAGGCGGCGCACCACGGTCCATTCCAGCCGGCGCAGCAGGGCGTCGGTCTGACTGGAGCCGACGCCGGCCAGCGCCACGCCCGCGGGCTCTCCGCCGGGCATGGTGGCAGGGGTGGCGCCGCCCGCCTGGTCCGGGGCGTCCCGGCGCTTAGTCCGCCGCCCGAACATGGGATTCCATGGGCCGCTCGGGAACCGGCAGCGCCTGCGAGATACGGGTGATGATCTGGTCGGCCGTCACGCCGTCGGACATGGCCTCATAAGAGAGCGACAGGCGATGGCGCAACACGTCCGGCACCAGGTCGCTCACGTCCTCCGGCAGCGCATAGTGGCGCCCGCGCAGGTAGGCCAGCGCGCGCGCGCCTTCGATCAGGCCGATGGTGGCGCGCGGGCTCGCGCCGAACGACACGTAGCGGTCCAGGTCGGCCAGGCCATAGTCGCCCGGCTTGCGCGTGGCCGCGACCAGGCGCACCGCGTACTGGACCAGGCTGGGATCGACATACACCTTGCGGCAGGCCTCCTGCAGCGCGGTCAGGTGCTCGGGCGTGGCCACCGGGCTCACGCTGATGCGCGGGCCGGTGACGCGGTTGACGATGACCACCTCTTCCTCTTCCGACGGATAGCCCACCAGCACCTTCATCATGAAGCGGTCGACCTGTGCCTCGGGCAGCGGATAGGTGCCTTCGGTCTCGATCGGGTTCTGCGTGGCCATGACCAGGAAGGGCGCGGGCACGCGGTGGGTTTCGCCGGCGATGGTGACCTGCTTTTCCTGCATCACCTCCAGCAGCGCGCTCTGCACCTTGGCCGGCGCGCGGTTGATCTCGTCGGCCAGCAGCAGGTTGGCAAAGACCGGGCCGCGCACCGTGGAGAACTCGCCCGTGCCCTGGTTGTACATGCGCGTGCCGACCAGGTCGGCCGGCAGCAGGTCCGGGGTGAACTGGATGCGCTTGAAGCTGCCGCTCATGGTCCGGGCCAGCGTGTTGACAGTCAGGGTCTTGGCCAGCCCGGGCACGCCTTCGACCAGCAGGTGGCCGCCGGACAGGATGGCCACCAGCACCCGTTCGAGGAAGTGGTCCTGCCCGACCACCACGCGTTTCACCTCGTACAGCAGGCGTTCCATCAAGTTGGCGCTGTCGGCAGCGCTCCTGGCCTGGTCGTTCATAGGTCCTCGCTTCAGAAGGGGGAAGATCCGATGGATACGCCGGCGCTTTCGATCGTGGTGGCGAAGCCGATGCCGATGAAAGTGCCGCTATTGCCGGGATTGAGGATGGCGGTGACGATGCCCACCACCTCGCCGCTCATGTTCACCAGCGGGCCGCCCGAATTGCCCGGGTTGACCGCGGCGTCGAACTGGATCAGCTTGTCGAGCGTGCGCTTGTTGTCCGGCGCGACGAACTCGCGGTCCAGCCCCGACACCACGCCGGCGGACACCGACGGGCCGATGCCGAACGGAAAGCCGACCGCGACCACCTCGGAACCCGGCATCAGGTCGCGGCTGGAACCGAGCGTGGCCGCGGGCAGGTCGTCGGGTATCGACTTGGCCTGGAGCACGGCCAGGTCTTTCTCGGGAATCGCCTGCAGCAGGGTCGCCTCGGAGGTGTGGCCGTCGTGGAAGGTCAGCTCCAGCCGGCGCGCTCCGGCGACCACGTGAAGGCTGGTAAGGATCACGCCGCGCTCGGTCACCACCACGCCCGAGCCGATGTGGCGCGATTCGGGTGTGTTTTCGGCGCTGTTGCCGGGCGGGCGCTCGTTGGGCAGCGGCGGGACGGTCGGGGCGGGGGGAGTCGAGGGGGAAGATTCGGGCGGCGTGGCCGGGGCGTCACGCCCGGCCTGCGGCGCGGAAGCCGCATCGGCGGATTTCTCCGGCGCGGGGAAGTTGCGGATTTCGACCACCGATTCACGCACCGCCTCGGCCGCCATCGCGGTGCGCGAGGGCAGGGGCTTGGTCTCCAGCGTGTGCAGCACGGCCGCGTCGATGTCCTTCTGCGTCAGCGCGCGCACCTTGGGCTGCATCAGCCACGCCGAGCCCACGCCGGCGGCAAGAACCAGCGCGACGGCCGCCGAGACCCACCCGTAGATCGTCACCCGCTTCATCGCAGCCCCCGAGGTCCCGTCCCGCCGTGGAAAATACAGTACCATCCTCTTAACCACGCGCCAAGGAGCAGGGCATGCAGTTTCTCTGGCCGCAGATGCTCTGGTTGCTGCTTGTGCTTCCGGTGCTGGCAGCCGCTTACCTGTACCTGCTCGCGCGGCGCAAGAAGGCGGCGCTGCTGTATGCAAGCCTTGCATTGCCGCGCGCCGCGCTGGGCCCGCGCCAACGCCTGCGGCGCCACATTCCCCCGTTGCTGTTTTTCTTCGCGCTGGCCGCGGCGCTGCTGGCGTGCGCGCGTCCCAGCGCGACCATCACCTTGCCGGCCGACACCGTGACCCTGGTGCTGGCGATGGACACCTCGCGCAGCATGGAGGCCGCCGACGTGCCGCCCAACCGCATCAGCGCCGCCCAGCAGGCCGCCCGCGACCTGGTGGTGGGGCTGCCGGCCAGCGTGCGGCTGGGCATCGTCTCCTTTGCCGGCACCGCCGCGGTGGTGCTGCCGCCCACCGACAACCGGCAAGACATGCTCGACGCGATCGAGCGCTTCCAGCTGCAGCGCGGCACCGCCACCGGCAGCGGCCTGTTCCAGGCGCTGGCGGTGCTGTTTCCGGAAGACGGCATCGACCTCGAAGTGATCCTGTTCGGCAGCCGCACCGACCGCGCCGGACGCGGCACATCGCTGGACGAGGCCGCCGCCGCCGATGCCGCACGCCGGCGCGAGCAGAGCCAGCAGGCGGCGCAACCCGGCTCATACCGCCACGGCGCGGTGATCCTGCTCAGCGACGGCCGCCGCACCACCGGCCCGGACCCTCTCGACGCCGCGCGCATGGCCGCGCAGCGCGGCGTGCGCGTCTACACCGTCGGCTTCGGCTCGCCCCAGGTCACGGGCGCGCCGGAATCCAGCCTGTCCTACTTCATGCAGCTCGACGAGCCTGCGCTGCGCGCGGTCGCCACCATCACCGGCGGCGAATACTTCCACGCGGGCACGGCGGCCGACCTGAGCCAGGTCTACCGCCAGCTCAGCGCGCGCTTTGCGCTGGAGCGCCGGGAAACCGAGCTGGGTGCCTTGTTCGCCGCCGGCTCGGTGCTGTTGCTGGCGGTGGCTTGCGGGTTGTCGATGTTGTGGTTCAGGCGGTGATCACGGCGTTCACCTCGGTCGCGGGTCGCTGACGACATGCGCTTCACTTCGATCGCGAGGCGTCTGGTCCGCGCTCGAGGATCTTGTACAGGTGAGAGCGGGAAATCTTCAGTTGCTCGGCCGCGCGCTTCTTGTTGCCGCCATGGCGCGCGACTGCGTCCATCACCGCGGCATAGGCAAGCTCCCTCATGCCAGCGGCGGACCCGCCTTGAGGCCGGGGCGCGGCCGCTGGCAACGGTGCCGTGTCCGCCGCGGCAGTCTCGTACGAATACGCCGGGCCGGCTGCATGCACAGCGGGCTGATGCTCCGGCGCGGACCGACCGGGCGTTGGTTCGCCGCGTGCGAAGTCGGCCACGCGCAGCGTCCGGCCATCGCAGAAGACCAGCGCTTCCTCGATGCGCTGGCGCAGCTGGCGCACGTTGCCTGGCCACGGCTGGCCGGCGAGGTAGCGCGCCACCTCATGGTCGATGACTGGCGGCGGCATGGCGTTGCGCACGCAGAAGGCGTCGACGAAATGCTGTAGCAGTGCAGGAATGTCCTCGCGCCGCTGGCGCAGGGCAGGGATGCGCAGCACCACGCCGCTGAGGCGGTAGTACAGGTCGAGGCGAAAACGCTCGGCATCGATCAGCTCGGGAATATCGCGGTTGGTAGCCGAGACCAGCCGGAACTCGACCCGCTGCGCCTGGCGGCTGCCCAGGCGTTCGACCATGTGGTCTTCGAGCACGCGCAGCAGCTTGACCTGGATCTCCATCGGGATGTCGGCAACCTCGTCGAGGAAGACCGTGCCGCCGGCCGCCAGTTCGAGCTTGCCCGCCTGGCCCCGGCGCTGGCTCCCGGTGAAGGCGCCGGGCGCGTGGCCGAACAGTTCGGACTCGATCAGCGTCGCAGGCAGGGCAGCGAGGTTCAGGCTGACCAGCGGCCGCGCGCTTGCAGGCTCGGGCCCGGCGCCGTGGATGGCGCGGGCCACCAGTTCCTTGCCGGTGCCGCTTTCGCCCAGGATCAGCACCGGCACGTCAAGGCGCGCCACGGTCTGGATTTCCCGGCGCAGGCGCTGCATCGGCGCGCTTTCGCCGATCAGGCCGAAGCCCGCCTGGCGCCCGTGCATGCCGTCGCCCAGGCCATGGAACTCGCGCTGGTAGCGCGCCACCTCCGAGCGCAGTTCGACCAGCTCCTTGTGCATGCGGACCAGTGCTTCCGGCCCCTTGAACATGACCTGGCCGATGGCGCCCACCACGTTGCCGTCCTGCCGGATCGGCATGCGGTTGACCACGCGCGTGGCGCCGCCAAGCTGCTGCAGCTGCCCGATCTCGGCCTTGCCGCTGGCCACCACCTGCGGCAGCCGCGAATTGGGAATGACGTCGGCCGCCGGGCGGCCGATGCCGCCGCCGGTGTCGAGGCCCAGGAATTTTTCGTGGATGGGGCTGATGAAGCGCACCCGGCCCGCCTTGTCGACCACCGTGATGGCCTGGTACGGGTCGTTCAGGAAGTAGTCCAGGATCGCGCCGGCGAAGGGCACCGTGCCCAGGAAGTCGAGCAGCACGGTCTGTGCGTCGGCGCGATGCAGGAGGATCAGCTGGTGGTCGCCGTCTTCCAGGCAAAGGCCGATGTATCGCCGGGCGCCGGCCTCGACCGGGAACAGCGTGCGGCCCAGGCCAGGCGCCCTGGCGGCTGCGCAGGCCGCGAGCGCCGCGTCGGCAATGACCGGGTCGGCACAGTCACCGATCGCCGCCACCCGAATGCCGTCGCGAGAACAAACCAGCGCACTGAGCGCGACCGGGTCCGGGTGTTGTGTCGTCAGTGAGGGCACTGCGTGTCTCCGTATGTGCCTCTGCTGCGGACACACTTATGTAGTCATTGCGGACATCCTAACGGCGGCCAGGAAAATATTCAATGAAATCAACGCGTCATTGAGCGTGCTGTGGCTGGCACGGCTCCTGCGGAAGCTTACCGGCACATGTACCGCGCGAAGACACAGGAGAGACAGTGAGCTGGCAGCCCGAAATCGATGAACTGGCCCACCGCCGGCGGCTTGCCGCCCGGATGGGTGGCGAAGGCAAGGTGGAACGCCACAAGGCCGCCGGCAAGCTGACGGTGCGCGAGCGTATCGATGCGCTGGCCGATCCCGGCTCGTTCCGCGAGGTCGGCGGGCTTACCGGCAGCGGTCGCTATGACAGCAACGGGCGGCTGGTGGACCTGATTCCGTCGAACCTGGTGATGGGCCGCGCGCAGGTCGGCGGCCGGCCGGCGGTGCTGGTGGGCGACGACTTCACCGTGCGCGGCGGTGCCAACGAGGGCGCGGTCGGCGACAAGCTGATCCACGCCGAGAAAATGGCGCACGACCTGCGTCTGCCGATGATCCGGCTGGTCGACGGCACCGGCGGCGGCGGCTCGGTGCGCAATATCGAGATCAAGGGCCATACCCTGATCCCCACCATGAAGGTCTGGCAACACGTGGTGGACAACATGTCCGTGGTGCCGGTGGTCTCGCTGGCATTGGGATCGGTGGCCGGCATGGGCGCGGCGCGCGTGGCCGCGAGCCACTATTCGGTGATGGTCAGGGAAACCTCGCAACTGTTCAGCGAGGGTCCGCCATCGGTGGTGGCCCGCGTGGGCGAGGCGCTGAGCAAGAACGAGCTGGGCGGCAGCCAGATCCACACCCGCAACGGCGTGGTGGACGATGAGGTCGGCACTGAGCAGGAGGCCTTCGCGCGCGCGCGCCGGTTCCTGTCCTATCTTCCGTCTTCGGTTTTCGAACTTCCGCCGCGGGCCGAGCCCGGCGACGACCCGGCGCGCCGCGACGAATGGCTGCTGGCGGCGATTCCGCGGGACAGCCGCGCCGACTACCAGGTCCGGCCGATCGTGCAGGCCCTGGTGGATGTGGATTCCTTCTTCGAGATCGGCATGCACTGGGGCTGCGCCATCGTTACCGCGCTGGCCCGCCTGGATGGCTGGCCGGTGGCCGTGATCGCCAGCGACCCGGCCTTCCATGGCGGCAGCTGGGACAGCGACAGCGCGGAGAAATTCACGCGCTTCGTCGACATGGCGCAGGCGTTCCACCTGCCGGTGGTCAACCTGGTCGATACCGCCGGGTTCCAGGTCGGCCTGGAGGCCGAACGGGTAGGGATCATGCGCTACGGCGTGCGCGCGCTGGCAGCGCTCTACCAGGCCACGGTGCCGTGGTGCTCGGTGATCCTGCGCCGTGCCTACGGCGTCTCGGCTGCGGCCCACCAGCACATGGGGCGCTTCAACTTCCGCTATGCCTGGCCATCCGCCAACTGGGGCGCATTGCCGCTCGAAGGCGGCCTCGACGTCGCCTACAAGGCCGAGATCGAAGGCGCCGACGATCCGGTGCAGAAGCGCGCCGAGATCGAGCTGCGCGTGCGCAGCCTGACGTCGCCGTTCCGCAGCGCCGAGGCCTTCGTCATCGAGGACATCATCGACCCGCGCGACACCCGCATGCTGCTGTGCGAGTTCGCCAACCTGGCGGCGCCGCTGCGCGAAGCCGGGATCAGCCGGTTCGGCATCCGGCCCTGAGCGGCCACGCCGTGCCGCCGGGCATGGCACAGACATCGAACAATGCCAACGAGGAGACTGCATTGAAAAAGCTGTTGATCGCCAATCGAGGGGAGATCGCGCTGCGCGTGCTGCGCGCGGCTCGCGATCTCGAGATCGGGACCGTCGCGGTCTATTCGCAAGACGACCAGGGCGCGCTGCACCGGATCCTGGCCGACGAGGCCATTGCCCTCGACGGGACCGGGCCGGCCGCGTACCTGGACATGGCAGGCATCATTGCCGCGGCGAGGGCATCCGGCTGCGATGCGATCCATCCGGGCTATGGCTTCCTCAGCGAACGGGCCGACTTTGCCCAGGCCTGCCACGCCGCCGGCATCCGCTTTATCGGCCCGACCGTCGAGCAGCTTGCGCTGTTCGGCGACAAGGGGCGGGCGCTTGAACTGGCGGCCGACAGCGACGTTCCGGTCATGCCGGCGACGCGCGGCGCCGCGACGCTGGAGGAAATCGCCAGCTTCTTCGACAAGCAAGGCGGCGCCGGCGTGGTGATCAAGGCGGTCGGCGGCGGCGGCGGCCGCGGCATGCGCGTGGTCCGCCGGCGCGAAGACCTGGCCGAAGCCTATGCGCGCTGCCGGTCCGAGGCGAGCTCGGCGTTCGGCATCGACGCCGTCTACGCCGAGCGGCTGGTTGCGCGCGCGCGCCATATCGAAGTGCAGGTCGCCGGCGACGGCACGCACGCCATTGCCCTCGGCGAACGCGACTGCACCTTGCAGCGCCGCTTCCAGAAGCTGGTGGAGATCGCCCCCAGCCCGGTGCTCAAGCCGCAGCTGCGCGACCAGATCATCAAGGCGGCGCTCAGGCTGGCGCGCCGCGTCAACTACCAGAGCCTGGGCACCTTCGAGTTCCTGGTCGAGGAAACCGAATCCGGCGAGCAGAAGGACTTTGTCTTTATCGAAGCCAATCCCCGCCTGCAGGTCGAGCACACCATCACCGAGCAGGTCACCGGCGTCGACCTGGTCGCGCTGCAGATCGGCATTGCCGCGGGACAGACGCTGTCCGAGCTGGGCCTGGACCCCGCTGTGCCGCCGACGCCCCGCGGATTTGCCATCCAGGTGCGCATCAACGCCGAAATGACCGATGCACAGGGCCTGGCGCGTCCGGCGCACGGCCGCCTGGAGCGCTTCGATCCGCCGTCCGGTCCCGACGTCCGTGTCGATACCCACGGCTACACCGGCTATGAACCGTCGCCCAATTTCGACACGCTGCTGGCCAAGCTGATCGTCACCAGCGCAGCGCCGAAGTTCGACGCGGCCGTGCGGCGCCTGCAGCGCAGCCTGGCGGAGTTCCGCATCGCCGGCGTGCCGACCAACCTCAACCTGCTGCGCGCGCTGGTGCAGCGCGACGACTTCCTCGCGCAGGATGTCCATACCCGGCACTTCGAGGCGATCGTGCAGGAACTGACCGCGGCGGCAGAGGTCCTTGCGCAGGACGGACGTGCGCACGAAGCCTTGCTGGGCGGCGCGGCCCGCCCTGCGCCGGCGCTCGCGCCGCGCCACGTCGATCCGGTAGAAGAAATCAGCGAGGGGCTGGTGGCCATCCGTGCGCCGCTGACCGGCCGCGTCGTGGAGATCGCTGTCGCGCTCGACGAAATCGTCAAGCCCGGCCAGACCGTCGCGGTGCTCGACGCCATGAAGATGGAGCACGCCATCGCCGCCGATTGCGGCGGGCGCGTGGTCGACCTGCGGCTGGAGCCGGGCGCGCTGGCTGCCGAGAACCAGGTGCTGATCGTGCTGGAGCAGCTCGAGGCCGATGGCATCGCCGTCGCCGCCGCGCAGCAGGCCGATCCCGATGCGATCCGCGCGGACCTGCAGCGCGTGCTGGACCGGCATGCCTACCTGGATGACGCCGCGCGGCCCGAGGCCGTCGCCCGGCGCCGCTCGCGCGGCCAGCGCACCGCGCGCGAGAACGTCGCCGACCTGTGCGATCCGGGCACCTTCGTGGAGTACGGCGCGCTCGCGCTCGCCGCGCAGGCATCGCGCCGCACCCAGCAGGACCTGATCGCCAACACCCCGGCGGATGGCCTGATCACCGGCATCGGCGATATCAACGGCGAGCTGGTCGGCAAGGAGCGGGCCCGCAGCGCGGTAATGGCCTACGACGCCACGGTGATGGCCGGCACGCAGGGCAAGCGCAACCACATCAAGACCGACCGCATCGTCGAGGTAGCGCTGCGCGACGAGCTGCCGCTGGTGCTGTTTGGTGAAGGCGGTGGCGGCCGGCCCGGCGACGTGGATTTTCCTTCGGTGTCCGGGCTGTACCAGCCGTCGTTCGCTGCCTTTGCCGAGCTGAGCGGCAATGTGCCGGTGGTGGGCATTGTCTCGGGCCGCTGCTTCGCCGGCAACGCGGCCTTCCTCGGCTGCTGCGACGTCATCATTGCCGACAAGTCCGCCAATATCGGGATGGCGGGACCGGCCATGATCGAAGGCGGCGGTCTCGGCATCTTCAGCCCCGAGGAAGTCGGTCCCGCGTCGGTGCAGGTTGCCAACGGCGTGGTCGATATCCTGGTCGACAACGAGGCCGAGGCCGTGCGGGCAGCAAAGCACTACCTGTCCATGTTCCAGGGACGCGTGGCGCAATGGAGCGCGCCGGACGCGCTGGCGCTGCGCCATGTCGTGCCCGAGAACCGGCTGCGCGTGTACGACACCCGCAAGGCCATCGAGGGCATTGCCGACGTCGGCAGCGTGCTGATGCTGCGCGCCGGTTTCGGCGCGGGGATCCACATCGCGCTGGCCCGCGTGGAAGGGCAGCCGGTCGGCATCATGGCTAATAACCCCTATCACCTCGGCGGCGCCATCGACGCGGATGCCGCGGACAAGGCATCGCGCTTCATGCAGCTGTGCGATGCGCACGGGCTGCCGATTATCTCGCTGATCGACACCCCGGGGTTCATGGTCGGTCCCGAATGCGAGGCCCGGGCGCAGGTGCGGCACGTGTCGCGCATGTTCCTGACGGCGGCCAAGCTGCGTGTCGCGTTGCTGGCGATGACGTTGCGCAAGGGCTACGGGCTGGGCGCGATGGCCATGGCGGGCGGTGGCTTCCGCTCGGCAAGCTTTACCGTGTCGTGGCCGACCGGCGAATTCGGGCCGATGGGACTGGAAGGGGCTGTCAGGCTGGGCTTCAAGAAGGAGCTCGAGGCCGTGCCCGATGGCCCGGAGCGCAAGGCGCTGTTCGACCGGCTGGTGGCCCAGTCCTACGAGCGCGGCCATGCGATCAACACGGCGGCAGCGGTCGAGATCGACGCCGTGATCGATCCTGCGCAGACCCGGAAGTGGATCGCACAGGGCATCGCCTCGGCGGAGGTGCGCAGCCGCAGGGCGCGCCGCGGTTTCATCGATGCATGGTAAGCGCCGTGCCTGACGGATCCCTACACAGGGCCTGGAGATTCCCATGATCAAGCATGGATTGGACCCGGCGCAGCTGGCGCTGGGCGGGTTGCGGGTGCTCGAGCTCGGCAGCGGGCCGGCGCTGGCTTATGCGGGCAAGCTGTTTTCGGACTTCGGCGCCGAAGTCATCAAGGTGGAGAGCCCGGCTGGCGACGCGTGGCGGCAGATGCCGCCCCTGGTCGGCGCAGCGGGCGCCGCGCCGGAAAGCGCCCTGTTCGCGTGGTTGAACACCAACAAGCGCAGCGTGACTGCCGATGACGCAAACGCTGAGGACGGCGCATGGCTGGCCCGGCTGGCGCGGACGTGCGACGTGGTGCTGGATGCCCGAGCCCTGGCTGCGGGCCCTGGCATTCTCGGCACACCGGTGTGGCAGGCGGCGGCCGACGAAGCGCAGGGCCACGAGCCGATCGAGGTGGCACTCACCTGGTTCGGCGAGAGCGGGCCGTACAGCCATTACGCCGGCGCCGAGGCGGTGTGCCGCGGGCTTGCCGGCGCCGTGCACGGCAGCGGTCCCGCGGATGGGCCGCCGCACATGCCGCACGACGTGCAGTCGGCCATCGTGGTCGGGCTGAGCGCCTTCTCCGCCGCCGTCGCGGCGCTGACCGGGAGCGGGCAGGGCAGCCGCCGCTATGTGCTGAGCGCGCACGAAGCCATTTTCAGCGTAGTCGAGATGGAAGCGGGCATGGTGCAGGACCAGCGCCATCCGCTCCGGCGCCTTGGCGTCAACCGCTTCTGCGGCACCCATCCGGCCGGGATCTACCAGACTGCCGAAGGGTGGATCGGCCTCTTTACGCATACCCTGCCGCAGTGGAAGGGCTTGTGCGAAGCCATCGGACGCCCGGAGCTGGGCAGCGATCCGCGCTATGCAAGCGGCCCCGAGCGGATGGCGCGGGCCGACGAGATCGATGCGCTGCTGCTGCCTGCGCTGCTGGCGCGCACGGCCGGGGAGTGGTTCGCGATCCTGGGCGACAAGAAGCATCCGGCCGTAATCGTGCCGACCATGGAGACCTTGCTTGGCCAGCAAGTGCACCGGCAGCGCGGTGCGTTCGTACCGGTCGACGTGGCCGGCGTGTCGCTCGAAGGCCCGGTGGTGCCGCTGCGCCTCGACGCGGCGGGCCCGCTGCCCGGCGGCAGGGCGCCGGTGAAGGGCGCGCATGACCTCTACTACCGGACATCGGGACTGGATCACCGCCCGCGCCGGCAACTCAGCCGAGTGGCTGGGGAGCGCTTGCCGCTGCAGGGTCTCCGCGTCGTCGACCTGACCATGGGCTGGGCCGGTCCGCTTGCGTCGAGGACGCTGGCCGACTTTGGCGCCGAGATCATCAAGGTCGAAAGCACCGGCTATCCCGACTGGTGGCGCGGCGCCAATTTCACCGAGGCGTTCTACCGGGACAGGCTGTACGAGAAGAACTCGAACTTCAACCTGATGAACCGCAACAAGCAGGGCATCACGCTGGACCTGACCCGCCCGGAAGGCAAGGCGCTGCTGATGCAGCTGGTCGAAACGGCCGATGCGGTCATCGAGAACTACTCGGCGGAGGTCCTGCCAAAGCTCGGCCTGGACTACGAGGCCCTGCGCGCCAGGAACGAACGGCTGGTCGTGCTGTCGATGCCGGCGTTCGGGCTTGGCAATGCCTGGAGCAATACCCGCGCTTACGGCGGCACGCTCGAGCAGGCCAGCGGGTTGCCGCTGTACACGGGGCACCCCGATGGCCCGCCGGCCATGACGTCATACGCCTATGGCGACCCGATCGGCGGCCTGAACGGCGGCGCGGCGAGCCTGCTCGCGCTGTTTGTCCAGCAAGCGACAGGACAGGGGCGCCACATCAACCTGTCGCAGGTGGAGGCCATGTTGCCGATGGCCGCACCGTTCATGCTGGAGCAATCCGCCCGCGGCACCGTATCGCCGCGGCAGGGCAATCGCCATCCGCTGCATACCCCGCATGGGTGCTTCCGCTGCGCAGGGGACGATGCGTGGATCGTGCTGACGGTGACCGACGCGGACTGGCCCGCACTGTGCCGGGCGCTCGACCGGGCAGACCTCGCGGCCGATCCACGCCTGGCGCACGCATCGGGACGGCGCGCCGAGGAAGACCGGATCGAGCAGGCAATCAAATCCTGGTGCGCGGACCGGGACGCGGAAACGGCAATGGAACTGCTGCAAAGCGCCGGCGTCGCCGCCGGCGTGGTGCGGCCCATGTCGCAGGTGCTGCAGGACATCCACCTGCGCGCGCGCGGCTTCTGGCGTGAGGTCGAACGCGCCCACATCGGCCGCTACACGGCCAGCACGGCATGGTTCAGGACCGGGCCGCAGCCGCTGCCCATCCGCCATGTCGCGCCGACGCTGGGCGAACACACCGAAGCGGTGCTGAGCGGCGTGCTGGGACTGAGCGCGGAGCAGATCGCCAGCCTGGAGCGGCAGGGCATCACCGGCACCGTCGCGAAACCCAGGCAGGCAAGGGAAATGGCATAGACCCTGCAAATCTTCAGAGACACCACAATTACCATACGGAGACGACATGAACACACCGACAGGGATCCAGCGCCGCCAGGCAGGCGCAAAGGCCGGCAAATTCAGCATGGCGGCAGCCGCGCTTGGCATCCTGGCCGCGACGATGGCCGCGCCCGTCGCGGCGCAGCAGAATACCGGCTGGCCCAACAAGCCGATCCGGATGATCGTTCCCTTTCCGGCCGGCTCGTTCACGGATACCGTGGCGCGGGTGCTTTCGGAACGCCTGACCAAATCGCTCGGCCAGCCCGTGGTCGTGGAAAACAAGGCGGGAGCCAACGGACTGATCGGCGTCGGCGAGGCCGCCAAGGCCGCGCCCGACGGCTATACCTTGCTGGTCACCAACTCCAGCAGCATCACCATCAATCCGCAGATCTACAAGAAGGGCACGTACTCGCCGAAGGACTTCACGCCAGTCACGCTGGTCCTGGAGGCGCCGTTCATCCTGGTGACCAATCCGGACTGGTCGCAGAAGCACGGGGTGGGTTCGGTGCCGGAATTCGTGCGCTACGCCGCGCAGCATCCCGGCAAGGTCAGCTATGGCTCGGCGGGGCCGGGCAATATCGCGCACCTGAGCTTCGCCATGCTGAACAACCGCGCGAAGATCAAGACCACGCACATCCCGTACAAGTCTGCCGCCCAGGCGCAACTGGCCGTGATCAGCGGCGAGCTGGATACGGCATTCGACACCTGGACGGCGCTGCCGCAGATCAAGGCAGGCAAGCTGAAGCCCATCGCAGTCACCGCCTCGAAACGCATGACGCAGTTGCCGGATGTACCGACGCTGGAAGAACTTGGCATCTCGCCCTTCAACGTGACCTTCTGGATCGGCATGCTGGCACCGGCCGGCACGCCGCCGCAGATCGTGCAGAAGCTCTATTCCGTCACGCAGGGGCTGCTCGAAGACAGCAAGGCCCGGACCGCGCTGGGGCAGCAAGGCGATGTGGTGATGATCGATCCGGCAAGCTTCGCCAGGCGCGTGGAGAAGGAAGAGGGCAGCTGGACGGCGGTTATCCAGCGCGAAGGCATTACGCTCGATTGACCTGGGAAATACAGCCGTCGTGTGCGTGACTGAGGCGGCAACCACCTTGACGCGCGCCGCGCGAACCCGGCGCCGCCGCGCAGCGCTTTACCGCGGTCGGGAGCTGCGCACGGGCCGGCGACCGCATCGCGCGCGGGCAAGTCGCGGGGTCCGCAGGCGTTCTAGGCCCGGCTGTCCGGCGGCGCGGTGGTGCCGCGCTGCACCAGCGCGACCGGCATTTCCATTCGGCCCGGCTCGATGCCGTCCTGCAGCCAGCGCAGCAGCGCCAGCGCTGTCTGCCGGCCCAGTTCGCTGCTTTCGAGCGCAATGGTCGTCAACGCAGGGGTGACCTCGGCGGAGATCGGCAGGTCGTCGCAGCCGACGATGGATAGTTGCCGCGGCACCTCCAGGCCGATGGTGGCGGCCTCGAACAGGCACCCAAGCGCCAGCACGTCGTTGCCGCAAAATACGGCCGTCGGCGGTTCCGGGGCATGGGCAAGCACCGCACGCAAGCCGGCCCGGCCGCCGGCAAAGGTGTAGGGCTGCTCGCAGACGGCGCCGGCGGGCAGCGGCGCGCGTAGCGCCCGCAGCGTGCCGAGGAAGCCTTCGGTGCGCAGCCGCGCGCGGTCGTTGTGGGCGCCGATGCCGGAGATCATGCCGAAGCGGCGGTGGCCCAGGTCATACAGGTGGCGCGCCGCCTGCGCGCCGATCTCGAAATTATCGAAGCCAATGCACGGGTAGTGGTTCGACAAAGACCAGGTCAGGATCGTGCGCGTGCCGGATTGACGCAGCAGCGCCAGCGTGTCCGGCGCATGGTCGGCGCCGACCAGAACCATGGCGTCGACCGCGCGCTCCGACAGGGCGCGCACCACGTCGGTCTCGGTGTCCGGATCATAGTTGTGCGAGCCAAGCAGCAACTGGTAGCCGCCGGCCGCCAGCACCTGCTGCATGCCCTGGATCGCATGCGAAAAGATGGCGTTGTCGAGGGTCGGCACCACCGCCGCCACGGTGCGCGAGCGGCCGGAAGCCAGCGTGCGCGCCGACGCATCGGGGACATAGCCAAGCGCGTCAATAGCCTGGCGCACCCGCAGCAGGGTGTCTTCCCGTACCAGCGCAGGCGATGACAGGGCGCGCGACACCGTCGCCATCGATACCCCGGCAAGCTTTGCCACGTCTTCAAGTCTGGTGCGCCGCACGTTTGCTGTCCTGGTTGCAGTTGCGCCATTGTCACCGATCTGTGCGCTGCGCACGACTGCAGCGGCAGGGCTGCGCTGCCGATGCGCGATAGCTGCGGGAAAACCCTTCCTTGCGGTTCCCGGCGCCGCGACTAAGCTTTTATGAAAGCGCTTTCATCGAGAAAAAGGCACGGAGAATGGCCTTGTACTTCAAGCTGCGATAAATAATGATAGCGCTTACATTAAGCCCTAGCCATCCCAAGGAACCCCGATGATCACGTACCTGAAGCAAGCAGAGAAGACACCGCAGACGGAGACCGCCACCGCACAGAATGTTGTGACCGACATGCTGGCCGAGATCCAGGCGCATGGCGAGTCCGCCGTTCGGCGGTACGCCAGCCAGCTCGACGGCTGGGACGGCGAGATCGTGCTGTCTGCGGACCAGGTCCGGCACCAGACCCGCGACGTGCCGGCTTCGGTGCGCGCCGACATCGATTTCGCGATCCGCCAGGTGCGGGAGTTCGCGCTGGCGCAGCGCGAATCGCTGCGCGAGTTCTCGGTCGAGTTGCACCCGGGCGTGACAGCGGGGCAGCGCGTGATCCCGGTCAACGTGGTGGGCTGTTACGCGCCGGCCGGGCGCTATGCGCATATCGCCTCGGCCTACATGGGGGTGGCGACGGCCAAGGCTGCCGGCGTCGGCACTGTGGTGGCGTGTTCGAGCCCGTTCCGCGGCCAGGGCATCCATCCGCACGTGCTCTACGCGTTCCAGGCGGCAGGCGCAGACGTGATCATGACCCTTGGCGGTGTCCAGGCGATTGCTTCGATGGCCTATGGCCTGTTCACCGGCAAGCCCGCCGACGTGGTGGTCGGCCCCGGCAACAAGTTTGTCGCCGAGGCCAAGCGGTCGCTGTACGGGCAGGTGGGTATCGACGTGTTCGCGGGGCCGTCCGAGGTTGCCGTGATTGCCGATGACAGCGCCGACCCCGCCATCGTCGCCAGCGACCTGGTGGGACAGGCCGAACACGGCCACGAGTCGCCGGCGTGGCTGTTCACCACCTCGCGCGCGCTGGCCGAACAGGTGATGGCGCGCGTGCCGGCGCTGATCGCCGCGTTGCCGCCGACCGCGCGCGACGCGGCCACGGCGGCATGGCGCGACTATGGCGAGGTCATCGTCTGCGACAGCCGCGAGGAAGTGGCTGCGGTCTCGGACCGCTACGCCTCCGAGCACCTGGAGGTGCACGCGCAAGACCTGGACTGGTGGCTGGCCAACCTGACCTGCTATGGCTCGCTGTTCCTTGGCGAAGAGACCACGGTCGCCTTCGGCGACAAGACCAGCGGCCCCAACCACGTGCTGCCGACCAAGGGCGCGGCGCGCTATTCGGGCGGGCTCTCGGTGCACAAGTTCATGAAGACCCTGACCTGGCAGAAGATGTCGCGCGAGGCGACGCGGCAGATCGGGCAGGTGACCGCGCGCATCTCGCGCCTGGAGGGCATGGAGGCGCACGCGCGCACTGCCGACGACCGCATGGCAAAGTACTTTCCGGACGCCCGCTTCGAGATGGGCGCGGCGGTGGAGGTGTGAGCATGGCGCCCCTGCAGAATGCGGCCGACACGCGTGGCCCCGACCTGCGCGGCAGGCAGGCGCTGGTGACCGGTGGCAGTTCCGGCATAGGCGAGAGCCTTGCCGAAGCCCTGGGCCGGGCCGGCGCCCGCGTGGTGCTGGCGGCCCGCCGCCAGCCGCAGCTCGACGCCGCGGCGTCGCGGCTCGATGCGATGGGCATAGCGGTCGACACGCAGGCGCTGGATGTGTCCGACCTCGATGCCATTGGCGCGGCCGCGGCGGCCTTGCAGCGCCGCTGCGGCACCATCGATATCCTGGTGAATGCCGCGGGAATGAATTTGCGCGAGCCGTTTGCCAGCGTCACGCCGGCGTCGTGGCGGCTGCAACTGGATACGCACCTGGGGGCGCCGTTCTTCCTGACGCAGGCGCTGGCGCCCGCGATGCAGGCGCAGCGATGGGGGCGCGTGCTCAACCTCGCGTCGTTGCAGTCTTACCGCGCCTTCGCCAACAGTGCGCCCTACGGCGCGGCCAAGGGCGGCATCGTCCAGCTGACGCGGGCCATCGCCGAAGCCTGGTCGCGGCACGGCATCACCTGCAACGCGATCGGGCCGGGCTTCTTCCCGACCGCGCTGACCGGGCCCGTGTTCGCCGACGCGGCGCTGGCCGGGCATCACGCCGAACGCACCTGCATCGGCCGCAACGGCGCGCTGCCTGACCTGCACGGACTGGCCGCGTTCCTGGCCAGCGACATGGCCGCCTATATCACCGGGCAGACCTTCATGGTCGACGGTGGCTACACCGCAAGATGAGCGCCGCCGCGGGGGCATCGCTATCGTCCCGCGCGGTGACCGAGACCCAGAGCGCCATACGCGCCGACACGGGAACAGACCCGACAGGAGACCAGCATGACGAGACAGGTATCGGCACAGCCGCCGGCACAGGCCGAGGATTCAGGACGCAAGCTGCGGAAGATCGTGACTTCGAGCACGATCGGTGCGATGGTGGAGTGGTACGACTTTTTCCTGTACGGCGTGGTCGCCGGCCTGGTCTTCAACAAGCTGTACTTTCCGTCGACCGACCCGGTGGTCGGCACGCTGCTGGCCTACGCCACCTTCGCCGCCGGCTTTGTCGCACGCCCGCTGGGCGGCGTCATCTTCGGCCACTTCGGCGACACGCTGGGGCGCAAGCGCATGCTGGTGCTGACGCTGATGATCATGGGCATTGCCACCACGGCGATTGGCCTGATCCCGACCTATGACCAGATCGGCATCTGGGCGCCGGTGCTGCTGCTGTTGTGCCGGATCGCGCAGGGCATCGGCCTGGGCGGCGAATGGGGTGGCGCGGTGCTGATGACATTCGAGAGCGCGCCGGCGGGCCGCCGCGGCTTCTTCGCCAGCCTGCCGCAGACCGGCATGTCGCTGGGCCTGGTGCTGGCCAGCGGCGTGATTGCGCTGCTGTCACTGGCGCTGTCGGACCAGGACTTCCTGGCCTGGGGCTGGCGCATCGCGTTCCTGCTCAGTGCGGTGATGGTGTTCATCGGCTCCTACATGCGCACGCACGTGGAGGAGTCGCCGGAATTTGCCGCGGCCCGGCGCAATTCGCCGCGCAACCAGCCGGACGCACAGGGATTGCCGTTCCTCGCGATGCTGCGCCAGTACCCCAGGGTAGTGCTGGCGTGCATGGGCGCGCGCTTTATCGACGGTGTCTTCTTCAACGTGTTCGGGGTGTACTCGCTGTCCTACCTGACCCAGACCCTGAAGCTGTCGCGCAACGAGGCGCTGCTGGGCGTGCTGCTGGGTGCCGGCGTGATGACGCTGTTCATTCCGCTGTGGGGTGCCGTGTCCGACCGCGTCGGCCGGCCGCTGGTCTATGGCACCGGCGCGCTGCTGGCAGGGTTGTCGGCGTTTCCCGCGTTCTGGCTGATGCAGCATTCGGGCGGCAACGTGCTGCTGGTGTGGGCGGCGATCATCATTCCCTTCGGCATCTTCCATGCCGCCGTGTTCGGCACCATGTCGTCGATGTTCTCCGAGGTATTCGACGCGCGCGTGCGCTATACCGGGATTTCCTTCGTCTATCAGTTCGCGGGGGTGTTCGCCGGCGGGCTGACGCCGATCATCGCCACCTGGCTGAATGCACGGGGCGCAGGTGAGCCCTGGTACCTGTGCGGCTACGTGCTGGCGATCGGCGTGCTCAGCGCGGCCTGCACGCTGTGGATCGGCCGGCGCTCGGCGCCGGCGGGCGCGCACGCGCTGGCACCCTCAAAAGCCGGCGCCTGACCATTTCTTTCCGGCGGCATCGCGCCGCCCGTCTGCGTTATTCCCCTCCCATCCTTACTACTGGCAAGGCCATGAAAGCGATCGTCTATACCGAACCCAACGCCGTCGCGGTCCTGGAGCGCGACATGCCGGCCCTGGCTCCCGGCGAAGCGCTGCTGCGCATCGATGCCAGCGGCATCTGCGGCTCCGACCTGCACGCGTACCACGGCCACGATCCACGGCGCAAGCCCGGACTGGTGCTGGGCCACGAATTCGCCGGCACGGTGGTGGCCTCGTCCGACCCGACCCGGCTGGCCGTGGGGCAGCGCGTGACCGCCAACCCGCTGGTGACCTGCGGTCATTGCGACTATTGCCTGCAGGGGCGCGACAACCTGTGCGCAAACCGGGGCATGGTTGGTATGAGCCGGCCAGGCGCATTGTCCGAGTACCTGGCGATTCCGCTCCGTTGCGCGATTCCCATTCCCGACGCGCTACCGAGCGTCAGCGCGGCGCTGACCGAGCCCGCGGCCACTGCGCTGCATGCGGTCAACCTGACCATGCGCGCCATGGCCAGGCCGCTGCCCGAGGCGCGCGTGCTGGTCATCGGTGGCGGCGCGGTCGGCATGCTGACCGCCGCGCTGGTGAGGTCATATGGCTGCCGCGAGGTGCGCGTGGCCGAGACCAATGCGCTGCGCCGGGCTTCGGTGACGCGGCATCTCGGCTGCGAGGCGGTCGACCCGCTGGCCGGCCCGCCGCCGGAGTCGGTCTTCGACGTGGTGTTCGATGCGGTGGGTGCGGGGCCCACGCGCAAGCTTGCCATCGCCGCGGCGCGCCCCGGCGGCGTGGTCATGCATATCGGCCTGCAGGACTGGGCGAGCGAGATCGACATGCGCAAGCTGACTTTGGCCGAGCTGACCCTGCTGGGGACCTACACCTACACCATGGCCGACCTGTGCGCCACCGTGGCGGCGCTGGAGCAGGGCAGCTTCGGCACGCTGGCATGGGTCGAGACGCGCGCGCTCGCCGACGGCCCGGCGGCCTTCGCCGACCTGGCCGCGGGCCGCGTGGCGGCAGGCAAGGTGGTGCTGATCCCGGAAGCCGTCTGAAATTGTCCGAAGCCGCCACAAGGCGTCAATCAAAATTCATATATATGCGTTGGTTGACATGTATCAATTCAACACCTACCATGACTTCACGCACGACCCACACAGAGGAGACAACGATGATTCACGTAGTGCTTCATGACGCCAGGGACACCGTCGCGGTGGCCGTGGTCGAGGGAATCCAGCCCGGCATCCAGCTCAACGCCTGGATCATGGACGAAGACAAGATCGTGACGGTGACCGCGTTGCAGCCGATTCCCATCGGCCACAAGGTGGCGCTGCGCGACATGGATGTGAACGAGACGGTCTACAAGTACGGCATCGACATCGGCAAGGTGGTGGCCCCGATCAAGGCCGGCCAGCACGCCCACGTCCACAACATCAAGACCAAGCGCTGGTAAGCCGGGCGCGCCGCGCCCGGGTTCCATCCGACTTCATCCCGCTTCCATCCCGCTTCCAAGGATCCACGTCATGTCCGTGATCGACCAAAACACCACCTTCTGGGGCTACCGCCGCGACAATGGCCGCGTCGGCGTGCGCAACCACGTCATCATCCTGCCGCTGGACGACCTGTCCAACGCCGCCGCCGAGGCCGTCGCCGCTGCCATCAAGGGCACCATGGCGATTCCCCACCCGTACGGCCGCCTGCAGTTCGGGCCGGACCTGGACCTGCATTTCCGCACGCTGATCGGCGCGGGCAGCAACCCCAACGTCGCCGCGGTGGTGGTGATCGGCATCGAGGAAGGCTGGACCAAGAAGGTCGTCGACGGCATCGCGCAGACCGGCAAGCCGGTGGTCGGCTTCGGCATCGAGGGCCATGGCGACCACGACACCATCATGCGGGCCTCGAAGGCGGCGCGCGAGTTCGTCCAGTACGCCACCGCGCTGCACCGCGTGGAATGCCCGATCAACGAGCTGTGGGTGTCGACCAAGTGCGGCGAATCGGACACCACGTCCGGCTGCGGCGCCAACCCGACGGTCGGCAACGCCTTCGACAAGCTGCATCCGCTCGGCACCACGCTGGTGTTCGGCGAGACCTCGGAGCTGACCGGCGGGGAGCATATCGTCGCGGCACGCTGCGCCAATGACGAGGTGCGCCACCAGTTCATGGCGATGTTCGAGCGCTACCAGGGCATGATCGACCGCTGGAAGACGTCCGACCTGTCCGAGTCGCAGCCCACCAAGGGCAATATCGCCGGCGGCCTGACCACCATCGAAGAGAAGGCGCTGGGCAATATCCAGAAGATCGGCAAGAAATGCACCGTCGACGGCGTGCTCGACAAGGCCGAGGCGCCGACGCATCCGGGCCTGTGGTTCATGGACTCGTCGTCCGCCGCGGCCGAGATGGTCACGCTGTGCGCGGCCGCCGGCTACGTGGTCCACTTTTTCCCGACGGGGCAAGGCAACGTGATCGGCAACCCGATCGTCCCGGTCATCAAGCTGTGCGCCAACCCGCGCACCGTGCGGCTGATGAGCGAGCATATGGACGTCGATTGCTCGGGCCTGCTGCAGCGCGAGCAGACCCTGGACCAGACCGGCGACAAGCTGCTGGAATGCATGCTGGCCACCGTCAACGGCCGCTGGACCGCGGCCGAGGCGCTCGGCCACCGCGAGTTCGTGCTGACCCGCATCCACGAGTCGGCATGATGAAGCGCATCTGCATCAGCGAGTTCATGGACCCGGCCGCGGTGCAGGCGCTGAGCCCCGGCTTCGATCTGCGCTACGAGCCGGGCTGGGTCGATCGCCGTAGTGACCTGCTCTCGGTCCTGGACGGGGCGCACGCGCTGGTGGTGCGCAACCGCACCCAGGTCGACGCGGCGCTGCTCGCCCATGCGCCCGCGTTGCGGGTAGTGGGCCGGCTCGGCGTGGGGCTGGACAACATCGACGTCGCCGCCTGCCGCGAACGCGGCATCCGCGTAATTCCCGCCGCCGGGGCCAATGCGCGCTCGGTGGCGGAATACGTGGTCACCACCACCGCCGTGCTGCTGCGCGGCGCCTATCTGTCCAGCGACGAGGTGGCGGACGGCCAGTGGCCGCGCGCCAGGCTGTCGGAGGGCAGGGAGGCGCTGGGCAAGACGCTGGGCCTGGTCGGCTTTGGCGACATCGGCCGGCAGACCGCGGCGCTGGCCCGTGCCTTCGGCATGGAAGTCATCGCCTTTGATCCGATGCTGCCGGCCGATGATCCGGTCTGGTCCGCCACCGGCGTCGCCTGCGTGCCGCTCGACGCGCTGCTGGCGCGGGCCGATGCGGTCAGCCTGCACGTGCCGCTGGTCGACGCCACGCGCAACCTGATCGATGTCGGCCGCCTGGCCGCGATGAAAGCGGGCGCGGTGCTGGTCAATACCGCGCGCGGCGGCGTGGTCGACGAAGCGGCGCTTGCCGACGCGCTGCGGGCCGGGCACCTGGCCGGCGCGGCGCTGGACGTGTTCGACAGCGAACCGCTGCCCGCGGGCAGCGCGCTGCGGGGCGTGCCCAACCTGATCCTGACACCGCATGTCGGCGGCGTGACGCGAGAAGCCAATGCGCGCGTATCGATGATGATTGCGCGCGAGGTGCGGCAGTCGCTGGAGCAGATGCCATGAGCCGGATCGCGTTGCAGGAACTGGAGCGCGTGGCCGTTGCGGGCCTGCGCCGTGCCGGCGCCAGCGCCCTGCAGGCGCAGGCGACCGCGGCGGCCCTGGTGCGGGCCGATGCGGCGGGGCTGCCGTCGCACGGGGTCTCGCGCGTGCCGATGTACGTGGCGCACCTGCGCCATGACCGGGTCGACGGCAACGCCGAACCGGCGGTGCAGTCCACGCGCGCCAGCGCGGTGCTGGTCGACGCGCGCTGCGGCTTTGCCTTCGCCGCGTGCGACCTGGCCATCGCCGAGGCCATGGCGCGCGCGCGGGCAACCGGCGTCGGCGTGGCCGCGGTCACCAACAGCCACCACTTCGGCGCCGCCGCGCTGCCGCTGGAAGCCGTGGCGCGCGCCGGCATGGTCGGCATCGCCATGGGCAATTCGCCCGCGGCCATGCCGGCGTGGGGCGGCAAGCGGCCGCTGTTCGGCACCAACCCCATTGCCGCGGTATTCCCGCGGCAGGGCCATGCGCCGGTGGTGATCGACCTGTCGCTGTCGGAAGTCGCGCGCGGCAAGATCATGGTGGCGGCGAAGCAGGGCAAGCCGATTCCGGTCGGATGGGCGCTGGATGAAGCCGGGCAGCCGACCACCGACGCCCAGGCCGCGCTGCGCGGCTCGATGCTGCCGGCGGGCGGGGTCAAGGGCGCGATGCTGGCGCTGCTGGTGGAACTGCTGGTGACGTCGCTGGCGGGCGCGCAGTTCGGCGCCGAGGCCGATTCTTTTTTCAGCGATGCCGGCAACCGTCCGCGCATCGGGCAGCTGTTCTTCGTGCTGGACCCGGGCGCCTTCGCCGGCTCGCAGGTCTACGCCGCGCGCGTGGAAGCGCTGCTGGCGGCGATGCTGGAAGACGACGGTACGCGCGTGCCGGGGGCCCGCCGCGAAACCGCGCAGGCGCAGGCGGCCGCGCACGGCGTTGACGTACCAGACGCGCTCTGGCGCGAACTGCAATCGCTCGCGGGCGAGGAGGCTGGCGCGCCGCATTGATTTCCTCACAACGGACCCACGCAGATGGGCCGGCCACAACTACCGGAGACAAAACCATGGATCGACGCTTGATGTGCGGCGCGCGCAGGCACCTGAACCGCGTGCTGCTAGCCTTGTCAATTGTATCGGCCCTCGCTGCGCTGCCGCCGCGCAGGGCGGCAGCGATGCCGCGGCCGCGGAGTATCCGAGCAAGCCGGTCCGCTATGTCGTGCCGTTCGCGGCTGGTGGCCTGACCGACATCATGGCGCGCATGGTCGGCCACCAGCTCTCCGAAGAATGGAAGAAGCCGATCGTGGTGGAGAACCGGCCAGGCGGCAACGCCAACATCGGCGCCGAGCAGGTCGCCAAGGCGCCGCCCGACGGCTACACCTGGCTGGCGGTCACGCTGACGCACGCGTCCAACGTGACGTTGTTCCCCAAGCTGCCGTTCAGCATGCAGAAAGACCTGGTGCCGGTGGCGCGCATCGCCTCGTCGCCGATGATGGTGGTGGTGCCCGCCAGCTCGCCGATCAAGTCGATGAAGGACCTGGCCGCGGCGGCGCAGAAGTCCAGGCTGAACGCCGGCTCCAGCGGCAACGGCACGCCGCCGCACCTGACGCTCGCCCTGTTCGAAAGCCAGACCCGCACCAGCTTCACCCATGTGCCCTACAAGGGCGGGGCGCCGTCGATGACCGACCTGATCGGCGGCCAGATCGACGTGGTCTTCTCCAACTTCCCCGAGTCGCTCGCCTATGTGAAGGGCGGCAAGCTGCGCGCGCTGGCCGTGACCACGCGCGAGCGCCATCCGCTGCTGCCCGACGTGCCCACCGTGGCCGAGGCCGGCTACCCGGACCTGATCGTCGAGAACTGGACCGGCCTGATGATGCCGGCCGGCACGCCGCGGCCGATCGTCGACAAGGTGGCCGCGTCGGTGGCACGCATGCTGGCCGCCGAGTCGGTGCGCGGGCGCATTGTCACCGCGGGCTTCAGCCCGGCGGCCGGAGGAGCGCCGTTTGCCGACTACTTCAGCGGCGAGGTGACGCGCTGGGCCCGGCTGATCGAAGAAAAGCAGATCCGGGTCGAGTAGCGGCGCGTCTGGCCGCGTTGGTCTAGGGGATCTGGCGACCGGCTTTAGTATGATTCGTTCTATCGATATGAGTCAGTCATGGATCGGCCGGCCGCCCCGCAGGCGGCGTTGCAAAGGACATTAACGTGGGTTCCAGATTCGATGCCGGCGCAGCCATTGGCGGCGTGCTGTACAAGGATGTCAAGCAAGCCATCCTGGCCGCCCTTGCCGAGGGCGAGTGGAAACCGGGCGAAGCCATTCCGTCGGAACGCAAGCTGATCGAGCGCTTCGGCGTCTCGATCGGCACGCTGCGCAAGGCCATCGACGAACTGGTGGCCGAGAACATCATGATCCGCCACCAGGGGCGGGGAACCTTCGTCGCGACGCACCGGCAGGAAGACCACTTCTTCCGCTTCTTCCGCATCGTGCGCCAGGACGGCTACCGCGAGTACCCGACCGTGCAGCTGGCGAAGTTTCGCCGCGCCCGGGCCGACAAGGAAGAAGCCGCGGCGCTGGGGCTTGCCGCCGGCGAGGCCGTGTTCCGCTTCACCAACGTGCTTTCGCTGGAAGGGCGCCCGGTCATGATCGACGCCATCACCGTGCCGGCGGAACGCTTCAGGACGCTTACCGAGAAGCTGCTGCGCGAGCGCCCGAACACGCTCTACAACTTCTACCAGGACGTCTTCGGCATCAACATCATCCGCACCGAAGAGCGCCTGCGCGCGGCGCTGGCCGACGAGGAAGACCATGAACTGCTGGGCGTCCCCGTCGGCACCGCGATGCTGAAGATCCTGCGGGTGGCGTCGTCCTACCAGAACGAGCGCATCGAGTACCGTGTTTCCAGGCTGGATACTTCGGGTTATGAGTTTGCGCTGTCGCAGCCGTGACGGGGCGCAGAAGGATTCTCTGATTGGGTCTGGCGAGGGGCGACGCGCTAGTCGCCTCTGGCGCCTCCGCGGCGCAGCTCCCTGAGTTCATTCCGCTCATCGCACCGATTGGTGTCGATGCGGCAACAGTGTGGGCACCTTGGCGCGCCTACCGCTGCTTATCCTCGCGTTCTACGATGGCTGCATGCGGCGGCACGGGAATTTCCGTGCCGCCGCATGCCTTCCACCATTTCCATCCATCAGGAGCCGCCATGACCCAACGTGTCAACGCGATGAAGCAGTCCGCCGAACTATTCAAGAAGTACCTGGAATTCACCACCGCGCTGGACGGCGCTATCGAAGCCTCCATCCGCGACCTGGTCGAGATTCGTGCCTCGCAGCTCAACGGCTGTGCCTTTTGCCTCGACATGCATGTCAAGCAGGCACGCCTGCACGGCGAACGCGAGCTGCGCCTGCACCATGTGGCGATCTGGCGTGAATCGACGCTGTTCCAGCCGCGCGAGCGTGCCGCGCTGGCGTGGACCGAGGCGTTGACCCAGCTTCCGGCGCAGGGCGTGCCGGATGAGCTCTACGAGCGCGTGCGCGGGCAGCTGTCGGAGAAGGAGCTGTCGGACCTGACCTTCCTGGTGATGTCGATCAACGGCTGGAACCGCCTCAACGTGGCGTTTCGCACCGTGCCGGGCTCGGCGGACAAGGCCTACGGCCTGGATAAGGCCAACCTGGAATGACATCATGAAGACCACTGCCATGCGGGGCCTGCTCCCGCTTCTCTTTTCCATGCCGTGGACGGGCCAGGCGGCCATGGCTGCGCCGCCGCTGCCCGCGGTCACCGTGCTGTCGACCGAAGCCTTGCCGGAATACCCCGGCAAGGAGGCGCAGATGCTCGTGGTGGAGTACCCGCCGGGCGGTGCCGACCCGGTCCACCGGCATGACGCGCACGGTTTCGTCTATGTGCTGGAGGGCAGCATCGTGATGGCGGTGAGGGGCGGCAAGGAGGTCACGCTGCATGCCGGCCAGACCTTCCACGAGGGACCGCAGGATATCCATACCGTGGGGCGCAACGCCAGCAGCACGAAGCCGGCCAAGTTCCTGGTGCTGCTGTTGAAGAACCAGGGCGCGCCAATCCTGACGCCGACAAGGTAGCGCCGGCGCGTCGTGGCGGCGCGGATCAGTCGACCACGGCCACGACGCTGTCAATGCCCTGCCGCGCCATCTTCACATAGGGGCAGAAACGCTCCGTGTTGCGCACCAGCTCTTCCGCCAGCGGCCGGGCCACTCCCGGCATGCTGACGCGCACCTGCACGGCGAGCGCGTAGGCGCCGTCGACGGGGTCGCGGCCGAAGTCGACTTCGACTGCCACGGCGACGTTTTCGACCTGCAGGCGCGCGCGCCGCGCCAGCAGGTGCAGCGCGCCGTGGAAGCACGCGGCATAGCCGGCGGCGAACAGCTGTTCGGGGTTGGTGCCGTTGCCCGGGCCGCCGAGCGCCGCGGGCAGGCGCAAGTTGATGACCAGGTTGCCGTCATCGGAGCGGGCCACGCCGGAGGCGCGGCCGTGTCCGGTTTCCCCGCCGGTGACGGTGACGGTGGTGGTGTAGAGCGGATGGAAGCCGCGCCCGCGGTATTTGTCGAGCAGGCTCAACGGTGGGGCTTGCAGTCCCTTGGTCGCCATGGGCCTGCTCCGGGCTCAGGCTCGCGGCTGCGGGCGCTGTCGCAGCCATGCCTCGAAGCGGGTCTGGCCCAGCCGCGCGGGGCCCTCGGGTACCAGCGTGCCATCGTCCAGCTCCGCGCCGAAATAGCGCGCCTTGGCATCGACGACCACCTTGCGCGGATCATCAGTGGCCTGGAGATAGCGTTGCACCAGGTCGCTCAGCGCAAAGCGCTCCGGTCCGGCGATATCGACGATGCCGTTGGCGGGATCGGCAAGGGCATGGCTGGCGACAGCCTCGGCGACGTCGTCGGAGGCAATCGGCTGGATCGACGCGGACGACAGGCGGATCACCTCGCCGTCGGCGCCTGACTGGACGATGCCGCCAAGGAACTCGAGGAACTGCGTGGAACGGACGATGGTGTAGGGGATGCCGGCGTTGCGGACCAGGGCTTCCTGCGCGATCTTGCCGCGGAAGTAGCCGCTTTGCGCCAGCTTGTCCGTGCCCACCACCGACAGCGCCACATGGTGCGCGACGCCGGCGGCCTTCTCCGCGGCCGCGAGGTTGCGGCCCGAGGTCTCGAAGAAATGCAGCACGGCATCGTCGGCGAACGACGGCGAATTGGCCACGTCCACCACCACCTGCGCGCCCGCGAGCGCCTGGTCGAGGCCCGCGCCGGTCAGCGCGTTCACGCCGGTCTGCGGCGATGCGGCGACCACGTCATGGCCTTGCGCGGCGAGCCGGGCCACCACCTTGCTGCCGATCAGTCCGGTACCGCCAATTACGACAATCTTCATCATGCACCTCGGTTCGGTTGGAGAGGATGGGCACGCAGCCCATGTCCCATGCTAGGGGAACCCGGGGCGCCGCGGTAGCGCCGCCGGCGGATGCATGGTGTTTCCCATCCGGCACCAATCGGCCGGCTGCCGCGGCAAGGGCTTTCAGCCGATGACGCCGGCGCGGTAGGCGCTGGGCGAGACGCCCAGGTGGCGCTGGAAGGTCAGCCGCATCCGCTCCTCGCTGCCGAAGCCGCACTGCCGCGCGATCTGGTCGACCGGCCGCTGCGGATCCTGCAGCAGCCGCCGCGCGGCTTCCAGCCGGAAATGCTCCACGCCCTTGGCCGGGGTGCGGCCGGTCTGCTGCTTGTAGACCCGCGCAAAGTTGCGGGGACTCATGCCGGCCTGTTCGGCAAGCTGCTCCACCGACAGCGTTTCGCGCGACAGGTTCTCGACGATCCACAGATGCAGGGCCTCGAACAGCGGCACTTGCCGGCTCTGCGTCAGCAGCATTTCGCTGAGCTGTGGCTGGGCGCCGGGTCGCTTGATGAAGACCGCCAGTTCCCGCGCCGCGCTCAGCGAGATGTCGTGGCCATAGTCTTCTTCGACCAGCGCCAGCGCCATGTCGATGCCGGTGGTCACGCCGGCCGAGGTCCAGATGCGGTCCTGGCGCACGAAGATGGCATCCCGGTCCAGGGTAACCGCGGGAAAGCGTTCCCGGAACGCCGCATGCATGGCCCAGTGCGTGGCCGCGCGCTTGCCGTCGAGCAGGCCCGCCTGCGCGAGCATGAAGGCGCCGCTGCAGACCGAGGCCACGCGCGGCACCTGTGCGGCGGCTTGCCGCAACCACGCCAGCAGTGAGGTGGCGTGGTCGAGCAGGCTGATCATTTCCGGCGCGCCCGGCAGGACGATGGTGTCGATGCGCCGCAGGTCGATGGAAGCAAGCGGCAGCGTGTCCACGGCCGTGCCTTCGGCCGAGGCGGCCAGGCCGCCTTGCTCGCTGGCCAGATGAATCTGGTAGCCGGGCAGGCCGCGCTCGCGCGCATGGCGCGAAGCCGCCCAGAACACGGTTTGCGGTCCGGTGAGGTCCAGCACGCTCATCCCCGCAAAGGCCACGAACAGCAGGCCGCGCGGGCGGTCGTCAAACGGGCGGGCAGGGTCGTGTGCGGGGGGCGGGGGTGCGGAAGGGGCCATGGCAAGGATCGCGAAAGTCGGTCGATGTTATGCCAGGCGTGCGATCCGCGGCAAGGCGCGGCGGCCACCGGCGCGGCGCGTGCGACGCGTGCGCCACGAAGCGGCTGCGGGGAAGCCGCCGGGCAGCGCGGGCGGGGCCGGCTGGCAGAAATCAAGGGGCGCCTGGCATTTACCTGCGCCGCGGCGCGTCATTAAGATTCCGGCATGGTTGCGCACCGCGCAGCGTGGGCCTGGACCCAGGCGTTGCGCCGAAAGGCATTGACATGGACATCGTCGTCCCCGACCGCCGTCCGGCGTCCCCCGCCCGGCGCGCGGGCCCGGACCGGGAAATCCCCGGCCTGCTGCGGCGGGGGCAGCCGGGCAAGCAGGACTGCCGCCCGGGCGCGCCCGACCGCGCGGACGGGTTGTCCGCCAGCTTTGCCGCCAGCTACGCCGGCATCGTCGCCTTCATGGCGGTTGCCACCGAAGGCAGCTTTTCCAGGGCGGGCGAGCGGCTCGGCATCGGCCGCTCCGCGGTCAGCCGCAATGTGCAGAAGCTGGAGGCGCAGCTGAGCACGCGGCTGTTCGTGCGCACCACGCGTTCGACCCGGCTGACCCGCGAGGGCGAGCGCTTCTTCGAGAACTGCCACCAGGGCGTGGCGCAAATCGTCGAAGCCATGGACGACATGCTTGCGCTGCGCCTCGGGCCGCCAAGCGGCCTGCTGCGGATCCGCGCCGCCACCGGCTTCGGGCGCAAGGTGGTGGCGCCGCTGCTGTCGCGGTTTTCGGCTGCCTATCCGGAGGTCTCGCTCGACCTGCAGCTGGACGACCGCCCGCCGGATTTCGCGGCGGAGAAGATCGATGTGGCGTTCCGCAACGGGCGAATCGAGGATTCCAGCGTCATCGCCAGGCAGCTGATCCCGATGCAACTGGCCCTGTGCGCGTCGCCGGCCTATGCCGCGCGGCACGGTCTGCCGTCGACGCTGGACGACCTGGCCCGGCACGAATGCATCAATACCCGCAGCGGCGGCGCGCGCGTGCTGGAATGGGAATTCAAGGTCGACGGCCACCTGCGCAAGCTCTTGCCTGCCGCCAGGCTGACCTTCAATGACCCGGACCTGGTGCTGGCGGCGGTGCTGGACGGCCTGGGCCTCGCACAAATGGCGGGCTACCAGGTGTGCGACCTGATCGCCCGTGGCGCGCTGGTCACCGCGCTGGGCCGCCATGCGCCGGACGATCGCGGCCACTATCTTTGCTACCTGAGCCGGCAGCACCTGCCGTCGCGCATCCGCGTGTTCGTCGACTTCATGACGGATGCGATCCGGGCGCAGGACCTGCACTGCCTGGCGGACCCGGGCCTGGACTATTCGAAAGCGGGTCCCGGCGGCTGATGCCGGCAGCGGTGCCGGCCGGCAGGCTCGATTTTTCGGCTACGCCGCACCTCCGGCATGGCGCCGCCGCAAGTCTTCGACGGCGCCCACTGCGCCGACGCATTCCCCTACGATGCAGCCGCCGCTACGCCAGCCTGTCGCGGTGCGTTTCGACATAGGCCTGCAGCGCTTCCAGCATCATCGCCGCCGCGGGCGACGGGCTGCGGCGCGCCAGGTGGAACGCGCCCACGGTGCGCTGCAATGCCGGCGCGCCCAGCTCGCGGAACACCAGGTCGCCCGCGTCGGCCAGCATGCGCGCGTTCGCCGGGAGAATCGACAAGCCCATGCCGTGGCGGATCATCGAGAACACGGTCCCGGGGAACGAAACCTCGAACACCGGGTTGGGCGTGATGCCGAGTGCCGCCAGGTGGCTGTCGAGCTGGCGCCGCAAGGGGCTGCGCGGCGACAGCGCAATCAGCGGCTCGCTGGCCAGCGCGGTCCATGGGATGCGGCGGCGCCGGGCAAGCGGATGCGCGGCAGGCATTGCCACGCGGTACGTGTCGGTGAAGAGCGGGGTGCAGGTGATTTCCCGATGCGGCTCCAGATACGTGCCAATGCCCAGGTCGATCTCTTCGTCGACAAGCGCACGCTCCAGATCCTGCTCGGCCATGTCCATGAACTGGAGCTTGATGCCGGGGTAGTCCTGCCGAAACCGCGCCATGAACGGGACCAGCAGCGTGTTGGACAGCACGGTGGCGCTGGCCAGCGCAACGCGCCCGCGTGCGTAGCTCAGCGTCTCGCGTGTCCGCTGTACGCCGTCCTCGACGTCCCGCAGCACGCGCCGGGCCATGCCCAGCAGCTCTTGCCCGGAGGTGGTCAGCCGCACCATCCGCGTGTGCCGGTCGAACACCTTGAGCCCGAGCTCATCCTCCAGGTCCTTGACCAGCATGCTCAGCGCGGCTTGCGTCACGCACAGCGTGTCCGCGGCAGCGGTGAACTGCCCGCTCTCCGCCACCGCAACGAAGGCACGCAGCTGCCGCAAGGTGATGTTCGCATTCATCAGCGTATCTTAATAATCTACAAAATAATTTGAATTGTATGATGAAAGGGGGCTTGCTTAAATGGGGCCGTCAACACCAGATGAGAACGCCCCCATGTCGACCACCCCCCATCCACCGGTTGCCACCCGCGTCCGCTCGATCCGCATAGAGGCGGACGGCATTCGCAGCTTCGAGCTGTGGCCTGTGACGGGAACGCTCAGCGAATCCGAAGCCGGCGCGCACGTGGACGTGCATTTGCCCGGTGGCCTGACCCGGCAGTATTCGCTGATCAATCCGGGCGAATCGCATCGCTACATCATCGCGGTCAATCGCGATCCCAGCAGCCGCGGCGGCTCGCGCTATCTGCATGAGCAGGTGCAGGTCGGCGATGAACTGCTGATCGGCCTGCCGAGGAACCATTTCCCGCTCAACGAAGCCGCGCCGCATTCGGTGCTGATCGCTGGCGGAATCGGCGTCACGCCGCTGCTGGCGATGGCGCGCCGGCTGAGCCGGCTGGGGCGCTCCTGGACCTTCTACTACTGCGCGCGGACCCGGGCGCGGGCCGCGTTCCTGGAAGCGCTTGCGCAGCTTGCCGGCCACGCGGCTGATGCAACCCTGCACTGCATCTTCGACGGCGAGCCGGGACAGGCTGCGCTCGAGCTTGCCCCGGTGGTGGGCAAGCACGCCGGGGCCGACTTCTACTGCTGCGGCCCGAGCCCGCTGCTGGATGCCTTTACTGAAGCTTGCGCCGCCATTGCGCCGGAACGTGTCCACGTCGAGTTCTTTGGAGCGGCGCGCAATGCCCAAGACGGCAGCGTCGCGCAGCAGGCGGCCAGGCCCTTCCAGGTGGTGCTGAACAGCTCCGGCAGGACCCTGGACGTGCCCGCCGACCGGTCGCTGCTCGATGTGCTGCTGGAACACGGCCTGCCGGTCTTCAGTTCGTGCCGGGAAGGGATCTGCGGCTCATGCGAGACGCAGGTACTGGCCGGCGAGCCCGACCACCATGACCGTGTGCTGACGCCGCAGGAGCGCGCCACGGGCCGGACCATGATGGTGTGTGTTTCCCGTTGCAAGGGCGAATCGCTCGTCCTTGCCTTGTAGCCACCAGCACTTCCCGGGGAAAGACATCCCCGGGGTTCATCAGAGAGAGAGAAGAGGATGACGCGTTTACTCGACAACAAGACCATCATTGTCACCGGAGCCGGTGGCAATATCGGCCGGGCCTATTGCGACGGCTTGATCGCGGCGGGGGCAAACCTGGTCATGGCAGACCTGGCCGACTTGTCCGGGCTCGCCAGCGAATTTCAACGCGAGGGCGGCCGCGCCATTGCCGTGCGGGTGGACGTTTCCGACCCCGCTTCGGTACAGGCGATGGCCGACCGGGCGGTGGCGGCGTTTGGCGGCATCGATGGCCTGGTGAACAATGCGGGCTTCTTCAAGGGCTGCTCCTTCGGGTCTTTCCTCGATATCCCCATCGAAGAATGGGACCTGTGCTTCGATGTCAATGTCCGCGGCGTCTGGCTGTGCTGCAAGGCGGTGGTGCCGCACATGCGCACCCGGGGCGGCAAGATCATCAACGTGTCGTCCAACACGCCGTACAAGGGCGTGCCGAACTTCCTGCACTACGTGTCCTCGAAGGCGGCGATCATTGGCCTGACGCGCGCCCTGGCGCGCGAGGTCGGCGAGTTCAATATCCAGGTCAATACGCTGTGCCCCGACCTGATTCCCGATGCGGACATTACCGCGAAGCAGGGCAGTGCCGCCGATGAGCGGACCATTGCCGGCCGTTGCCTGAAGCGCACGCAGAAGCCGCAAGACATGGTCGGCTCGGCGCTGTTCCTGCTGAGCGACGGCGCGGACTTCGTCACCGGCCAGAGCCTGCTGGTCAACGGCGGCGCGTTCTTCAACTGACACGGCCATGGGCGCCGGCGGCAACCGCCAGCGGCCGGCGCAACTCGCATTCGTACGGATACCTCTATGACAGACCTCTCCAATACTGGCATTCCTTTGCACGATCTTCGCGGACAGGCCGAGGCGCCGCCGCTCTACCGCGCACTGAGGAAATACTGGCATCCCGTCGCCTATGCGGCGGAGCTGCTGGACAAGCCGCTCGGCGTGACGCTGCTGGGCGAGCCGGTCGTGCTCGCCAGACTGAACGGCGAAGTTCGCGCGATGAACCGGCGCTGCCCGCACAAGGGCACCGACCTGGCACTGGGCCAGATCGTCGACGGCGCCATCGAGTGCCCGTACCACGGCTGGCGCTTCGCTGGCGACGGCGCCTGCGTGCGTATTCCGGCGCGGGAAGAGTTGACCGAGGCCATGAAGGTCTCGACCTCGTGTTTTCGGGCGACCGAGCAGGCCGGCATCATCTGGGTTGCGCTGGAAGAGCCGGTGTATCCCTGCCCGCTGTTTCCGGAGCTCAACGATCCCGCGTTCCGAGTGCTGCAAGGCGCTGCCTATGACTGGCGCACCAGTGCGCCGCGCAGGCTGGAGAACTTCGTCGACTTCTGCCATTTCGCCTATGTCCACGACGGCACCATCGGCAGCCGGGCGAATCCCCGCGTCGAGCCGGTAAAGGTCTGGCGCGAGGGCGGGGTGCTGCGCTTCGACCGCAGCGGCGTCAAGGAGCCCGGCGTGGGACTGAAGAAACAGTTGCTGGGGCTCACCGAGGAGTGGATCGAGCCGACCAATGCATATCATGTAACGATGCCGGCCACGGTGCACCTGAAGCGCACCTTCCCGAACGGCAAGCGCTATGTGCTGTTCATGGCGGCCTGCCCGGTGGACGAGTTCACCACGCGCAGCTTCTGGTGGCAGGCGCGGGATTTCGGCGTCGAGCCAGTCTACGACCAGTTCTTCATGGACTTCGAGGCGGAAGTGCTGGCGCAGGACAAGCCCATCATCGAGTCGCAGCGTCCGCTCTGGTTCCATGTATCCAATGCGCCCGGCGCCGAGCGCGAGATACCGGTGCGCGGCGCGGATGCCGTCACGATCGAGTACCGCCGGTGGCTGGCTGAAATCGCGGCCGCGGGGAATGCGCCATGATGGCATCCGCAGCGCTGCAACATGCCATGGTCGAGCTGGATGGCATCGCCCTGCATACGCTTCGCTTTGGCCGTGAGCGCAACGATGCGGTGCCGCTGCTTTGCCTGCACGGCGTGACCGGCACCGGCTGGCTGTGGCACGACGTGGCGCAACAGCTTTGCCACGGCCGGCAGGTGATCGTCCCGGAGCTGCGCGGCCATGGCGACAGCCAATGGTCGCGAGACGCTGCCTATGCCACGGATGACCACCTGCGCGACCTCGAAGGGCTGCTGGATGCGCTGGCCATCGACCGATGCGACCTGGCTGGCCTTTCATGGGGCGCGTTGATCGGCATCCGCTACGCTGCCAGGCATCCGCACAGAATCCGCAAGCTGGCGATCCTGGACGTGGAGGCGTCTTTCGAGCAGCCGGTCGATGCAGTACCGCAGCGGCCGGAGAGTTTTCCGGATCTGCAGGCGGTCTGTGCCTTTGAGCGCGCTGCCAATCCTGGTGCACCGGAAGCACTGCTTCAACTTTTCGCGGCCGGCTCGGTACGCCCCGGGGAGAATGGGACCTGGGTGCGCAAGCATGACCGCTTCTTTCTTCGGCGCTGGCCATTCCGCAACGACGATGTCTGGGCACAGCTGGCATCGCTGGAAATGCCGCTGCTGTTGCTCCATGGTGCAGACAGCTTCGTCCGCCGGGAGGTCATGGAGCGCATGGCAGGGCTGGCCGGCACCAGCCGCTTCCATGAAGTGGCCGGTGCGGGCCATCTGCTACCCCTGGAGGCGCCCCACGTGGTGGGGGCGCACCTGGAGGAATTCTTCCAGGCCTGATCGTGACGCAGGCCGCGGCTTGCAGCCGGCGCGCCGGACTTGCGCAAGCGGCGCCACCTTTAATGAAACCAGAGCGAGCCTCACAGAAGGCTGCAGGAGACCAAGATGCCCCCGATTCATGCTGTAGACGAGAGGATGCCGCCTGGCCGGCTATTCTCCCTGGCGCTTCAACACGTGCTGGTGCTGTACGCAGGTGCCGTGGCCGTGCCGTTGATTGTCGGGGCGGCGCTGAAGCTGCCGCAGGACCAGATTGCCATTCTGATCAACGCCGACCTGTTCGCAGGCGGGGTCGCGACGCTGGTGCAATGCCTGGGTGTCTGGAAACTCGGGGCGCGGCTGCCGGTGATGATGGGGGTGTCCTTTGTCTCGGTCGGGCCGATGCTTGCCATGGCCGCGGCACCGGATATCGGGCTGACCGGCATCTACGGCGGCATCATCGCGGGGGGCTTGTTCGGCATGGCGATCGCGCCGCTGGTCACCAGGCTGCTGCCTTACTTCCCGCCAGTGGTGAGCGGCTCCATCATTCTCCTGCTCGGCATCTCGATTGCACCGATCGGCATACGGTGGGCAGGGGGCGGCATCGGCTCTCCGGATTTCGGCAACCCGGCAAACCTGGCCATCGCCCTGTCCGTGCTGCTGGTGATCGTGGCCCTGCACAAGTGGGGCCGCGGTATTGTCAGGAACATCTCGGTCCTGATCGGCATCGCGTTCGGCTACGGGCTTTGCCTGTTGCTCGGCAAGGTGTCGTTCGGCGACATCGATGCTGCGCCGATGTTCGGCCTGGTCCAGCCCTTCCAGTTCGGGCTGCCCTCGTTCCATCTCGGGGCGGTGATCAGCATGTGCATCGTCATGCTGGTGATCCTGGTCGAATCGACCGGCATGTTCATCGCCATTGGCGATATTGTCGAACGACCCGTCGACAAGCGGACCATGACGCGGGCGCTGATGGCGGACGGCGCGGGCGCGGTGTTTGGCGGCATCTTCAATACCTTCCCCTATACGTCGTTCACGCAGAACATCGGCCTGATCAGCATGACCGGCGTCAGGAGCCGCTACGTCTGCGCAGCCGGCGGGGTCATCATGATCATCCTGGGGGTGCTGCCGAAGCTGGCGCACGCTGTCGCAACCATCCCCCCTTATGTGCTGGGCGGCGCGGGCATCGTCATGTTCGGGATGGTGATTGCGTCCGGGGTCCGGATGCTGAGCGAAGTGGATTTCACCAGCAACAAGGACAACCTGCTGATCGTGGCGATCAGTTGTTGCGTGGCGATGATCCCGTTGGCCGCGCCGACGTTCTTCGGGCAGTTCCCGGCATGGCTGAGCCCGATCACGCATAGCGGCATCCTGCTCGGCGCCGTGACAGCCTTCAGCCTGAACCTGCTGCTGAACGGGCGCACCCGCAGCGCGGCGGATGCCCTGGCCGAGCACGGCGCGGCGATGAAACGAAGCGAAGCCTGAAGCCGCGCCCGCGGGGTTTGGCGGGCGCTACGCCGCCCCGTCGGCATGGCGCCGCCGCAAGTCCTCGAATGACGCCAGTTCACCGCAGATGGCGCTGGCGGCGACGGTGGGCGGGCTGGCCAGCCAGACCTGCCCGGGCCCGGAGCGCCCCGTGAAGTTGCGGTTGATCGAGCTGACCGTCACCTGTTCCGGCCGCTCCGACGACCCCGGGCCGCAGTTGGCGCAGGCGCCGCAGGAGGGTTGCAGGATGCGCGCGCCGATGGCCTCGAAGGTTTCCATGTAGCCGCGGCGGAGGCAATAGTCGCGCACGTCGGTGGTGCCGAACTGCAGGTAGAGCGTCACGTGTGGCGCAAGGCGCAGGCCGCGCTGCGCGGCCCAGTGCAGGACCTCGTGATAGCCGTCGAAGTCCTCGCGCTTGCCGGCGGTGCAGGAGCCGCCGTAGGCAATGTCCACCGGCACGCGCTGCCCCAGCGCCGCCAGCGGCACGCCGTTGCCCGGGTCGCCGGGGCGGGCCACCATGGGGCTGAGCGTGCCGCAGTCGATCGTAAGCGTGGCGGCGAAGGCGGCGCCGTCATCGCTGCGCATCCAGGGCTCGATCTCGAAGTCGAGCCCGCGCCGCTCGCTGAGAAAGCGCACGGTCTGCGCGTCGGGCGCGACGATGCCGGTGAAGCCGCCCAGCTCGGCGCACATATTGGTCAGCGTGGCGCGCTCGTCGATCGACATTGCGCTGACCACCGGCCCCGTGAACTCGAATACCTTGCCGACGCCGGCGCCGGCCTTGATGTCGGCCCGGGCCAGCAGGTGCAGCACCACGTCCTTGGCCGTGACGCCCGGCGCCAGCGCGCCGTCCAGCCGCACCAGGATGCATTGCGGCAGGGTCATGCGCACGGCGCCGGTCACGAAGGCATTGGCCATGTCGGTGGTGCCGACGCCGAACGCCACGCATCCCAGCGCGCCGCTGTGCGGGGTGTGCGAGTCGGTGCCCACCACCACCTGGCCCGGCAGCGCATAGCGTTCGGCCATCATCGCGTGCGAGATCCCCGCCGCATGGCTGGCCGGGGCGCGGCGCGACTCGGCCTCGGTCAGCGTGCGATGGCAGCGCAGCCGGTAGTCGCGCACGAAGTCCCGTTGCGCCGCGCACATGCGGGCGACGTTGTCGACCAGCCCGCCGCGCACATGGGCCGGGCTTTCGCCGACATAGGAGGTGTGGTCCTCGAACACCACGATGCGGTCCGCGTCTTTGAGTTGCAGCGGCTTGCCGAACGCCGCGTGCAGCATGTGGGCGCACATGCCGGTGTAGTACTCGTGGATAAAGCGCCAGTCGGCGCGCACGAAAATGCCGTCGCCGGGCACCGGGCGGGCCGGCGTGACCGGCGTTGCCAGCAAATGCCGCTGGACGATTTTCTCGAACAGCGTCTGCGGCCCGGCGGGCAGGGACGGGGCCGTGGGTTCGACGTCGCGCAGGTGGGTCTGCCCGAACCTGAGCAGCCCGCCGTGGCGCAGGATCGATGCGGCGAGCGCATCGCGCCCGGCCACCAGCGTGTCCGCGTCGATGGGCTCGCCTTGCTCCAGCCGGGCGACCAGGCTGAAGTCGGTCGAGGTGAACAGGCCGATATTGTCGGCGTTCTGGCGGTAGATGCGCTCGAAGCTGCGGGCGATGACGAGGCGGATGCCGGCCAGCTTCTCCGCCGCCGGGCTGTGCTCGCGCGACGAGCCCTTGCCGTAGCGGTTGCCGGCAACGGTGACGGCGAAGCCGCCGTCGCGGACCGCGTTGGCGGTGACCGGGCAGGAGCCGTCCACCTTGTAGCCGGTATAGGGATAGCGGCCGAGCGCGTCGTCATAGTGCGTCAGGATCGGCACCGGCGTGATCTCGTCGGTGGAAACGTCGTCGCGCAGCGCGCCGGCCCCGGCCAGGGTCATGGGCTGCCCCTGCAGCTGTGCCGCCATGACCGGCGCGGAGTCGGCAAGGTACAGGATGCGGGCGGTGGCCCCGATGGCGCTCATGCAGGTCTCCGATGGCATGTCGGCGCAACTCTACCGCCCGTGGCGCGCGCGCGCGAAGCGCTGATGCGGCATCGCGGCTATCTGCGCCAGACATATCAGGGTTAACCCATGGGCGATGCGCGGCGCGCACGGCAAGGTTAGTATCGGGCGACATTCCGGCCTGCCCCACCCGGGCGCGCAATGACCTCAATGACACCCATGCATCGCATCGACCCCGTCAATATCCAGCTGTTCCTGGCCGCCGCCCGCGAGGGTTCGATCAAGCGCGCGGCGCAAACCGAGCATATCGCCCAGTCGGCGCTGAGCCGGCGCATCGCCGAACTGGAGCGCAGCCTGGGGGTGGTGCTGTTCGTGCGATCGCCCGCGGGCGTGGTGCTGACCGATGCCGGCGCCCGCGCGCTGGAGCTGGGCCGCAAGCTGAACCAGGATATCGCCAGCTTTGCGCGCGAGGTGCAGGACCTGGGCGACCGGGTCGCGGGGGTGGTGCGGGTGTCGGCCAGCCCGTCGGCCATCATCGGCTTCCTGCCCGAGCGGCTGCATGCCTTCAAGGCGGCGCATCCGCTGGTCGAGATCGCGTTGCACGAGCGCTCCACCGCGGAAACGCTGCGTGCCTGCCTCGATGACCGGGCCGACGTCGGCATCGGGGTTGCGGCGAAGACGCCGGGCGGCCTGGAATCCTGGGACTTTGCCAGCGATCCGCTCAATGTGGTGGTGCCGTCCTCGCATGCGCTGGCCCGGCGCAAGCGCATGCGTTATGCCGAGGTGCTGGAGCATCCGCTGGTGGTGGTGCAGCCGGGCGGTGCGCTGGACCAGGACCTGCGCGAGCAGGCGGCCAACCTGCGCCTGCCGTTCAACCAGGGCGTGGCGGTGTCGAGCTTCGAGGCCGCCTGCCGCATGGTGGAGGCGGGGCTGGGCATCGCCGTGCTGCCTGCCAGCGCCGGCGCCGCCTACGCCGGAACGCGGCGCTTTGTGCGCGTGCCGCTGGATGAGCCGTGGCGCGAGCGCCAGCTGCGCATCTATGCCCCGTTCAAGCAGCCGCGGCTGCGGGCGATTGCCGCGCTGATCGCGGCGCTGCAGCCGCGGGCCGGAGCGGGAGCTATGCCGGGCTGAGATACCCGCTCCAGCGGATTAGCACTCGGCCGCCGCGGCGCTGCAACCCTACACTCCGTGCCAAAGCCACCGTCCACGGTGCGATTCGACCCACGGAGACAAGACATGCAGACCTCGCTGTTTCGACAGGCGTGCAAGGCGCTTGCGGCCCTGACCACGCTGGCAGTGCTTGGGGGCCAGGCCGTTCCAGTCCATGCGCAGGATGGCAAGCCGCTCAGGCTGATCGTGCCGACCCAGCCGGGCTCGCAGGCCGACGCCGTGGCGCGCGCGCTCGGCCAGCCGCTGGGCAAGCAGCTCGGCCAGCCGGTGGTGGTCGAGAATATCGCCGGCGCCGGCGGCGTGCCGGGTACCCAGCAGATCGTCCGGGCGCCGAAAGACGGGTCGACGCTGGGCCTGATCTCGTCGAACCACGTCATCAACCCGTTTATCTACAAGAACCTGCCGTATGACGCGTTGCAGGACATCACGCCGATCACCGTGATCGGCACGCTGCCGCTGGTGCTGGTGGTGAACCCCGCGGTCAGCGCGCACAACTCCCGGGAGCTGCTCGCATTGCTGAAGTCGAAGCCGGGCGAGCTGAACTACGGCTCGTCGGGCAACGGCACGGTGCTGCACCTGGCCGGCCAGCTGCTTGCCAGCGAGGCAAAAGTGGATATCCGCCACGTGCCGTACAAGGGCGCCGGCAACTACACCACCGACCTGGTCGGCGGCCAGGTGCAGATGGGCTTCCTGACGGTGCAGGCGGTGCTGCCGCTGATCAAGGCGGGCAAGCTGCGCGCGATTGCCGTGTCGACCGCGCAGCGGGTGCCGGCACTGCCGGATGTGCCCACGCTGGCCGAATCCGGGGTGCCGCGCTACAGCTTCGACGCCTGGCTGGCGATCGTCGGCCCCGCCGGCATGCCGAAGCCGGGTGTGCAGGACCTGCAGGCGAAGATCCAGGCCACGCTGCGCGAACGCGAGGTTCAGGAGCAGCTGGCGGCGCAAGGCCTGGTGGTGACCGCCACCGGCGCCGAGGCAGCGGTGCCGTTCTTGCGCAGCGAGCTGGACAAGCATGCGCGCATCGTCAAACAGGCTGGGGCGACGCTGAACTGAGTCGCCGCGGGTCCCACGCCTCAGCTGCCGCAGGCATGGATCAGGAATTCGCGCAACGCATCGGCCGGCTTGCCCAGCTTGCGGCCGGGCTGCCACAGCATGCCCACCTCCATGTCCGGCACCGCATTGGCAATCGGCCGGGCTTCGATCTGCTTGCCTTCCAGCGACCACGGCCGATACACCATGTCGGACAGCACGGTGACGCCGAAGCCATGCGCCACCAGCCCGCGCAGCGCTTCCATCGAGCCGGTGCGGAAGGCGATGTTGGGCGCGAGCCGGTGGCTGCGCCAGTAGCGCAGGGTCGATTCCTCGGCCTCGTCGACGGTGATCAGCAGATACGGATACGCCGCGATATCGCGCAGCGAAGGCCGCTCCACCGCCAGCAGCGGGTGGCTCGCCGAGGTCCATAGCTGGCGCCGCGACCGCATCAGCGTATGGCGCTGGAAGCGCTGCGGCTTCTCCAGGTTCGACAGCAGCGCGATGCCCAGCTCGATCTCGCCCGCCAGCACCGCCCGCTCGATGTCCGGGCGGTCCATGTCGAGCAAATCCAGTTCGATATCCGGATAGTTGGTGCGAAAGCGCGCCAGCAATCCCGGCAGGAAGTAGCCCAGCACGGTATAGGACGCCGCCAGCCGCACGCTGCCCTGCAGGCCGTGCACCTGGAAGCGCGGCTCGCGCAGCGCGTCCTCGACCGAATCCAGGATCTGGCGCGCGTGCTGGAAGAACAGGTGGCCTTCGGCCGTCAGCGTCACGCCATGCGGGCGGCGCTCGAACAGGCGCACGCCCAGGCGCTGTTCCAGCGCCAGCACGGCATTGGTCACGGCGGACTGCGACACGTGCTCGGCGGTCGCCGCCATCGAGAACTGTCCCGTCTCAGCCGCCGCGACAAAGTAGCGGAACTGCCGCAACGTGACTTCCTTGGCCAGTCTTTCCGAGCCTTCGCGGGCCTTGAACATGGTGGTCTCCGAGGTATCCGTTTTGCAGATATCAGGTGTTGGAATTCTTGATTTTACGATGACAGCGCCGGTTTCTACACTGCTCCGGACACCAGAACAAAGCACGGAGACTGACATCGTGAATGCCCCGCTGAACCCCGCCCTGCTCGAAGCCCTGGCCAGCGCCAGCCTGGACGACAAGTACACCCTGGAGCAGGGCCGCGTCTACCTGAGCGGCGTGCAGGCGCTGGTGCGCCTGCCGATGCTGCAGAAGGCGCGCGACCGCGCCGCCGGGCTCAATACCGCCGGCTTTATCTCGGGCTACCGCGGCTCGCCGCTGGGCGGCGTCGACCAGGCGCTGTGGAAGGCAAAGCAGCACCTGGCGGCCAGCGACGTGGTGTTCCAGCCGGGCGTCAACGAAGACCTGGCCGCCACCGCGGTATGGGGCAGCCAGCAGGTCAACCTGTTCCCCGGCGCGAAGCGCGATGGCGTGTTCTCGATGTGGTATGGCAAGGGGCCGGGCGTCGACCGCTCCATCGACGTGCTCAAGCACGCCAACTCGGCCGGCTCGTCGCGCCACGGCGGCGTGCTGCTGCTGGCCGGCGACGACCATGCCGCCAAGTCTTCCACCGTGGCGCACCAGTCCGAGCACGTGCTGCAGGCGGCCGGCATTCCGGTGCTGTATCCCGCCAACGTGCAGGAGTACCTGGACTACGGGCTGCACGGCTGGGCCATGAGCCGCTATTCCGGCCTGTGGGTGGCGATGAAGTGCGTCACTGACGTGGTCGAGTCGACCGCCTCGGTCGAGATCGATCCGCAGCGCGTGCAGATCGCGCTGCCGCAGGACTTTGCCATGCCCGCGGGTGGCCTCAATATCCGCTGGCCCGATTCGCCGCTGGAGCAGGAAGCGCGGCTGCTCGACCACAAGTGGTATGCGGCGCTGGCCTATGTGCGCGCCAACCGCCTGAACCGGGTCGTTCTCGATTCGCCCGACGCGCGCTTCGGCATCATGACCGCCGGCAAGGCGTACCTGGACGTGCGCCAGGCGCTGGTTGACCTGGGCCTGGACGACGACACCTGCGCCCGCATTGGCATCCGCGTCTACAAGGTGGGCTGCGTGTGGCCGCTGGAGGCGCACGGCGCACGCGAGTTCGCCACCGGCCTGGAAGAGATCCTGGTGGTCGAAGAGAAGCGCCAGATCCTCGAGTACGCGCTCAAGGAAGAGCTGTACAACTGGCGCGAGGACGTGCGGCCCAAGGTCTTCGGCAAGTTCGACCAGCGCGGCAACGACGGCGGCGAGTGGTCGGTGCCGCGCGGCGACTGGCTGCTGCCGGCGCACTACGAGCTGTCGCCGGCGCTGATCGCCAAGGCCATCGCGCGGCGGCTGGAGCGCTTCGACCTGCCGGAGGCGGTGCGCGCGCGCATTGCCGCGCGCGTGGCGCTGATCGAGGCCAAGGAACGCGAAGCGGCGCAGCCGCGCATCGCGGCGGAGCGCAAGCCGTGGTTCTGCTCGGGCTGCCCGCACAACACGTCCACGCGCGTGCCGGAAGGCTCGCGTGCGCTGGCCGGCATCGGCTGCCACTACATGACCTTGTGGATGGACCGCAATACCGAGACCTTCAGCCAGATGGGCGGCGAGGGCGTGGCGTGGACCGGGCAGATGCACTTCACCGACGACAAGCACGTGTTCGCCAACCTGGGCGACGGCACGTATTTCCACTCCGGGCTGCTGGCGATCCGTGCGTCGATCGCGGCCAGGGCCAATATCACCTACAAGATCCTGTTCAACGACGCGGTGGCGATGACCGGCGGCCAGCCCGTCGACGGCGTGCTGACGGTGCCGCAGATCGCCCACCAGGTGCTGGCCGAGGGCGCGAAGAAGCTGGTCGTCGTCACCGACGAGCCCGGGAAGTATGGCGATGGCGCCATGCTGCCGTCCGGCGTGGCGGTGTTCCATCGCGACCAGCTCGATGCCGTGCAGCTGCAGCTGCGCGATACCGAAGGCGTCACCATCCTGATCTACGACCAGACCTGCGCCACCGAGAAGCGCCGCCGCCGCAAGCGCGGCACGTATCCGGACCCGGCCAAACGCGCCTTTATCAACGACGCGGTCTGCGAAGGCTGCGGCGATTGCTCGGCCAAGTCCAACTGCCTGTCGGTCGAGCCGCTGGAGACCGAACTCGGCACCAAGCGCCGGATCAACCAGTCGTCGTGCAACAAGGACTTTTCCTGCGTCAACGGCTTCTGCCCGAGCTTTGTCACGGCCGAGGGCGCGCAGGTGCGCAAGCCTGCGGCGGCGGCGGGCAAAGGTGCCGGCGCCGATTTCGCGGCGCTGCCGCTGCCGAAACTGCCGGCGCTGGAGCGGCCGTACGGGGTGCTGGTTACCGGCGTCGGCGGCACCGGCGTGGTCACTATCGGCGGCCTGCTGGGCATGGCCTCGCACCTGGAGCGCAAGGGCGTGACCGTGCTGGACATGGCCGGCCTGGCGCAGAAGGGCGGGGCGGTGATCAGCCACGTGCAGATCGCGCCGGCACCGGCCGACCTGCATGCGACCCGCATCGCCACCGGCGAGGCGCGGCTGGTGATCGGCGGCGACGCCATCGTCTCGGCGTCGGCCGAAGTACTGTCCAAGGTCCGGCACGGCCTGACCGCCGCCGTGGTCAACAGCGCCAACACGCCCACCGCGGAATTCATCAAGAACCCCAGGTGGAAGTTCCCCGGCGCCAACGCCGAGCAGGACCTGCGCGCCAGCGTGGGAGATGCCTGCGCCTTCCTCGACGCCAGCGCCTGGGCCGTGGCCCTGCTGGCCGACGCGATCTACTCCAACCCGCTGCTGCTGGGCTTTGCCTGGCAGAAGGGCTGGATCCCGCTGCAGCATGAAAGCCTGCTGCGCGCGATCGAACTCAACGGCGTATCGGTAGAAAAGAACCGCCTCGCCTTCGAATGGGGCCGCTACCTCGCCCACCACGGCGAGGCCGCGGTCAAGGCGCTGTTGCCGGATGCCCCCGCGGCCAACACCGCGCAGGTGGTATCGATGCCGCAGACCCTCGACACCCTGATCCGCAAGCGCGAGGCGATGCTGGCCGACTACCAGAACGCCGCCTACGCGGCGCGCTATCGCGACGCCGTCGCGCGCATCCGCGCGGCGGAGCAGCAACTGGGCATCGACCGCAAGCTGCCGCTGACCGAAGCCGTGGCCCGCAACCTGGCCAAGCTGATGGCCTACAAGGACGAGTACGAGGTGGCGCGCCTCTACACCGATCCTGCTTTCCTCGACAAGCTGCGCGCGCAGTTCGAAGGCGAGCCCGGCCGCGACTACCAGCTAAGTTTCTGGCTGGCGCCGCCGCTGCTGGCCAAGACCGATGACAAGGGCCAACTGCTCAAGCGCCGCTTCGGCCCGCGCACCATGACAGCGTTCCGCCTGCTGGCGCGCCTGAAGGGTTTGCGCGGCACCGCGCTCGACGTGTTCGGCAAGACCGCGGAACGGCGCGCCGAGCGCGCGCTGGTCAGCGACTACCTGGCCATGGTCGAAGAGTTCGCTGCCTCACTGAGCGCGGACAATTTCGACACCGCGCTGGCGCTGGCCGTGCTGCCTGACGATATCCGCGGCTATGGGCATGTGAAGGAGGCCAGCATGGCGGCCGCGGCGGTGCGGCGGGAGGGGTTGCTGGCGCAGTATCGGGGGGCGGTGCGGCGGGATGCGGCCTGAGGGTTGGCTTTGCCAACGGTGCTGACCGGCAGGAAGGCACCGTGTTACTGTCCCTTCCTGCCGAGGGCGCCGGCGACGGGACCGCTGCTCGATGCATGCCGCCGGCATGCCCTTGGGAGAGCGCATTCAATCATGGCTCTCTACGTTTAGAGCAAGGAACACCTGGATGGCTCAGTTCCCAGCCAGTTCCGTAATGGCTTCCCGGCTGCGCGCAAGTTCGCGCAGGCGAAATTTCTGGATTTTCCCGGTTCCCGTCTTGGGTAGCGTTCCATACACGACCCTTGTCGGGCACTTGTAGTGGGCCAGCCGGCTGCGGCAGAACGCAATCACTTCGGCTTCCGTCGGCGCTGTCACACCGTTCTTGAGTTCGATGAACGCGCACGGAGACTCGCCCCATTTGGGATGCGGCTGCGCCACGACCGCGGCAATCAGCACCGCGGGATGCTGGTGGAGGACATCCTCGACCTCGATCGAAGAAATATTCTCTCCGCCTGAAATAATGACGTCCTTTGCTCGATCGGTGATCTGGACGTACCCGTCTGGATGCACGACTGCGAGGTCACCGGTGTGGAACCATCCGCCGGCGAAAGCTCTTTCGGTGGCCTCGGGGTTTTTCAGGTAACCCTTCATCACGATGTTGCCGCGCAAGAGCAGTTCGCCCTGTGTCCTGCCGTCCCAGGGAACCGATTCCATCGTGTCCGGGTCGGCCACGCGGAGCCCTTCGAGGCTGGCGGCGCGGTTGCCCTGGCGCGCCATCAAGCGGGACTTTTCATCGCGGGATAACTCGTCCCATGCGGGATTTGTGTAGGAACTCACCGGCGTTCCCGAGGCTTCGGTAATGCCATACACATGCTCGACGTCAAAGCCCTGTTCGATCACTGCCGCAAGCACGCTTGCAGGGGGCGGAGACCCGGCGGTGCGGATGCGCACCGGGTGCGAGAAGGGCCGGCGTTCCTCCTGGGTCGCGGTGGCAAGCGACGCGAGCACGATAGGCGCCGCGCAGAAATGGTCCACCCCGTGGGTCTCGATGGCACTGAAAATGCTGGCCGCCGTCACCTTGCGCAGGCAAACATGCGTGCCGGCGGCGGCAGTGATCGCCCAGGCAAAGCACCAGCCGTTCGCATGGAACATAGGCAGCGTCCACAAGTACTTCGGCGCGCGCGGCATGCCCCAGTCTGTCAGCTGCAGCATGCTCATCAGGTACGCGCCGCGATGACTCGGGACCACGCCCTTGGGGTCCGATGTCGTGCCCGAGGTGTAGTTCAGCGCGATCGCGTCCCATTCGTCTTCGGGCCATACGCCCGGGAAGTCTTTGTCGCCCTCACGCAGGAATTGCTCATACTCCATTGCGCCGATGGGTCCCCCTGCTGGCGCCAGGGCATCGGCAATGTCGATCACCAGGGGCGCGTTCGGCAGGCCTTGCAGGGCCGCGGCAGCCAGTGCGGAGAACTCACGGTCGACGAACAACACCTTGCATTCGCCATGCCTGAGGATGAACCGAAGCCCATCGGCATCCAGGCGGCAGTTGATCGCATTGAGCACGGCACCGCTGAGCGGAATGCCGTAATGGGCTTCGACCATTGCGGGCGTGTTGGGTGCCAGGATCGACACCGTGTCGCCGCGGCCGATGCCGCGCCTGGCGAGCGCGCTGGCCAGTTGCCTGCAACGCTCCCTCGTCACCTTCCAGGATTGGCGAACCGGGCCATGGATGATGGCGATGCGGTCCGGATACTGCTCGGCGCACCGGTCAAGAAAGTGAAGCGGGGTGAGCGGCACGTGGTTCGCGGGGCTGCGCGCCAATCCGACCTGGTAGAGGTTGTTCGCGTCCATAACATGGTCTCCTGTTCGCGTTCCTAGCTTGGCGAGTGCTTCGCCAGCGATTGATATGCAGCGTGACCTTACTGCTCACGACCAGGAAACAGTGTCTTGCACATGACAATGCCGTAGTCGACGCAATCCCATCTGCTGCGATTGTCGGCTACATGACAGTGGGCATTCCATGCCGGCACTACGCTTCTTCCCACAGGCTCATGTGAGCGGGTCAGAAGGGGAAGCGAAAGTGGTAGCAAACAGACTAGCGTCGCCGCCCGGCGAGTTGGCAGTGATTCGCCAGGCCGTGGAATGGGCCATCGTCACGCGCCGCAGCGCGCGCGCCTTCCTGCCGACCGCGGTCTCCGTGGAAACGATTGAATCGATCCTTGACGTGGCTCGCTACGCCGCAACCGGCGTGAACATCCAGCCGTGGAAGGTCCACGTCGTTGCCGGGCAGGCAAAGGAGCGTCTTTGCGCGGCGATCAAGCGGGTCGATGATGATCCTGATCTTTCCACAAATCACTCCGATGAGTGGGACTACTACCCGGAGCGGTGGGTCTCCCCATACGTGGATCGTCGCCGTTCATTGGGGTGGCAGCTCTACGGGTTGCTTGGCATCGAGAAAGGCAACAAGCCGGGGATGCAGCAGCAGCACGGCCGCAACTACCTGTTCTTCGATGCGCCGGTCGGACTGCTCTTTACCGTGGATCGCGTGATGAGCGAGGGCAGCCTGCTCGACTACGGAATGTTCATTCAGAACATCATGGTCATGGCACGCGGATACGGTCTGAGCACGTGTCCGCAGGCGGCGTTCATGAAATACCACACGATCATCGAGCAGCAACTCTCGTTGGCGCCCAGTGAGAAGTTCCTGGTCGGGATGAGCCTTGGCTATGCCGACGAAAGCCGGCCGGAGAACGCGCTCGTGTCCGAGCGAGAGCCGGCGTCGAGCTTCACCTGTTTCCACGGCCTTGAACGCGCATGACCCAAGGTTAGGCAACTCGATCAGATCCATCAAGACTGGAGGAGACGATGAAAAAAGATATTGATGTGCAAAAGCTTGCGGAGACCGCCCGGTTCTCCGGGTTTCACGGGATCATTCTGTTCTGGTGCGTGCTGATTCTTGTGCTCGATGGCTACGACCTCGCGGTCGTCGGCGCGGCACTTCCTTCGATCATGAAGGAAATGGGAGTGGACGCCACCAAGGCCGGTTTCATGGCCAGTTCGGCCCTGTTCGGCATGATGCTGGGCGCGATCTATCTGGGAACGCTTGCCGACAAGATAGGCCGCAAGCTTTCGATCTGTATCTGCGTGGGCCTCTTCAGCGTCTTCACCGCCGCTGCCGGGCTGACCAGCGATCCGCTGACCTTCAGCGCCACGCGCTTTCTCGCCGGGCTGGGCATCGGCGGCGTCCTGCCGGTTGTCACGGCCCAGATGGGCGAATTTGCCCCCGGCAAGATGCGGGCGAGGCTGGTAACCATCGTATTCGCCGGCTATTCCATCGGAGGCATTCTGGTTGCGCTGACCGGCAAACACCTCATCGGCGCATACGGATGGCAGGCTACATTCTTTGTAGCGGGCCTGCCGTTGTTCTTCATTCCGTTCATTCTGTGGACGATGCCGGAATCGATGGCCTTCCTCGCGAAGAAGAACCGGCAGGAAGCACTCCGCAAGGTTGTGATGAAGATTGCACCGGAACTGCGCATCGCCGATGACGATCGTCTGGTCGTACCGCTTGAAGCGATGGCGTCCACGGCTCCGGTCAAGGCATTGTTCGCCAACGGCCGCGCGTGGAGCACCGTCATGCTCTGGATTGTGTTCTTCACTGGCCTGTTCATGGTCTATTCGCTCAGCTCCTGGCTGACCAAGCTGATGGCGATGTCCGGCTACAGCCTGGGATCTGCGCTGAACTTTGTGTTGGTGTTCAATATCGGCGCGGTATGCGGCGCGATTTTCGGTGGCTGGCTTGGCGACAAGTTCAATATCAAGCATGTCCTGGTGGCCTTCTACGCGACCGGGGCAGTGTCGCTCACCCTGATGGGATACACGAAGGCCACGGAGCTGCTTTTCCTGCTGGTGTTCGTCGTCGGCGCATCGACGCTGGGCACCCAACTGCTCGCTTACGCATACGCTGGCGAGTTCTATCCCGGGTCCATTCGATCGACCGGCGTTGGCTTCGCCTCGGGGATCGGACGTCTTGGCGCCATCGTGGCACCGGTTCTGATCGGGATGCTGGTAGCGATGAAGCTGCCGCTCGAGCAGAACTTCGTTGCGATCGGAATTGCCGGGGTAATTGGAACGATTGCCGTTGTGATGGTCGACCACCGCCGCAGCGCCTCCGTGCAGACGAAGCAAGGCGGCTCGCTTGCCTCGCTCGATGTGCAGCCGTCCACTCATCAATAGAACAGGGAGCAGGTAATGACCAGAACAGACGATCCGGTAGTGATCCTTTCCGCGGCCCGCACCCCGATCGGTGGTTTCCAGGGAGAACTGGCATCGATGACGGCGCCGGAGCTGGGTGGCGCGGCGATCCAGGCCGCCGTGACACGGGCGGACATCAATCCCGCAGCAGTCGATGAACTACTGATGGGATGTGTCCTTCCTGCCGGACTTGGGCAAGCCCCGGCGCGGCAGGCGTCCATCATCGCCGGCTTGCCGCTGGGCGTGCCCTGTACGACCATCAGCAAGGTGTGCGGCTCGGGCATGAAATCGGTGATGCTCGCCCATGATCTGCTTGTTGCGGAATCGAACGGCCTCTTGGTGGCAGGCGGCATGGAATCGATGTCGAACGCCCCGTATCTGTTGCCGAAAGCGCGCGCCGGATACAGGCTTGGCCATGGCAGGCTGATCGACCATATGTTCTTCGACGGTATCGAAGATCATTATGGCGATGAGACGCGTGGTCGGTTGATGGGGACGTTTGCGGAAGACTGCGCCGACGCGTATCGATTCAGCAGGGATGCGCAGGACGAGTGGGCGGTTCTCTCGACGGTGCGCGCGCAGGCGGCCATTCAGCAGGGCCACTTTGCCTGGGAGACCGTGCCGCTGACGGTCGCAGACCGCAAGCGAACGGTGACCGTCCGGGAGGATGAGCAGCCGCTCAAAGCCGACCTGAGCCGCATTTCGTCGCTCAGGCCCGCGTTCAGGAAAGACGGCACGGTGACGGCGGCAACCTCCAGCTCGATTTCGGACGGTGCCGCGGCGATGGTGCTTACCCGTCAGTCCGTCGCGGAGCGCATGGGCCTGCGCCCCATCGCGAAGATCGTCGGCCATTCCAGCCACGCCCAGGAGCCTGCCACATTCACGACTGCGCCGGTTGGTGCCATCCGCAAGCTGCTGGAACGCACGGGGTGGGCAACCGCCGATGTCGACCTGTGGGAAATCAATGAGGCCTTCGCGGTGGTTCCCATGGCGGCGGTGCAGGATCTGAGGCTGGATCGGGACCAGGTGAACATCCACGGCGGTGCATGCGCACTGGGGCATCCTATCGGCGCTTCTGGCGCGCGAATTCTCGTCACGCTGCTTGGTGCGCTTCGAACAACTGGCGGTAAGCGAGGTATTGCAAGCCTCTGCATCGGGGGCGGCGAGGCGACCGCTGTCGCTGTGGAGTTGTGCTGACGAATGGAATGGCAAGGTGACGCGGCACCGTTCCCCGGTGCGCGTCACGGCAGGCCCTTCTGCGAACTTTCAGTCGCCGATGTGGGCGAACCGCCGCAGCGCTTCCAGATCGAGAATTCGTATGGCGCCATACTCCATCGCCAGCATGCCGGCATCGGCCAGCTCGCGAAGCGCCCGATTGGTGTTCTGGCGCGAGAGGCCGGACAAACGCCCGACTTCTTCCTGCGACAAGCTCAGGATCCGCTCGGTGGACGGGTAGAGTTGGCGGTGAAACAGTTCGGCCAGGCAGAAGGCAACGCGAGCCGCCGCTTCATGCAGGCGGAGGTTGTGGACCAGGCCAACATAGTAGCCGCACCGGGCATTGAGCTGGTCGATGACATAGCGGCTGAAGGCGGGATTGCGTTCCAGGAGCCAAAGGAAAGTCGCGCGGGGCACAAAGGCCACGCGGCTTTCCTTGATCGCAACGACTGAATAGGGGCGCGGCTCGCTCTTCAGGACCGCCCCCTCACCAAACCATGATCCGGCCGGGACGCCGGCGAACGTGATGGCCCGTCCGCAGGCCGAGGCGGTGTCGACCTTCACCATGCCTGCGATGACGGCCAGCCAGTGATCGGCCGGATCCCCACGATGGCAAGCGACGCCGCCAGCGGGATATTGGCGCTCGTAGATGTCGGCCTGCACTCTGGCTTGTTCCTCGGCCGTCAAGCCAGCAAACCATGTCGAGCTCTCGACGAAGGATGCTAGCGAGGGGGAACGGGCCGGTCCGGTGTGCAGGAGAAACTCGGGGGTAATGGACCGTTCCCGATGCGGGTTCGACAGCGTTTGCATGACAGCTCCATTCTTGCGTGGGCGACGCGCGCGAGCGGCCGCACGCACCGTTCACAACAGCGACGCGGGCGCATCCGCCGGTACTGCGCTCCTGCGCCATTCACGCAGCCGATCTTAAGTGAAATCATGATTTCACTTAAGGCTATGGCGCGTCCCCTTCTCTGTCAAGAACCGACTGGGCAGGGAAAACACTGAAGAATAGCGAAAGAGGGAGAGAATTGCGGCGCAGGAGACTCAAGCGGTGTGTGTCCGCAGCCTTCCGTAAGTGAAACCGCGATTCTCTTTGCAAGGCGCGAGGTGTTGCAAATGCCTGCTAAGCCGCGAACGACGCAATCTCAGGTCGGGAAACTCAAAGGGCGACCGGAAACACCGCGAAGGCAGAAAGTGATAATGGCTGTCGCCTGCGGGCTCAACGGCGCGGCATGTGGCCGGGTTTCGGAGCTCAGCGGGGCGACGAGCCCTTCGAACAGGCAGCCGACGATGCAGTCAGCCGACGCCGCAGCATCCTGTGCCGGAAACTCGCCGTCGGCGACACCCTGCTCGATGATGGTCTTGAATACCCTGGACAGCGCACGGTGATAGGTCAGCCTTGCAGCCTCGACGTCGGGCTCTACCGGCTCGGCAACCAGCGCGTGCGCGAGCCGGCGACCTCGCAAGGCACGACTGGCGAAGGTCCAGGCGGCTGCACCGAGCCGCTCGCACGCGGTCCCTTCGCCCATGGCGATGCCTGCAACCACGTCGACTTCCCGTTGCGCCGTCGTCTTGACGACTTCGACCATGAGCTCGGTCTTCGAGGGGAAGTAGCGGTAAAGCGTACCAATCGCGATGCCTGCCGCATCAGCGATTGCCGTCATTTGTGCCTCGCGAAATCCCGACTGTGAAACCAGGTCGCGTGCGGCCTTGAGGATAAGCGGATGCTTGTCAGCGCCGCGGCGCCGGATGCGAACACGCTGGGGATTCAGAAGATCTTGCATGCCAGGCTACTCGTCGCCCTGCTCGCGCCGGGAAAGTGCGAACCCATCGATAACGGTGAGGCAATTATGCCACCGGATCAGGGCAGGCCGCTTTCGCCCGATTTCGCCGGCTCGCGCCAGGGCGGCCGCGGTCAGAGCCGGTGGGCCAAACCGGTTTCAGCGGTGGCCGGCATTCCAGCACGCAAGCAGGGGACGTCAGCGTTCCCGGCAACGATCATTGTGCGGCCACACCGAACGGTGGCAACGGGCCCGACATGGTGGATCTCGTGACGCCGATGTTCGAGTGGATCGAGAAGGGCGCCAAGCCGTCGAGCCGGAAGATCGTCGCTACCCGCAGCGTAGAGCCTGGAATGGGCATGCAACGCCCTCTATGCAAGTATCCCCAGTACCCCAGGTACAACGGAACTGGTAATCCCAATGCAGAGACCAGCTTCACCTGCGAAGCTGCGGAATAGCCGTTGCTTCAGGGCCGCTGACCGGTACCGGCGGCCAGCGCCGCGACCTGACAGCCCCGCGCCGGGACGTATCGACGGGCTTCGGCATCCTGGCGAAGGTCGCAAGCATGCGCGAGCACGAGCGGTCGGTGTACAGTCGCATGACGACGAGTACCAGAATTTCTACGCGGTGCTTTTCGACCTGTCGCCGGACAAGATCCTGCGGCGCGAGGCGATTCGTTTGATCAGGCTGACCGACCGCTACCGCGCGCTGGCCTCGGAGGTAAGAAGGCCGGGCGAGCACCTGACTGCACATCTGGAGCATACCCTGCTGCAGGCCATTTCCAAACGGGACCGCGAGCAGTTGATCCACGGCTTTGAACGCGAGCGCGACAAGATTCTCGCCTCCATGCTGGCGACGGTCGAGGCGCGATCGTGGTAGCCGGCGCAAGCCTGCGGTAATTCGTGCAAGGCCTGGGCGGCAATATGTGCAAAGTGTTGCCAGTTGCCCGCATGCGCTGGCAGGTTGCGACGTCGCCGAGCTTTGGCCCCCGATGGCATGCCGCTTGCTGCCTCCGTTCACTTCCCCCCAGAACGTGACCCAGCGGAGGCGCCCCATGGCCCAGGAAGACCCGCTTGCTCCCCCGGCTTCCGACGCGGCCGGCGCACTGCAACAGATCCCCACGACGCTGCACATCAACGGCATCACCCATGAGCTTTCGCTGGCGCCGTGGGTGATCCTGCTCGACCTGCTGCGCGAGCAGCTGCAGCTTACCGGCACCAAGAAGGGCTGCGACCACGGCCAGTGCGGCGCGTGCACAGTGCTGATTGGCGGCAGGCGCATGAAGTCCTGCCTGTGCCTGGCGGTGTCCTATGACGGCGCGGACATCACCACCGTGGAAGGGCTGGCCGATCGCGACAGCGGCGCGCTGCATCCGCTGCAGCAGGCCTTTATCGACCACGACGCGTTCCAGTGCGGCTATTGCACGCCGGGGCAGCTGTGCTCGGCACTGGGCCTGCTGAACGAGCATCCGCCGGCGAGCCGGCAGGAGATCCGCGAGCGCATGAGCGGCAACCTGTGCCGCTGCGGAGCGTATGCGCAGATCGTCGAAGCGATTGCCGAAGTCGCCCGGCTGCCGGACAGCGACCAGGAGCCGTCATGAACCCGTTCCGCTATGAGCGCGCGATGACGGTGGAAGCCGCGCTGCAGTCGATCGCCGCCGCGCAGCAGGCCGCGGGCGTGCAAAGCCTTGGCGAAGACCGCGCGCCGCACTTCCTGGCCGCCGGCACCAACCTGATCGACCTGGTCAAGGGCGGCATGATGCATCCGGCCGCGCTGGTCGACGTCAGGCAGCTGCCGTTGCGGATGATAGAGGCGACGGCGGAGGGCGGGCTGAAGCTGGGTGCGCTGGCCAGCAACGCCGATACCGCGCAGCACCCGCTGGTGCGCGGGCAGTATCCGCTGCTGCGCGCGGCGATCCTGGCCGGGGCCTCGGCGCAGATCCGCAATATGGCGACCAACGGCGGCAACCTGCTGCAGCGCACGCGCTGCTATTACTTTTACGATCCGGGCGTGCCCTGCAACAAGCGCGAGCCCGGCACCGGCTGCCCGGCGGCGACCGGGCTGGCGCGCCAGCATGCCATCCTGGGCGCGAGCGAGCATTGCATTGCCACGCATCCCTCCGACATGTGCGTGGCACTGGCGGCGCTGGGCGCGGTGGTGCACGTGGCGTCGGCCAGCGGGCGCCGCGAGATTCCGTTTCATGAATTCCATCGGCTGCCGGAGGACAGGCCGCACATTGACACCACGCTGCGCCCCGATGAACTGATTACCCACATCGTGCTGCCGCCCGCCGGCGAGTTCGCGCGCCATGCCTGCTACCTGAAGCTCCGCGAGCGCGCGTCGTTTGCCTTCGCGCTGGTGTCGGTGGCGGCCGCGCTGGACCTGGCCGACGATGGCACCGTGCGCGCCGCGCGGCTGGCGCTGGGCGGCGTGGCGCACAAGCCGTGGCGCGATCCCGAGGCCGAGGCGCAGCTGCAGGGCCGGCCCGCTACCGCCGAGCACTTTGCATCGGTAGCTCGCTTCCTGCTGCGCGATGCGCGCGCCTGGGGCGGCCCGGCCGTGCCCGAGAGCCTGCCCGGCAACAGCTTCAAGCTTGCGCTGGCCGAGCGCGCGATCGTGCGCGCGCTGGAAATGGCCGTCGCCGGCGTGCTGAGCAATACCGGCGAAGACGCGTTCAGCGAGGAGGCATTGCCATGAACGATCCGATCCCGCAATGCGCGCCGCACGCACGGCCCGGCACGGGCCCGGTCGGCATCGGCGCGCCGGTCGCGCGCATCGATGGCGTGGCCAAGGTTACCGGCACGGCGCGCTATGCCGCCGAGCATCCGGCCTTCGACCTCGCGCATGGGGTTGTGGTGAACAGCACCATTGCGCGCGGACGCATCGCGTCGATCGATTGCAGCGCGGCGCTGGCCGTGCCGGGCGTGCTGGACGTGCTGACCCATGAACGCCGCCCGCGCGTGCGTTCGCTCGACCTGTTCTACAAGGACATGGTGGCGCCTGCCGGGTCGCCGTTCAAGCCGCTGCACGATGCGCGCATCTGGTATAGCGGCCAGCCGGTCGCGCTGGTGGTTGCCGAGACCTTCGAGGCGGCGCGGCATGCCGCCATGCTGGTGCGCGTGCGGTACCAGGCGTGGCAGCACGAGACCAGCCTGCTGGACCACCTGGGCCGCGCCGGCAAGCCGATGCGCTTCAAGGCAGGCTATTCCGGCCCGCCCAGGCCGCGCGGCGACGCCGATGCTGCCTTCGCGCGCGCGCCTTGCCAGGTCGACGCAGAGTTCTACAGCGGCGTGGAGCACCACAACCCGATGGAGATGCATGCCACCACGGTGATCCGCGGCGGCGACGGCCACCTGACCATCTACGACAAGACCCAGGGCTCGCAGAATTCGCGCTGGATGGTGTCGCGGGTGTTCGGGCTGCCCAAGCGCAAGGTCACGGTGCGCAATGAATACGTGGGCGGCGCCTTCGGCTCAGGGCTGCGGCCGCAGTACCAGCTGATCCTGGCGGTGATGGCGTCGCTGGCGCTGGAGCGCTCGGTCCGCGTGGTGCTGACGCGGCCGCAGATGTTCACCTTCTGCCACCGGCCCGAAACCTGGCAGCGCGTGCGGCTGGGCGCCGAGGCCGACGGCAGGCTGGTGAGCCTGATCCACGAGGCCGTGGCCGAGACCTCGCGCATGGAGCATTACGTCGAGGTGGTGGTCAACTGGTCCACGCAGCTCTATGCGTCCGAAACCAGCCGGCAGGACTACCAGCTGGTCGATCTCGACCAGCCCACGCCGGCCGACATGCGCGCGCCGGGCGCCGCGCACGGCGTGCATGCGATCGAGGTGGCGATGGATGAGTTGTCCTATGCGGTGGGGATGGACCCGCTGGCGCTGCGGCTCAGGAACTACGCCGAGCGCGACGGCGCCAGCGGCCTGCCGTTCTCGAGCAAGGCGCTGCGCGAATGCTACGAGCAGGGCGCGCAACGGTTCGGCTGGGCCGCGCGGCCGCCGCAGCCGCGTTCGATGCGCGATGGCCACGAGCTGATCGGCTGGGGCATGGCCAGCGGCACCTGGGATGCGCTGCAGATGTTCAGCCGCGCCCGCGCGGTGTTCCGCGCCGACGGCCGGCTCGAAGTGGCCAGTGCCGCCACCGACATCGGCACCGGCACGCTGACGGTGATGAGCCAGATCGCCGCCGCATCGCTGGGCCTGCCGCTGGAGCAGCTGACGTTCGTGCTGGGCGATTCGGACCTGCCGGTGGCGCCGGTAGAGGGTGGCTCGTCGCATGTGGCCACGGTGGGCACGGCGGTCGACGGCGTCTGCGACAAGCTGCGCCGGATGCTGTGGCACATGGCGCGGCGCATGCAGGGTTCCGGCTTCGAGCGTGCGCGCTACGAGGACCTGGTGTTCGAGCAGGGCAGCGTCAGCCTGCGTGCCAGCCCGGGCGTGTCGTTGCCGCTGACCGGCATCCTGGAGGCGGCCCGACGCGAGCAGATCGAAGCCTCGTTCCTGCAATTGCCCAATCTGTTCAGGCAGAAGCAGTACACGCGCGCCGCGCACTCGGCGGTGTTCTGCGAGGTCCGCGTGGACGAGGCGCTGGGCACCGTGCGCGTGACGCGCGTGGTCAGCGCGGTGGCGGCGGGCCGCATCATCAACCCCAGGACCGCGCGCAGCCAGATCCTCGGCGGCATGGTGTGGGGCATCGGCCAGGCGCTGCATGAGGAGACGCACAGCGACCATGCGCTGGGCCGCTTCATGAACCGCAATATTGCCGAGTACCACATCGCCTCGCATGCCGATATCCATGAGCTGGACGTGATCTTCGTCGACGAGGACGACCGCGTGGTCAGCAGCCTCGGCGCCAAGGGCGTGGGCGAAATCGGTCTGGTGGGGGTGGCCGCGGCGATCAGCAATGCGATCTATCACGCCACCGGCAAGCGGCTGCGCAGCACGCCGATGACGCCGGACAAGGTCATGGCCCGTTGAACGGAGGCGGCGGCCGTCAGCGCCGCTGCGCCAGCCAGATCCCCGCCGCGATCGCGGCCAGGCCGACGCCGTGGTACCAGCGCGGCCAGTCGCCCAGCAGCACCGTGGACAGCAGCGCGGCGAAGACCGGCGTCAGCGTGATGAAGAACACCGGCAGTTGCGCGCCCGCGCGCGCGATGGCGCGGTCCCAGGCAAAGTAGGCCAGCAGCGACGGGATGGTCGCCACATAGAGCAGGATGCCCGCGACCTTGCCGCTCCATTGCAGCGGCTGTTCCAGCGTCAGCAGCTCCCATGCCGTTACCGGCGCGCTGGCCAGCACGCCGGTGACGATCTGCGCGAACAGCAGCACGGGCAGCGGCAGCGCGGGACGCTGCTTGCGCAGCAGCCAGGTATAGGCGCTCCATGCGATGGTGGCTGCCAGCATGAACAGGTCGCCGGGCACGAGGTCCAGCTGCGCCAGCCGCGCCAGTTCGCCGCGCACCAGCACGAAGGTCACGCCGACCATGCACAGCAGCGCGCCGGCGACATGCCAGGGCCTGACGCGTTCGCCAAAGCACAGCGCGCCGATCACGATCAGGAAAAGCGGCGTGGACGCGCCGATCAGCGTCACGTTGATCGGCGTCGAGGTGGTCAGCGCCAGGTACTGCAGCGCGTTATAGCTGGCGATCGACAGGATGCCCATGGCGGTGATCACGCCCGCGTGCCGGCGCAGCACCGCACGGTGCTCGACCACGCCGCGCCACGCAAACGGGGCCAGCACCATGCCGGCCAGCACCCAGCGCGCCCAGTTCAGCGTGACCGGCGGCACCGTGCCGGCGGCAAGCCGGCCCACGATGGCATTGCCGGCCCAGCTCAGCGGCGGAAAGGTCAGCAGGAACAGGGTGGTCCAGTCGATGCGTCGGGGGCTGGGGCTGCTGGCGGACATGGGGCGAGGTCGATGGGGTGAGGGCGATGAGGGGATGGCGCATTATCCGCGATGGCGATGCTGGCGGTGTTGACGACGGCGCTGCCGGCACGGGCCGGTCACCGGGCCGGGCGCCCCGCGCGCGCCAGCGGCAGCGTCGCCAGCCGTTCGGTGACGACCTCGCGAATGGCCCGCGGTGCGTCGAGCTCGTCCAGCAGGCGCGGCCAGCGGGCATGCGCCAGCGCCACCGCTTCCTTGACCGCGGCGGTGGCGATGCGGCGCGGCACGCCGGCTTTTGCGGCGATCGCCTCGTACGTGGCCAGGGTTTCCTCGCGCTGCAGGCGGTCGATGGCGACGTTCTGGCCGTACGAGGCGAAGCCGGGCAGCGCCGCCACGCAGACGATGTCATACGCCGGCGACAGCACCGGCAGCAAGCCATTGGGGTAGGTCACCGAGAAATTCTTCAGGTGCGCGTCGCTGTTGCCGATCAGCGTATTGACCGCCTGGCGCAGGAAGAACTGCCGCACATGCTCGACCCCGCCCGGGCTCAGGCGGTACAGCGTGGCCACCAGCTGCACGTAGCCGTCGATGCTGGCGTACTTGCGGGCCGGCATCCGGCCCAGCATCTGGCAGCCGTCCTCGGCATGCACGCGCCCGGCCGGGGTGCGGTCGAAGCGGTCGACCGCAAGGTAGTGCAGGTGCTCGCCCAGGGCCTCGGCCAGCCCGTCGACCGCGATGGTCGATATCGGCAAGACCCGGGTGGCGGCGACATGCACGCCGGCGGCGGCCGCGAGCTGCATCGACACCGATTCGTTGAACACCTGCGAGTCGTCGTTGCGGGCCGGCAGCTTGGCGATGATGTCCGACAGCTTGCCGTGGCTCGGCAGCGTGTAGCGCTTGCCGTCCTGCACCGTCGACAGGGCCAGCTTGTTCTGCACGCCGGACACCGACGCGGCGCCTTGCGTGGCGCCCTCGACCACGGCGATTTCCAGGTTGTCGGCGCCGCCGGTCACGCCATAGGCGCGCGCGTAGGCGGGCAAGGCGCCGATATCCGCCGGCCGGACCACGACAGCCCCGGGCAGGTCGTTGCCGGCCGAGGCCAGGATGCCGAAATCGTCCTTGTCTTCCGGGTGGCTGCGCGTGGCCTCCAGCCGCTTGCGCAGTTCGCCCTCGGGCAGCAGGCCGGCGAAGTAGGGCGGCAGTTCATGGCCGGTGCTGTAGACCGCGGGATGGAAGGGGTTGTCCAGCACCTCGGCGGTGGCCCGGCGGCCGGCTTCGGTCGGCACGGTGATCGACAGGCTCAGCGTGGGGCGGTCGGGGTCGCCGCGGAATTCATCGGCGGGCACGAAGCGGACATTGCCGCCGGCCTCGCACAGGTAGCCGCACAGCCGGTCATATAGCCGAACCTCCAGGAAGCGGGGATGCAGGGCGTAGCTCATTGCTGATCCAGGAAGATATCGAGCGCGGCGCGGGCGCCGCGGTCGGGGCCGCTGCCCTTGCCCTCCAGCACCTGGCGGACTTCGGCAAGCCGCTCGTTGGGTACCAGCACCCATTGCGCGTCCAGCGCCGCGGCCAGTGCTTCGAGGGTGGAAGCGCGGCTGTCTTTCTTGCCGAGCAGGATGGCCGACAGGTTTTGCGCCGCCATGCCGAGGATCCGCCCGAGGTCGCCGAGGCTCTTGCCCCGGGCTTCGCGCAACGCGCGGCATTGGGAAATTAATGACATGGCATTAGTTGATGTAAGAAATCATTCTTTAGAATGATACAAGCCTTGGTCGACCTCATGCGTATCATTCGATAGAAGCTTTTTTCATACGGAATCATTCCGTGAAATGATAGTGCAGAACAGCTTCTGTGACCAAAGGCAGACGTGCAAAGGTGCGCCCGCACGCCGCCGAAACATGACCTTGTGCCTCTGCAGCCACCCCCCTCCGTTACCTCTTGCCTTGTCACGGATACTGTATAAATATACAGTTATCGTAAATATCCTAAATCCTCGCCACTGCTGGCGAGCGACCTTGACTCCACATGACTGCGCCATTGCACGCAGCCCCGCCAAGGGCGGCGGAGGGTCTGCTTTTCCCTGCGCCGGCTGCCCCCGAGCCTGCCGGGCTTGCCCCGGCCGAGCGCCAGCAGGCGCTGTCGGCGCTCGAGCAGCGCTATCCCGGGTTGTGGCGCGCCGGCCAGCTGGGCCGCGCCGGCGGGGCCGCGGTGTGCCCGACCGGGTATGACGCGCTGTCGGCGGAACTGCCCGGCGGCGGCTGGCCGGCCGGCGGCCTGACCGAACTGCTGACCACGCAGGGCGGTGCGGGAGAAATGCGCCTGCTGCTGCCGGCGCTGCGCACGCTGGCCGGGGCGGGGCGGCGCATCGCGCTGGTGGCGCCGCCTTACCTGCCCAACGCGATGGGGCTGGCCGCGGCCGGGCTGCCGGCGCGGCAGTGCTACTGGGTGCGCCCCCCGGCCGGATCGGCCAGGGCCGCGCAGCAGGCCGACATGCTGTGGGCGGCCGAACAGGTGCTGCGCAGCCAGGCCTTCGGCGGCGTGCTGGTGTGGCTGCCTGCGGCGCGTCCCGAGGCGCTGCGGCGGCTGCAGGTGCTGGCGCAGGCCAGCGACGCGGTGGCCTGGGCGCTGCGCCCGGCCGCGGCGCTGCGCGAGTCGTCGCCCGCGGTGCTGCGGCTGCTGCTGGCGCCGCTGCCCGGCAACGTGCTGTCGATCACCTTCCACAAGCGCCGCGGGCCGGTGCGCGACACGCCGCTGCTGCTGCGCCTGGACGGCATGGCGGCGGCCACGCGCGCGGCCGCCTGGCCGGTCCCGGCAGGCGCGCCTGCCTCGTCTGAGCCGCTGGCTCAGTCTTCTCAGCTTTCTTCCGATGCCGTACTGGATCGCGGTGCACCTGCCGCGCCTGCCGCTGGACGCGCTGCAGCCCAACTGGCCTGAGCCGGCGCCCGCCGCGAGCCCGCCTGCCGCCACCGCCACCCTGCACCATGCGCTGCCGGTGGCGGTGATGGCGCGCGAGCAGGTGGTGCTGGCCAACGGCCCGGCGATGCAGCTCGGCGTGCGCTATGGCATGCGCCGCGGCGGCGTGCAGGCACTGTCGGCCGATATCGTGCAGCTCGAGCGCGACCCGGCCGCGGAAGCCGCGCTGATGGAGTCGGTGGCGCTGGCGCTGCTGCATTTCACGCCGGGCGTGACCGTCGACGAGGAACCGGAGTCGGCCACGGTGATGCTCGACGTCACCGCCAGCCTGCGCCTGTTCGGCGGCCATCGCGCGCTGTGCCGCGCGGTGCGTGCCTGCGTGCGCCAGCTGGGCACCGTGGCCCAGGTGGGTTGCGGCCCGACCGCGCACGGCGCCGCGTGGCTGGCGCGCCAGCCGCTGCGGCGCACGCGGCGCGGCGTGGTGCGGCCCGCCCGCCGCGCCGTGGGCATGGCGCGCCTGCACCGGCTGCTGGACCGGTTGCCGGTGGAGGCGCTGCATACGCTGGCTGATCCGGCCTGGCTGGACGGCATTGGCTGCCGCACGCTGGGCGAGGTGCGGCGCCTGCCGCGCGCGGGCCTGACGCGCCGGCTGGGCCCGGCGCTGCTGGCGCGGCTGGACCAGGCCTATGGCGAGGCGCCGGCGCGCTTTTCCTGGTTTGTGGCGCCGCCCGCGTTCGTGCAACGCATGGACCTGCCGGGCCGCATCGAATCCGCCGAAGGCGTGCTGGCCGGCGCGCAGCGGCTGCTGCTGGCGCTGGCGGGCTGGCTGGCGGTGCAGCAGGCCGGCGTGACGCGCTGCGTGCTGGTGCTGGAGCATGAGCGCTACCGGCGCGGCGTGGACACCGAAGGCACCCCGGTGCCACTGGGCCTGGCCCAGCCCAGCCGCGACCCCGCGCACCTGTCGCGGCTGCTGCGCGAAAAGCTCGACAAGCTCAGCTTCCACGCCCCGGTGACCGGCCTGGCGCTGCGCGTCGAGGCCATGGCCGCGTGCGTGCCGCAAAGCGAGGCGCTGTTCCCCGAGCCCGGCGGCACGCCGGAAGACCTGGGCCGCCTGCTCGATACGCTGATGGCGCGGCTGGGCCGCGACAACGTGCTGCAGCCGCGGCCGCTGGCCGACCACCGGCCCGAGCGCGCCAACCGCTGGTGCCCGGTCGACGAGCCCGGCGGCAACAAGGCCGCCAGCCTGCCGGGCCCGCAGCCGGAGCGCCCGCTGTGGCTGCTGCCGCAACCGCTGCCGCTGCCGGTGCAGCGCCACCGGCCCTGCCACGGCGGCCCGCTGGCGCTGCTGAGCCGCCCTGAGCGCATCGAGGCGGGCTGGTGGGACGGGGCGCTGGCCACGCGCGACTACTTTATCGCCGAGCGCGCCGACGGCCTGCGCTGCTGGATCTTCCGCGAGCGTCCGGGCCATGCCGCGCAGGACGATGGCGGCGAATACCGCTGGTTCCTGCATGGGTTGTTCGCATGAGCGCGCCGCCTTTGCCCCCCTCGCTGTCTGCCTCGTTGCCGGGTTTGCTGCCGGCGCTGCCGGACTACGTGGAGCTGCACTGCATCTCCAACTTCACCTTCCTGACCGGCGCCTCGCATCCGGGCGAGCTGATCGAGCGCGCCTTCGGCCTGGGCTACCGCGGGCTGGCGCTGACCGATGAATGCTCGGTGGCCGGCACCGCGCGCGCGCACGATGCCATCGAGACGCTGCGCAAGCGCCTGCACGACGCGGTCGCGCGCAGCGCGGCACGCGGCGAGGAAGGTGTCGATGAACCGCTGCTGGACGACGCCGATGCCTTCGGCACCGGCGACGACGATCCCGATTTCCACGCCAGCCGCCACCAGCGGCTGCAGGCGCTGGCCCGCGCCGCCGATGCGTTCTCGCTGCTGATCGGCAGCCGTTTCAGCCTGGTCCCGGCCGAGGGCGCGCAGCAGATGCCGCTGCGGCTGGTGCTGATCGCGCAGCATCGCGAGGGCTTCGGCAACCTGAGCGAGCTGATCACGCTGGGCCGGCGGCGCGCGCAGAAGGGCAGCTACCGGCTGCATCCCGAAGATCTCTCCGCGCCGGCCGAGGACGTCGCCCACCTGCGCGGCATGCCCGGCTGCGTGGCGCTGCTGTTGCCCGACTATTGCGCCGAGCCCGAACTGTTGCTCGCGCAGGCCGAGTGGTGCCGCGCCGTGTTCGGCGAGCGCGCCTGGATCGCGCTGGAACAACTGCAGGGCCATGCCGATGCCTTGCACCGCGCGCGCCTGGAAGCGGTATCGGCCCAGACCGGCGTGCCGCTGGCCGCGGCCGGCGCGGTCACCATGCACGTGCGCTCGCGCAAGCCGCTGTCAGACGTGCTCACCGCGATCCGGCTGGGCCAGCCGCTGGCCGAATGCGGCATGGCGCTGGCGCCCAATGCCGAGCAGCACCTGCGCATGCGCCAGGTGCTGTCGCGCCTGTACCCGCGCGAGGCGCTGGCGCAGACGCTGAAGATTGCCCAGACCTGCGATTTCTCGCTGGGCATGCTGCGTTACGAATATCCCGAGGAACTGGTGCCGCCCGGCGAGACGCCGATCTCCTACCTGCGCAAGGAAGTCGAGCGGGGCAAGCGCGAGCGCTTTCCCAACGGCCTGAAGCCGGAGTGGGACAAGCAGCTGGACGAAGAGCTGGCGCTGATCGAGGAAAAGCACTACGAGCCGTTCTTCCTCACCGTGCACGACATCGTGCGCTTTGCGCGCTCGCGCGGCATCCTGTGCCAGGGGCGCGGCTCGGCCGCCAATTCGCTGGTGTGCTTCTGCCTGTATGTGACCGAGGTCAGCCCCGAGCAGGCCAACCTGCTGTTCGGCCGCTTCCTGTCACGCGAGCGCGATGAGCCGCCCGATATCGACGTGGATTTCGAGCACCAGCGGCGCGAGGAGGTGATCCAGTACATCTACGACAAATACGGCCGCCATCGCGCCGCGCTGGCGGCGTCGCTGATCACCTACCGTTCGCGCAGCGCCTTGCGCGACGTGGGCCGTGCGCTGGGCATCGATGCCAGCGTGGTCGAGCAGGTGGTCAAGGGCCAGGCGTGGTGGGACGGCGGCCCCGGCTTTGTCGACAAGATCGCCCGCTACGGGCTCGATCCCGAATCGCCGGCGGTGCAGCAGTGGGCCAGCCTGACCGCGCAGCTGCGCGGCTTTCCGCGCCACCTGTCGCAGCACGTGGGCGGCTTCGTGATCGCGCGGCACAAGCTGTCGCGGCTGGTGCCGATCGAGAACGCGGCGATGGCCGACCGCAGCGTGATCCAGTGGGACAAGGACGACCTGGAGTCGCTGGGCCTGCTCAAGGTCGACGTGCTGGCGCTGGGCATGCTGTCGGCGATCCGGCGCGCGCTGGAGATGATCCCCAACCCCAGCCCCGATCCGGCGCGCGCGGGGCTGCCGGCGCGCATGGAAGACATCCCGAAGGAAGACAAGCCAACCTACGACATGATCTGCAAGGCCGACACCATCGGCGTGTTCCAGATCGAGTCGCGCGCGCAGCAGTCGATGCTGCCGCGGCTGCAGCCGCGCGAGTACTACGACCTGGTGGTGGAAGTCGCCATCGTGCGGCCCGGCCCGATCCAGGGCGGCATGGTCCACCCCTACCTGAAGCGGCGCGAGGCCTTCCGCCGCACGCGCAAGCCGCCGGTCTACTTCAACCAGGTGATCGAGAAAGTGCTGGGCCGCACGCTGGGCGTGCCGATCTTCCAGGAGCAGGTGATGCAGCTGGCCATCGACGCGGCGGGCTTCTCGCCCGGGCAGGCGGACCAGCTGCGCCGCTCGATGGCGGCGTGGCGGCGGCGCGGCGACCTGCGCCAGCACCAGGACGCGCTGGTGCGCGCGCTGACCGGCAACGGCTATCCGGAATCCTTCGCGCTGGCGATCTGCAAGCAGATCGAGGGGTTTGGCGAGTACGGCTTCCCCGAAAGTCATGCCGCCAGCTTCGCCAAGCTGGTGTACGTGAGTTCCTGGCTCAAGCGCCATCACCCGGCGGCCTTCCTGTGCGCGCTGCTGAACAGCCAGCCGATGGGGTTCTATTCGCCGTCGCAGCTGGTGCAGGATGCGTGCCGGCACGGCGTCGAGGTGCTGCCGGTGGACGTGACCGTAAGCCGCTGGGAGAGCACGCTGGAGCCGGCCGCAGGCGCGGGCGATGCACATCCCCGCGTGCGCCTCGGCCTGAGCCGCGTCAAGGGCATGCGCGAGGCGGCCGCGCTGCGGATCGAAGACGCCTGCGCGCAGCGCCCGTTCGACAGCGTCGAAGACCTGGTCCTGCGCGCCGCACTGGACCGGCATGACATCGACGTGCTGGCCGCTTCCGACGCACTGGCGCCGCTTGCGGGCCATCGCCGCCAGGCCCGCTGGCAGGCCCGCGCGGTGGCCGCCCATGCCGCCCACCGCGACCTGCTGTATCAAGCCCCGCCCCCCGAGGCAGCGCTGGCGCTACCCGCGCCGCGCCTCGGCGAAGACGTCGCGGCGGACTATGCAAGCCTGGGGCTGTCGCTCAAGTCGCATCCGCTGGCCTTGCTGCGGCCACGGCTGGCGGCGATGCGCTTCGCCACCGCCAGCCAGCTCGCGCGCTGCGGCAACGGCCGGCGCGTGCGCGCCTGCGGCATCGTCACCGTACGCCAGCGCCCGTCCACCGCCAGCGGCACCATCTTCGCCACCATCGAGGACGAAACCGGCAGCATCAACCTGATCCTGTGGCCAGACCTGGTCGAGCGCCAGCGCAAGGAGGTGCTGGGCGCAACCTTGCTGGGCGTGGTGGGCACCTGGCAGCGGCAGGGCGACATTCAGCACCTGGTCGCCAAGGAACTGGTGGACCTGAGCCCGATGCTGGGACGGTTGATGGTGGGGAGCCGGGATTTTCATTGAGACGCACGGCGCCAATGAGGGAGATGCAAACGGCGCGAGACTAGTTGGCTCGCGCCGTTTGCTTTTCAGCGCTGCTCATCCGTCGGGCGGGTAAGCTGGCTCTCCCTGGTCAGACCAGTGCCTGCAGGCGATCTGCGCTCTCGTCCAGCTGTTGCTTGAGCGGCAAAAGCAGGGCGTGGAGGCCGATGCCTTGGGGGATGGTGTCGCTTTGCAGGTCCAGCAAGCTCAGGAAGGACTGAAGGCCGGCGCTGACGCGCAGGATGTCGTCAGTGGCCTCGAGGATTTGCTCCTCCAGGGTGACGGCTTTGCTGGGTGGCGGCGGAGCGGCTTTGGCGTGGGGGCGGGCCTGGGCGCGGTCCACTTTGGCCACGTTCTCGGCCAGTTGAGCTTTTTGGGCAAGGGTGGGCTCTTGGGGAGCCGGGGTGTTGCTTGGCATGGTGACCTCCGAACTAAAGGGATGGAGGCCCGTCGTCCGCTGCTAATCGGGTGGGCGAGCACAGGGCAGGGTTAGCAGACCGGCACCAGCAAACCGGCGAGCCCTGAGGCTCCCCTGCCAAGGCCCGCCCGCAGGTGTGGACGTTCGATGGCGCGACGGACAGAGCCGCTTGCGCGGCGCTGTCCGTCGTGTGGTGTACAGGCTGCTAAACCTGTTCGCCATTGGATTGGCGACAAACCATTTTCGAACACCCACGCCGGAGCGGCAATGGATCAGATCATTTCAGAAACGAATTTTGACATACTGGCCAGGTATGCCGGCCAGGGCGCGATCGCAATGTTGTCCGGAACGTTGCTGAAGCCATGTACCGTCGACGCCTGCTCTAAGGTTGGGGTGACGGGGGCTCGCCCGGGTGCTGCCCTGGCAGTCGTCGCGCACGAGCACGCGCAGGGGCAAGTCCAGCGCAACGCTGGGTACCGGGAGCATCAACGGCGTTCCCCGCTTGGCGTTCCACACCGCCGCGGAACTGGAAAGCGCTCACTCATTGCCGGCCGCGACGCGCCGCTGGCTGTGGCGCAGCGTCTGGTTCTTGACACGGTAAGCGCGCAAGGCGCCCCGGGTGATTTACCTGGCCAGGCCCTTGTTCGGGTTGATCAGGTACTTCTCCCCCGTCGCGCGCTTGTTGTAGACGGCGATCACGTCCAGGTCCAGCACCTCGGCCAGCGAGATCTCTTTCGAGTAGTGGCTGGCAAAGGTGGTCTTCAGCTCCGCCACCACGCGTTGCTTCAGCGCGTTGGCCCGCTCGCGCCCGATCTTCTGCAGGAACGGGAACAGCAGCCAGCCGCCCATGCCCCACGCCATGCCGAAGTTGCGGTTGAACTCGGTCGGGCTTGTGTCCAGGCCGCCGTAGAGGTAGACCTGCTTGAGGGTGGTCGAGCCATAGCGGCTGTATTCGCGGGCCGTCTTGTTCAAGGCCGCTTCCATGCAGGTGAGGATCTGGCCGGCGAGCTTGCCGCCGCCCGTGGCGTCGAACGCGATCGTTGCGCCAGTGGCGACGAGTGCCTCGGTGAGCTCCTGCATGAACATGGGCGACGCGGAGTTGCAGACGTGGACCGCACCTTGTGCCTTGAGCAGGTCCGCCTGCTCCTGCTTGCGCACGATGTTCACCAGCTTGATGCCATCCTTGAGACAGATCTGATTGAGCATCTGGCCCAGGTTGGAGGCCGCGGCGGTGTGCACCAGGGCGCTATGTCCTTCGAGGCGCATGGTCTCGACCATGCCCAGTGCGGTGAGCGGGTTGACGAATGACGACGCGCCGTCAGCTGGCGTGGCGCCTTCGGGCAGGACCAGGCACTGGTCCGCCGAAATGCAGCGGTACTGCGAGTACATCGCGCCGCCGATGGCAGCCACGGTCTTGCCCATCAAGGCTTGCGCCGCAGGGGACGAGCCTGCATCGACGACCACGCCCGCGCCCTCATTGCCAACCGGCATGGACACATCCAGGCGGCCCGCCATGCTGCGCATCGCGCCTTCCGGAACGCGCGCGGTGACCATGGGGCGCTCGGCCGTGCCGCTGGCCTTGGCCGTGCTCATGTCGGCCGCACCGAACAGCAGGCCGAGATCGGACGGGTTGAGAGGAGAGGCTTCAATGCGGATGAGCACTTCATCCTGACCAGGCCGCGGCGTGTCGATGCTCTCTAGCGACAGCTCGAGTTCACCGCTGCTCTTGATTTGCGAACGAAGTTGAAGTGCGGTGCGCATTCGATGTCTCCTTGGTCTGTCGGTTTGCGGTGAGCGGGGCAGCTGCCTGGGCTGTTTTCGCCAGCAGTCAGCAATGTAGCAAGTTCCTGCGAATCCCGTACTGGCCGGAAACTCAGGTCATGCGTCGGTCGACAAGCCATCATGCATCGCAGCGTATCCATGCCAGAGGATCGACTTCCCTCCCACCAAGGGGAGTAACGGGCCCGGGGGTCGTCCTTGATGGCCGGGCCGGTGGCTGCACTACATCGCCGGCTACCGTAGCGTACGGCCAATCGAAGCCTCGGACCTTGCCGCCATCGTGCCCTTCATGGCGGTACGCCACCCCTGGCTCCTGGCCGAATACGCTGGCCGCATTGATGTCTGGGAACACAGACGCTGCCCAAGATCACCCTGCGAATGTGTGTGCAGTTGCTAATCGAAAGCAGTCGATGGAGATATCCCTATGATGCGATCGGCAACTGCCAATGGAGGTTCGGCGATGACAGAGTAAACGGTCCGGGAGGCGCTTGCTGGCGCTGCTGCGCGTGGTCGGCACCTGGCAGCGCCAGGGCGACGTGCGCCACCTGGTGGCCAAGGAGTTGGTGGATCTGAGCCTGATGCTGGGGCGGCTGCTGGTGCGGAGCCGGGGCCTCCATTAACACCGGCTTGCCTGGTTGCCCCTGGGGCCGTGGAAGCCGTTTTCCGTCCTTCGTCCGGCAAGGCATCTTTTCAGGAGTGCGGCATTAGTGCGGCGGGGCTAGACTACATACATTTTGTTACAATAGAATGTTGTAGGTTACAGAAAATGTAGATGTATCAGGACATTCCGTTTATGCGAAATATTCAGTTTCTGATGCTTTTGATGGTTGCTGGCCTGGCAGCATGCGCCGCGCAGGCGCCAGCAGACCAGCTGTCCCCCCAGTCGCCAACAGTACGCCTGTGCAACGGCAACACCTGTACCGACCAGGATCGCCGCGTCGCCACAGGGCAGGCTGCCCCCGCGGATGCCGATCACCGTATGCAGGCTCTGGCAGCGGTGGCCGAGCGCGATCCGAACGCGGCCTACGACCTCGGCTTGCGCCTGCTGCGTGGCGATGGCGTGGAGCGCAATAGCTATCAGGCCCTCCAATGGTTGCGCAAGGCCGGCGACAACGGCCATATGCAGGCCCAGCTGGCGCTTGGGCGAATCTACCTGATGGGTTTTGAGGAAATGGGCTCGGACCCTGCTGAAGCCGAGGCGTGGCTGACGCGCGCTGCAGCGAAAGGCAGCAAGGAGGCACGGGATCTGCTGCCGCAAGCGCAAGCAGCCAAGATGGACGAGCAGAGCCTGTACCAGGTGCGCGAAGCCTACCGCAAATCCTGGGTGGCCTGGTACAGCAGCTATCCGTACTACTGGGTATGGGGCCGCGCCGGCTGGCAACCCCGCTAGGCCCTGTCATCCCCGATTTTTCTTATTACTTCAGTCAACAGGAACGCGTTTTCATGCCGAACAAGACTTCTCTGCGCGTGGCCGGCCTGGCCACATCCCTGATCCTGGCTGGCTGCGCCAGCGGGGGCGGCATCATCAGCACCGGCACCGCACCGACGGCTGCCACCGGCGCAGCGGGCGGGGCGACCAGCGTGAATGCCAATTCGGCGCTGGAGCGCTGCGACAAGCCGCTGGGCACGTTGGCCGTGGATGATGGCCGGGGCAAGGAATGGTATGCAAGCTTCGGCGCAGCCACCAAAGTCACTACCATCGAGCCGCTGATCCGCCTGGCGGTGCAGCAGTCAAACTGCTTCGTGATCACCTCGATCGGCAACAACCGCACCGAAAGCAAGCTTTCGAACATTACCGACAAGCAGCGCAATTCCGGCGAGTTCCGGGCCGGTTCGCGCCAGCAGAAGGGACAGCGCGTCGCGGCCGACTACTACATGGAGCCAGCTATCATCATCGATAACGACTCCACGGGCCAGTTGGCCGCTGGTGTGGGTGGTCTGTTCGGCGCGGTCGGCGCACTCGTCGGCGGCGCCATGCAAAGCAAGGCATCGGTCGTAACCCTGACCATGTTCGACATCCGGTCCGGCGTGCAGCTGTCCATTTCGGAAGGCAACTCCACGGCAACCAATATCGGTGCCGCCTTCGGCGCCCTGGGCGGCGGCGCGGCCGGCGGGCTCGCCGGTTTCTCACGCACACCTGAAGGCAAGGCCACCGTGGCGGCATTCATGGACGCTTACAACAACATGGTGGTCTCGCTGCGCAACTACAAGGCCCAGGAAGTCAAAGGCGGGCTGGGCCGCGGCGGCCAGTTGAAGGTGGGGTCGTAGCCTGGCGCGCCGCGGCGCCATACCTGCCTTGCGCGTCGCCCCCATCTCCGCACCACTCAGCGGTCCCCATCGCCTCAACGCTCGAGGCATGACGCATGGCGCCCCTTGTTGTTCACGCAACTGTCATCAAGCGCGGTTAAGGTAGCGTCCGTCCACCACCGGACAACCCAGGGCGCTGCGCCCGGCCCGCGCCACCTACAGCGGCGCTGGCGGCGCGGGCGTCCCCGGCCAGCCTCACCGGGCTGCCCGCAGTAACTTGCCTGCCGCGCGGGCACGCCACGCCCGCATTCCTGAACCGCCTCGACCTACACCGACATGAAATCCCGCCTGATCGCCGCGGCCTTGCTGGCCGCCACGGCGAGTCCTGCCTTCGCCCTGAATATCCTGCTGACCAACGACGACGGCCTGACCAGCAACCTGAAGGCGCTGTACGACGCGCTCAAGGGCGCCGGCCACAACGTCATCGTCAGCGTGCCCTGCACCGGCCAGAGCGGCCGCGGCGCCGGCATCGTGATGTACAGCACCACGGTCATCGTGCCGGACAATGACAAGACCCAGGTCGAGGCCGAAGGCGGTTGCCACAACGGCGCGGCGAAGACGGGCGAGCCGGCGGTGGGGCCCTTCACCAAGCCCGGCTACACCAACGGCGACTACCACTACGCACACGGCACGCCGGTGATGGCGACGATGTATGGTCTGGACGTGCTGGCGCCGGCACGCTGGGGCAAGGCGCCGGACCTGGTGCTGTCCGGGCCCAACGAAGGGCAGAACGTCGGCCGCATCGTGAACAGTTCCGGCACTGTCAGCAATGCGCAGTTCGCCGCCTCGCGCGGCATCCCGTCGATCGCGCTGAGCGCGGGCACGGATTCGGTCGACAATGCCGGGCTGGCCAGCCCTGTTTCAGGCGTGGTGGCGCAGCTGACCATCAAGCTGGTGAGCACGCTGCAGGCGAAGACCAATGGCGGCGCGCTGCTGCCGGCGGGGCTTGCACTGAACGTCAACTTCCCGAACGCGCCGACTGCGGCCACGCCGTTCGCGTTCTCGCGGCATGGCACCTTCGACGCCTATGCGCTCAAGTTCAGCGGCACGGCGCCGTACGGACTGGGCATCGGCGCCGGCAGCGGCACGCCGACCGCCGCGCAGGCCGAGGACGAGTCCGTCGTCTACAAGACCAGGACGGCCGTCACCGCCATGCAGATCGGCTTCGACCAGCGCCCCGCCGGCCAGCAATGGCTGCGCCTGCGCCTGGGTGAACTGTTCGGTCAGTGAGGCAGGTCGCGATGAAACGCCTGATTTCCCTGTTCCCCCTTGCAGCCGTGCTGGGGCTCGCCGCCTGCGGCGGCAACGACGCGCCTGACAACAGCGCACCGCCCGCCACCGCGACCCTGTCGGTCACCGACCTGGATCCCGGCGCCTACGTCGTCAGCGTGGGCGATGCCGACAACCCGACCGTCGGCAAGTACTACGCCGGCACGGACGGCAGCCGCTACCTGGCGCTGGCCGATGCCGAAGACAAGGCCACCGCCATCTATCGCCGCGACCGGGGCGGCAGCTGGGTTGCCGCACCGGGCGCGGACGCGGCGGCCAGCGTCAAGCTGCTGAGCCACGCTGCCGTGCCTGCCGCGAGCGTCGAACTTGCCAGCGTGGCCGGCGCCTACACCACGGTGCTGCCCTCGGGCGCCAGCGCCAGCTTCACGGTCACGGCGGAGGGCAAGATCGCGCCCGGCGCTTCGGCGTGCCAGTTATCGGGATCGCTTGCGGCGCAGGCCATGCCCAATACGCTGAGCCTGAAGCTGTCCGCGTCGGCCTGCGGCACGCTGCCCGCCAGCGCTACCGGCGTGCTGGCCGTCGATGCCGACTACCAGCCGGCCGCGTTCCGCCTGATCGCGGACGATGGCGGCCGCGTGGCCGACCTGTGGGCGTATCGCGACTGAACGCAGCCGCCTGGCGCGCTAGTGCATCGCCAGGCTGCCCGCCAGCATCTGCTGCTCTGACGAGAGGTCGCGGATGGCCTGGTTCAGCGTCGCGGTGGTGGTGGTGATGGCGGCGCCCAGGCTGGCGATTTCCTGTTGCAGCACCGCAATGCGGACGCGTTTCTGATCCGGCGTGCCGGTGTTGGCATTCTTGGCCGCCTCCAGCTCCTGCAGCTTGCGCTCCAGCTGCGCGCGCAGCTCGCGCAGGCGCTTGATCGCATCCTTGGCCTGATCGGGCAGGCCGCTGTCGTCGACATCGCTGTTGTCGCGCACCGCCGGGGCCTGCTTGCCGCCAGCCAGCGCCTGGCCGGGTGCCGAGATATGGATCTCGGTGCTGGCCGCCGGCCGGGGGCGAATCCCCGGCGCGGCGGCGCTTTCTTCGGCGGAGGCCGCCGGGCCTGCCGCGGGCGCGTCCATCGACACGGCAGCCGCTGCACTGGCTGCAATCGGTTCGATCATCGTCACGGTTGTGCTTCTCCTGGTTTGCCGGCGATGGACCATCCATCCACGGAATCTGCCGGCTCAAGGCCGATATCGGCAGGTTCGTGCGGAACTTGAGTTGGCGCAGGGCCGGCCAGCCGCGGAAACCGCCGTGTTGATGCCGGAACCTGCGTTAAAGACGTGGGAAAAGTTGATGCAAAGGCCGGACTTTTCACGGCAGGCACGAAGGTGCGCCGAGCGCGCGCCAAAGAATGCGCGCGGCTTCCGGCAGGCCGAACCCTTCTTTCTCGAAACGTGAATTCACGCCGCCCGCACGGGCGATCTATCGTCTCTCGACGCCGCACCAGAACCCCATCACAGAAACGTGGCGCGACCATAACAGGAGACGACGATGAAGCAGGGTTTCAATGGGCTGTGGCTGGCGCTTGGTGTTGCCATCGCGGCGGCGCCGGGCGCAGCGCTGGCGGCATATCCCGACAAGCCGATCCGGCTGATCGTGCCGGCGGCCGCGGGCGGTACCACCGATATTGCATCGCGCCTGGTCGGCAAGCGCATGGGCGAGTTGCTGGGCCAGCCGGTGGTGGTGGAAAACCGTGCCGGCGGAGGCGGCATCATCGGCGCGCAGGCGCTCAGGCAGTCTGCCGCCGACGGCTATACCCTGATGATGGGCAATATCGGGCCCAATGCCATCAACTACAGCCTGTACCGGCAACTGCCTTACCGCGCCGAGGACTTCGCGCCGATCACCATGGTGGTGTCGGTGCCCAATGTCCTGGTGGTCAATGCCAACGTGCCGGCCCGTAGCGTGGCCGAACTGGTCGCGCTGGCCAGGGCGCAGCCCGGCAAGTATTCCTTTGCTTCCTCGGGCACGGGCCAGTCGGTCCACCTTTGCGGCGAGCTGTTCCGCAAGCGCACCGGCACTGACCTTATCCACGTTCCCTACAAGGGTGCGGCACCCGCCGTGGCCGACCTGGTGGCGGGACAGGTCACCATGATGGTGGACAACCTGCCCAGTTCGCTGCCGCATATCCGCTCGGGCAAGCTGCGCGCGCTGGCCGTGACCAGCGCCAGCCGCGTGCCCGAGCTGCCCGAGGTGCCCACCATGAAGGAAGCCGGCGTGAACGACTTCCAGGTGACGGCATGGTTTGGCCTGGTCGCGCCGGCCGGCACGCCGCCGGAGGTGATCGACCGGCTGCAGAAGACCGTCGCCGGCATCCTGGGCGAGCCGGAGATCAAGGCAAGGCTGGCGGATTTGGGCGGCGTCCCGGGCGGCGATAGCCCCGACCATTTCGGCAGCTTTATCAAGAGCGAGCGCGAGCGCTGGGCGCGGGTGGTCAAGGACACCGGTATTCCGCAGCAATGAGGCAGCGGTGGCCGGCGGCCGGGCTTGAGCCCGCCCGCCGGGCATGGCAGCATACGCCGATGCCTGCCGCGCCCCCCGACACCGTGCTGCGTGACCTGGCCCGCCTGCGCCGGGTCCGCGATCGCATCGACCGCGACTATGCCCAGCCGCTGGATGTCGAGGCGCTCGCGCGGGGCGTCCATATGTCGGCGGGCCACCTCAGCCGGCAGTTTCGGCTGGCCTATGGCGAGTCGGTCTACGCCTACCTGATGACCCGGCGCATCGAGCGCGCCATGGCGCTGCTGCGCCGCGGCGACCTGACTGTGACCGAGGTCTGCTTCGAGGTCGGGTGCTCGTCGCTGGGATCATTCAGTTCCCGGTTCACCGAGCTGGTGGGCGTCTCGCCCAGCATTTACCGGCGGGATTGCGCGCGCGAGGCCGAGGGCATCCCGTCCTGTATCGCCAGGCAGGTCACGCGACCGATCAGGAATCGAGAAGCGCCGGAAACGTTGCCCGAATAGACTGATTCCATGACTTCCGGACCAACGCCACCCCGGCGGCGGCCAACGCATCCCTACCAGCACGGAGACTGATCATGGACCTCACCATTCATTCGACCTTCCTTCCGCATTCCGATCCGGAGGCCTCGCTGGCGTTCTATCGGGACGCCCTCGACTTCGAAATCCGCAAGGACGTCGCCTTCGGCGAGCACCGCTGGATCACCGTCGGCCCGAAGAACAAGCCCGACACCTCGATCGTGCTGTACCCGCCCAACGCGACACCGGGCGTCACGGACGAAGAGAAGCGCACCATCGCCGCGATGATGGCCAAGGGCACCTTCGCCATGCTGCTGCTTGGCGCGAAAGACCTCGACGCCGTCTTCCAGCGCCTGCAGGACCGCGACGCCGAGATCGCCCAGGAGCCGACCGACCAGCCTTACGGCGTGCGTGATTTTGCAGTGCGCGATCCGGCGGGCAACATGATCCGGATCCAGCAGCTCAGGTAAGAAGGTGCCGGCTTTACGCCGGCCCCGGGCTTGCGCCACACGTCATTGCTTGCGCCCGCGTTACTCGATGGTGACGTTGCCCTCCTTGACCAGGACCGCGAACTTGCTCGTCTCTTCATTGATGCGCCTGGCAAATGCCTCCGGCGTGCTGGCCATGGACTCCGCGCCGGCGGCCAGCATGCGCTGCCGGAAGTCGGGTGAATTCACGATCCTGACGATCTCGGCATTCAGGCGGGTGACCACCGGCTTGGGCGTGGCGGCGGGCGCGAGCACACCGAACCACGTGCCGATGTCGAAGCCCTTGAGTCCGGACTCCTCCATCGTCGGTACGTCGGGCAACGCGCTGGAGCGTTTCGCCGTGGTCACGGCCAGCGCCTTGAGCTTGCCGCCCTTGATATGAGGCAGCACCGTGGTCAGGGTGTCGAAGGACATGGACACCTGGCCGCCCAGCAGGTCGGTGGTCAGCGGACCGCTTCCCTTGTACGGAACATGCAGCAGCTTGACGCCGGTGGTCGCCTGGAACTGGGTGCCGATCAGGTGTTGCGCGGTGCCGTTGCCGTTCGAACCGTACGACAGTTCCGGCGACGCCTTCTTTGCCAGCGCAACCAGTTCCGCGACGTTCTTCGCCGGCGTCTTCGCACTGTTGATGACGAGCACGTTGGGCACCATCGCCAGCGTGGAGACCGGGGCCAGATCCTTCTGGAAGCTGTAGGGCAGCTTCTTGTAGACCGATGTGGCGATGGTGTGGTGGACGGCGCCGATCAGCAGCGTATAGCCATCGGGCTTCGCCTTCACGACATAGTCGGCACCCACGGTGGCACCGGCGCCGGGCCGGTTTTCGACGATCACCGGTTGGCCCAGCGCCTTCGACAACTGGTCGCCGAGCGCGCGCGCCAGTACGTCGGTGGTGCCGCCCGACGGGAATGGCACCACCAGGCTGATGGGCTTGGCCGGCCAGTCCTGCGCCATCGCCGCGGACGCGCCGCAAAGGCTGATGGCGCAGATCGACAGGCCGCCGATGCGGCGGAAAATCTGGTTGAGAGTGCGCATGGTTGTCTCCTCTGTTTGTCGTGGTGGAAGTGGGTGAAGGCGGCTATACCGGTACCGGGAACGCCGAGCGGCCTGCAAAGGTGGCTGCGCAGCCGAGTTCCGCCTCGATGCAGAGCAGCCGGTTGTACTTGGCAACGCGGTCGGAGCGCGACAGCGAGCCGGTCTTGATCTGCGCGGCGGCGGTGCAGACGCTCAGGTCGGCGATGGTCGTGTCTTCGGTTTCGCCGGAGCGGTGCGAGATCACCGATGCATAGCTTGCCTGCCGCGCCATCTCGATGGCGGCCAGGGTTTCGCTCAGCGTGCCGATCTGGTTCGGCTTGATCAGGATGGCATTGGCCACGCCGCGGTCGATGCCTTGCTGCAGGATGGCGGTGTTGGTGACGAACAGGTCGTCGCCTACCAGCTGTATGCGGTCGCCCAGGCGCTCGGTCAGCAGCTTCCAGCCGTGCCAGTCGCCTTCGGCCATGCCGTCTTCGATGGTGACGATCGGGTATTGCGACACCCAGCCGGCCAGCAGCTCGACCAGGCCGTCGCTGTCGTAGCTGCGGTGCTCTGCGTGCAGCACATAGCGGCCGTCCCGATAGAACTCCGAGCTGGCGACGTCGAGCCCGAGCGCGATATCGCGGGCTGCCTGGAAACCGGCAGCGTCGATGGCCTGCATGATGATTTCCAGCGCCTGTTCGTTCGACTTCAGGTCTGGCGCAAAGCCACCCTCGTCGCCCACGGCCGTGGAAAATCCGCGCTGCTTCAGCAGCGCCCTGAGCGCATGAAAGACTTCCGCGCCCCAGCGCACGGCTTCCGAGAACGACGGTGCGCCCACGGGCAGGATCATGAATTCCTGCATGTCCACGCTGTTGTCGGCATGCGCGCCACCGTTGACGATATTCATCATCGGCATGGGCAGGCGCATCTGCCGGTTGCCTTCGCCAATCGAGCGGTAGAGCGGCACACCTGCCGACGCCGCGGCGGCCCGCGCCGACGCCAGCGAGACCGCCAGCAGCGCGTTCGCGCCAAGGCGCGACTTGTCGTCGGTGCCGTCCAGCCGGATCAGGCACTGATCGATTTCCGCCTGCTCCGAGACGCGCATGCCGGCCAGCGTGCGGGCGATGTCGACGTTGATATGGCCGACCGCCTTGCGCACGCCCTTGCCGCCATAGCGTCGTGGGTCGCCGTCGCGCAACTCGATGGCCTCGCGCGACCCGGTGGAGGCGCCGGAGGGTGCCGCGGCAAAGCCTTCGCTGCCATCGGCCAGCAGCACCCGTGCGGCCACGGTGGGATTGCCGCGGGAGTCGAGGACCTCGTAGCCGCGCACTTCCTGGATCACTGACATATTGCGTCGCTCACTGGACCTGCGCGATGCGCAGCAGATTGGTCGTGCCGGCTACCGTGAAGGGCAGCCCGGCGGAAATCACGATCGACTGGCCGCGCTCGCCAAAGCGTTCCCGGACCACGGTCCGGCTCGCCAGCTCGGTCATTTCCAGCACGTCGACGACTTCATGGCACAGCACGGCGTGGACGCCCCAGGCAAGCGCCAGCCGGCGCGCCGTGGCCATGCGCGGCGTCATGCCCAGGATCGGCACCTCGGGGCGCTCGCGCGCCATGCGCAGCGCGGAATAGCCCGAGCTGGTGTAGGCAACCGTCGCCGGCACCCTGAGCAGTCCCGCCACATGGCGCACCGCGTAGCCGATCGCGTCGGCCGCCTCGGCGCGCGGCGGCGTGTGCGAAGCCTGGATCGCCTCGTGATAGAGCGGATCGGACTCGGTGCGCATGATGATGCCGTTCATCATCTTGACGGCCTCAACGGGGTATCGGCCCGAGGCCGACTCGGCGGAGAGCATGACGGCATCGGCGCCGTCATAGATGGCCGTGGCCACGTCGGAGGCTTCGGCGCGCGTGGGCACCGGTGCGGCGATCATCGATTCCAGCATCTGCGTGGCCACGATCACCGGCTTGCCCGCCTTGCGGCAGGCGCGCACGATCTGCTTCTGCAGCGACGGCACTTGCTCGGCGGGCATTTCCACGCCGAGATCGCCACGTGCGACCATCACCGCGTCGGCTTCGGCCACGATGGCATCCAGGCTCTGGATGGCGGCAGGCTTTTCCAGCTTGGCGACGATGCCGGCACGGTCCTGCACGATGGCCTTGATCTCCCGGATGTCTTCGGGGCGCTGCACGAACGACAGCGCAATCCAGTCCACGCCGAGCGCCAGGCCAAACTCGAGGTCGCGGCGGTCCTTGTCGGTCATCGCCGAGAGCGGCAGCACCACGCCAGGCACGTTCACGCCCTTGCGATCGGACAGTGCGCCGCCATTGACGACCGTGGTCTCGGCGAAGTCGCTGCCGCAACGGTCCACGCGCAGGCGGATCTTGCCGTCGTCGAGCAGCAGCTCGGACCCTTCGCGCAACGCCGCGAAGATTTCCGGATGGGGCAGGCTGACGCGGGCAGCGGAACCGGGAACATCCTTGTCCAGGTCCAGCCGGAACGACGCCTCTGCCGCAAGCTGGACCGGCCCCTCGGCAAACGTGCCGATGCGCAGCTTGGGGCCTTGCAGGTCAAGCAGCACGCCGATAGGGCGGCCGCGTTCCTGCTCGACGGCCCGGATCGTGTCAAGCCGCTGCCGCTGGTCGTCGTGGCTGCCGTGGCTGAAGTTCAGGCGGAACACATCCGCGCCTGCGTCGAACAGCGCCGCGATGATCTCGGGCGTGGTGCTGGCGGGCCCCAGCGTGGCCACGATCTTCGCATTGCGAAGGCGTCTCATGGTGATACTCCATCAGGGGGCGATCAGAATCGCGCGGAAATCGTTGACGTTGGTCAGCGTGGGGCCGGTGATGACGGCATCGCCCAGCGCTTCGAAAAAGCCGTGCCCGTCGTTGTCCGCCAGGGCATCCTGCGGGCGCAGCCCCAGCGCCCAGGCGCGTTGCAAGGTATCGGGGGTGACGATGGCGCCGGCAATTTCCTCCTGGCCGTCGACACCGTCGGTGTCGCCCGCCAGCGCATGAATGCGCGCGTCGCCGCGCAGTGCCAGCGCCAGTGCGAGCAGGAACTCCACATTGCGGCCGCCACGTCCCTTGCCCCGCACGGTGACGGTGGTTTCGCCGCCGGACAGCAGCACGCAAGGGCCGGGGAACAACTGGTGGTTGGCCGATTCGAGGGCCAGCGCGCCGAACACGAGCCCGACGTCGCGCGCCTCGCCTTCGATGGCATCGCCCAGCAGGTGCACGCGGAATCCCGCCTGCCGCGCGACGCCGGCAGCCGCTTCCAGCGCCATGCGGGGCGTGGCGATCAGGGTGGTGTCGATGCGCGGCAGCCGCGCATCGCCGGGCTTGATGGTTTCGGCCACGTCGGCTTCGAGCACGCGCATGACATGCGGGGGCAGCTCCAGGCCGTAGCGGCGGGCGATGTCGAGCGCATCCCGGCGGGTGGTGGGGTCCGGCACCGTGGGGCCCGACGCGATGTCGATCGGGTCATCGCCCGGCACATCGGACAGCAGCAGGTTGCAGACCCGGGCGGGATGGCATGCCGCGGCCAGGCGCCCGCCCTTGATTGCCGACAGGTGGCGCCGGACGCAGTTCATCTCCGCGATCGTCGCGCCGGACTTGAGCAACGCGCGATTGATGGCCTGCTTGTCCTCGAGCGAAATGCCCGCCAGCGGCAATGGCAGCAGCGAAGACCCGCCGCCGGAGACCAGATTCACCACCAGGTCGTCTTCGCTCAGGCCGGACACCCGTTCAAGCATGCGGCGCGCGGCGTCGTGCCCGGCGGTATCGGGCACCGGATGCGCGGCCTCCACCACCTCGATGCGCTCGCACGGCACGGCATAGCCGTAACGCGTGACGACAAGGCCTTCCAGCGCCCACGGCCAGGCGGCTTCGAACGCCTGCGCCATGGCAGCCGATGCCTTTCCGGCACCGATCACGATGGTGCGGCCCTTCGGGCGTTCGGGCAGGTGGCGGGCGATGGTCAGCGATGGCTGCGCGGCGGCGACGGCGGCGTCGAACATGCGGCGCAGCAGTGCCGGGGCTTCGTGTGTCTGGATGTTCATCGTCATCGACCTCAGTGCGTCAGTCCGGCGTGCGCATCGGCGGCGCGCGCGCCGGCCGCCGGCCCGGTCGGGACCGGGGCGCAAAGGTGCGGCAGGGAAGGGCGGGGGCTGAAGGGCCGTCTGCCGCCTTACGCGGTTACGCGGCCTTACGCGGCCTTACGCGGCCTTGGGCTGGCTGCTTGCCGCCAGGAAGTCGCAGACGGCCTTGGTCACGTCGACCGTCTTCGCCTTGCCGCCCAGGTCGCCGGTATGCAGCGCCGGATTGGCGGTCACGGCTTCGATTGCCGCCATCACGCGTTGCGCGGCGGCGTCCTCGCCCAGGTGTTCGAGCAGCATGACCACCGACCAGAACGTGCCGACCGGGTTGGCCAGGCCCTTGCCCATGATGTCGAAGGCGGAACCGTGGATCGGCTCGAACATCGACGGATAGCGGCGCTCCGGGTCGATGTTGCCGGTGGGCGCAATGCCCAGGCTGCCGGCGAGCGCGGCGGCCAGGTCGCTCAGGATATCGGCGTGCAGGTTGGTGGCGACGATGGTGTCGAGCGACTTGGGACGGTTCACCATGCGCGCGGTGGCGGCGTCGACGAGTTCCTTGTCCCACGTGACATCGGGAAAGTCCTTCGCCACCTGCACCGCGACTTCATCCCACATGACCATGGCATGGCGCTGCGCGTTGGATTTGGTGATCACCGTCAGCAGCTTGCGCGGACGCGACTGGGCCAGCCTGAACGCGAAGCGCAGGATGCGCTCCACCCCGACCCGCGTCATCATCGACACATCGGTGGCTGCCTCGATCGGATGCCCCTGGTGCACGCGGCCGCCAACGCCGGAGTATTCGCCTTCCGAGTTCTCGCGCACGATCACCCAGTTCAGGTCTTCCGGCGCACAGCGCTTGAGCGGGCCATCGATACCGGGCAGGATGCGCGTCGGACGCACGTTGGCGTACTGGTCGAAGCCCTGGCAGATCTTCAGGCGCAGCCCCCACAGCGTGATGTGGTCGGGAATCTGGTTGTCGCCGGCGGAGCCGAACAGGATCGCGTCCTTGTCACGCAGCGCATCGAGACCGTCGGCCGGCATCATCACGCCGTGCTTCCGGTAGTAATCGCCGCCCCAGTCGAAGTTCTCGAACTCGAAGCGAAAGCCGGCGCCATGGGCGGCCAGCGCTTCCATGACCTCGCGTCCGGCGGGTACGACTTCCTTGCCGATGCCGTCTCCGGGGATGGTTGCGATCCTGTACGTCTTCATCATTCGTCTCCTGTCTGGTGTGGAAAATCCGTTGGGTGCACGGCATCGTTGCCGAGAGCGTTGGACGAATTCTGGTGGGTGGACGAGGTTTTGGATCGGGGCTAAAGTTAAACCATTCTTAACTTCAGGTTTAAGGTGACATGGCAGCCCATAGTGCAATCCAGCCGGCCGAGCTGGGCTTCTTCGCCGCGCTGGCTACGGCGGGCAGCCTCAGCGCGGCGGCACGCGACCTCGGTATCACCACGGCGGCAGTCAGCAAGCGGCTGGGGCAAATGGAGGCGCGCATCGGCATGCCGCTGGTGATCCGCACCACGCGGCGCATGAGCCTGACCCCCGAAGGCGAGGTGTTGCTCGAGCATGCGCGTCGCATCCTGGGCGAACTGGACGACCTGGAGCAATTGCTGACCAGCGCCAGGGGCCGGCCCAGCGGCCTGCTGCGCGTCAATGCCACGCTCGGTTTCGGCCGCATGCATGTGGCGCCGGTCATCTCCGACTACAGCCGGATGTACCCCGAGGTGGATGTGCAACTGCAGTTGTCAGCCGACCCGCCGCCGCTGACGGAAGATGCGTTCGACGTTTGCGTGCGCTTCGGCGAGCCGCCCGACGCCCGCATCGTGGCGCGCAAGCTGGCGCCGAATCGCCGCTTGCTGGTCGCGTCGCCGGGTTACCTGCGCAAGCACGGGACACCCCAGGTGCCGGCGGACCTGCCGCGTCACAACTGCATTGGCATCCGCCAGGGCAGCGATGCCTACGGCGTCTGGCGACTCACGGCGGTCAAGGGCGCCAAGCCGCGCACCGAGTCTGTCCACGTGCGCGGCAACCTGACCACCAATGATGGCGAGATCGCGGTGAACTGGGCGCTGGAGGGACACGGCATCGTGCTGCGCGCCGAATGGGATGTCGACCGTTATCTGCGCAGCGGCAGGCTGGTGCAGGTGCTGCCGCAGTATGCGACGCCGGAGGCGAATATCTATGCGGTCTATCAGCAGCGGCATCAGCTTTCGTCGCGGATCCGGCTGTTCGTGGAGTTTCTGGCGGAGAGGTTTGCGGCGTTTGGTCGATAGAACCGTTGGCCAGGTGAACTTTCCCCCGCAAGCCGCCTTGCCTGGCCGGGATGAACGATGCCAATGCGGCTGCCTTGATCCTCTGTCAGGCGCGCAGCTCCGGCGGCAACTGGTTGCGCAGCGTATCCATGCGCGCGTAGAAATCGTCCACTTGCCGCTGCGCGGTGCGCCGCATCGTTTCGTTGCGCGACGCCAGGATGGCCGCGTCTTCCTGCGCCCCGGCCTCGCCGACCTTGCGCGAGGTGTCCTGCACGAATTTGCATAGGGAATAGCGGGCCTCGCCGAAGGCTTGCAGCGTGGCTTCGACGCCGGCGTCGCGCGACAGCATTTGCGCCAGCAGCACCGCATCTTCGAGTGCCATCGCGCCGCCTTGTCCCATGAAGGGGGTGGAGGCGTGCGCGGCGTCGCCGATCATGATCACACGGCCACGGTGCCAGGGCAGCGGGGCCGCGACCTCTTCCACGGCGGTGTAGAGTACTTCGGCATCGGCAGACAGCGCATCCAGGAACTGACGCGCGGGGCCACCGAACTCCGCAAAACGGGCTTGCATCAGCGCCGGCCAATCGCTCCGCGCATACCACTGCCCGGCGGGCTCGGGCAGCGTGCCGAACAAGTACAGCTGGTCATCGCTGATCGGCATGATGCCCAGCCGCTTGCCGGTACCCATCATCATGATCTTTGCGGTGAGGTCCTCCGGTCGCCTGTGCACGCTGCGCCAGACGCCGAGTCCGGTATAGACCGGTTCCAGCGGGCCCGCGACCAGCCGACGGATGTCCGAGCGAATGCCGTCGGCCCCCACCACAAGGTCGTAATGGTCGGAGGTGCCATCGGAGAGGGCAACGGTGACGTGGCCTGGCGTTTCCTGGTCGATGCGCACGGCAGTGGTACCCAGGCGGATATCGACACGCAGGGCATTGAGCCGGCTGGCGAGGATCCGATGCATTTCGGCCCGGCGAATACCGACGATCGGCGCAATCTCCGGATGACGGGACGGATAGAACGTATCGGTGATCGGTTCGCCGCGCTCGTCCAGGTAGATATTGCGGCCATCGGCAATGGCGAAACCGCTCGACATGATCTCCGGCAGCACCCCGAGGCTGCCGAGCGCGGCAAGTCCGTTGCTATAGATGAAGATGCCCGAACTCTGGAATCGCCATTGCTGCTGCTTTTCCAGCATCGTCACCCGCACACCTGCCTGCGCCAGCGCAATGGCCGCCGCGCAGCCGGCAATGCCGCCGCCCACGATCAGCGCGTGTTCTACCTGCTTCATGCCCATGTCTCCTTGCCCGCCTGCGAAGGCGATTGCGCAGGATTATTGGGCAGCGGCCATGCCTGCTCAACCTCCGGAACGCCGGATTTGGGCACCGGCCGTCCGGATCGGCAGGCGTCAGGGTGCCGATGCGTCGCGCTGATATTGCGTGGGCGATACGCCAATCCAGCGTTGGAAGGCGCGCGAGAATGCCTTCTCGGATGCATAGCCCGCCGCTTCGGCAACCTCGGCAACCCGCGCGCGCGGCTGGCGCAGCCGCTCTGCGGCCAGGTTCATGCGAAACGCACGCAGATATTGCATCGGCGGCACGCCCAGCAGCGCGCCAAAGCGCTCGGCGAACACCGTGCGCGACAGGTAGGCCACGGCGGCGAGCTGGGCGATGCTCCAGTCGCGTTGCGGCGCCTCGTGCATGGCCGCAACCGCGCGCGCTATGCCAGGATCGTCGAGGACGTTCGGCATATGCTGGCGCCGGTCGACGGGTTTGCGCAGATGCTCGCCCAGGATATGCACGAGCAGCAGGTCGCCCATGCGTGCCGCCGACAACTGCCAGCCCGGACGCTGCGACAGCGAGTCCTGCACTAGCAGTTCCATCGTGTTTGCCAGCGTGTGCGCCAGCGGACGCTCGCCGGCGCGCAGCACGATCAGCGGCGGCAATTCCGCCGGGATCGCGCCCACGTCAAGCGCGGGCATCCACAGGTGAAGCGAAAACAGCTGCGTGGGCGGCGCGTCCGCGCTGCTGCCGTCCGCGCAATAGGTCAGTTCGATCGGATGATCGCCGTGGCGGCCGGTCATATGCGCCTTCAGCAGATCGGCGAAGGGCACCACGCCATCACCGGGATCTCGGGTCGACGACACCGTATGCGGCGTGCCGCGCGGCAGCATGACGATATCGCGCGGGCCAATCTCTACCGGCGTGCCGCCATCGGTGCAGATCCAGTAGCCGGCCCCGGTACACATGCGGATCAGCGCGCCCTCGGTGCCGGCCGAATGCAATGCCCACGGTGCGTGCAGGCGGAAGCTTGCCGTCACGGCGCGTTCGGCCTTGCATGCGGAAAGGATGCGGCTCAGGACGTCAGGCGGTCCGAGATTCATCGTCGGGAGAAGTGGGGCGCAAAGAGATGTCGGATTCTAGCTTAGCGTCCTCCATTGCCCGGCGCGCGCCTGCGCCGCAAGGATCACGCGCCAGCCGCGTGACAAACCACCTCGATATTGTGCCCGTCAGGACCAATCACGAATGCCGTATAGTAGTCCGCGTGATAGTGCGGCCGCAGTCCGGGCGCACCATTGTCCCTGGCTCCGGCGGCTAGCGCTGCGCGATAGAAAGCATCGACCTGCTGCCGGCTCTCGGCGACAAACGCCAGGTGCAGGTGCGCCGGCTTTTCCTCGGTCTGGAACAGGCATAGCGACGCCTTGCCCTTCGCGCTGAGTTCGACACCGTACGCCGGCGGGCCCTCCGACACCACTGCCACACCGAGCGGAGCCAGTGCCTCGAGAAAGAACGCCTTGCTTGCTGCATAGTCGCTGACGCCGAATTTGACGTGGTCGAACATGGGGGCTCCTGAAGCGTTCTTGTACCAGCGTTGTGCCGCCGGCTGCCGAAATTCCGGCAACGGTCACGCAAGTAGTGACAAGGCATCCGCGAGCGACAGCACCGTCGTGCGCGAATCGAACGCGGTCGAAAACAGATGGTCGTGCACGACCTGGTCGGGGTCGTAGCAGCAATCCTTGACCGTGAACAGGCGAAAGTCCGCATCGCTCGCATACGCCACCGATGACAGCACCACGCCGGTCGAGGCAATACCGACCATCAGCAGGGTATCGATGCCCTGCGCGGACAGCCGCACCTGCAGGTCGGTACCAAAGAACACGCTGGCGCGATGCGCGATGATCAGCGGCTCGCTGTCCTGCCGGCCAAGTTCGGGAGAGATCTGGTCGTTGACGAACAGGCCCAATTGCTTGATTCCCTGCCCATTCCGGTTCAATGGGCTGACTTCGGGATAGCCCGGGCTGAAATGGATCTTGGCGAAATAGACGCTGACGCCGCTGGCACGCGCCGCGTCGCACAACCTGCGGGTGTTGGAAAGCAGGGTGGGGGCGACAGAGGGGAAGAGGGCCAGGATGTCGGTCTGGTAGTGCATGACTACCAGGGCCGTTTGCGATGGAACGATGGGCGGGGTCTGGGCGCTCATGATTTGCGTACCGGCGGGCTTTTCCATGTCCTGTTTGGGCTCTGCTGAATCGACGGGGCCATGTTCCATGGGGGCGAAATCGGGCTACGCGATAAAGATGATGAACCACTCTACCATGGCGATAACGGAACGCGCGGTGGTATGGCGTTTGGGTGACTATCGAAAGCTTGGTGGGTAGTTGCGTGCGCCATCGGAGGAGCGGTTACCGAGCGACTAGTCTGGCGCAATATTGCGTCCCTTCGCACGCGCAGCAGCGCGCGTCGCGAAGAACAGTGCCGCAAGCTCCTTGTGCTCCGGTGTTTGCACGCAGCGCTGGAAAGCCTCGTGCTCAGCTTCAATCCCCTCGCGCAGCGGTAGCTTGGTGGATGCCAAAACCAGTTCGAGTATGTGCTCGTGAGCCGGCAAAACCCGACTGCCATCAACGAGTCGCAGGCGTGCCAGCTTGAGCGCATTTGCGGTGTTTTCGGTAGCCCGGGCGCGGATGGCGCCGGTCCGCCGCAGCGGGAGTTTGCCACGCGCCAGCTCTTTCGCCCGGGTCAATGCTTCATCCAGGAGTTGATCGTCCGCGACAATTTCGTCTATTAGCCCAAGGGTGCGTGCTTCCTCTGCTCCGATCGCGCGGCCAGACAGGATCAGGTCGAACGCATGTTCAAGCCCTACCAGTCTGGGCAGCCGTTGCGTACGCCCGCCGCCAGGTAGCAGCCCGAGTCTGACTTCGGGAAGGCCAAAACGTGCAGAACCAGCGGCGATTCGCATATGAGCCCCCATAGCAAGCTCCAGTCCTCCCCCAAGCGCGAAGCCGGCCACCGCAGCCACGACGGGTTTGGAACCATCCTCGATCAACGCGGCAACTTCGCTGGTAAATGGCCGGCGACGGGTTCCATTGAACTCACGTATGTCGGCGCCACCGGAGAATCGGTCCAGGTGGCCATAAATGACGATTGCGAGGACGTCATCGTTTGCCTGTGCCTCGGCGATGCGGTCGAACAGGGCTTTTCTTACGTGGTTGCTCAAGGCATTGACCGGTGGATTCTCGATGGCAAGCAAGAGGATGCCGTGTCGGTCTTCAGTTCGTATCGCTCCTGTTTCCGGCCGTTCCATACCTAACACTCCCTCGCGGACTTCTCCCGGTCGAAGAACGTCGCAATCCCATCGTCAATGACAATGTTCCTGGTCCGGAGGGAGGTGCAGCGGAACAGTGCTACGTCGCTCTCATGCCAGACCTCCGTCTTCAGGGTGTCGCCGGGATACAAGACGTCAGCGTACCGTGCGCCGATACTGCGAAGAACGGGCAGCCCTCCTGGCCAGCTCCGTCCTGTCGCCAGTGCCGCGATGCCAAGATTGCAAAGCCCGTGGAGAATTGGCCGTTCGAAGCCAACTTCACGCGCCACATCAGGATCGGCGTGGAGGGGGTTGAGGTCCCCAGACAGCCTGTAAAGAAGCGCCTGATTCAGATCAGTCTTCCATTCGGTTACATAGTCGGCCGCTCGCCGAGGAAATCCCGGATGGCATCTGCGCACGGGCTTCTCGCCGCCGAAGCCGCCATCTGCTCGTGCAAGTGCCTGTGCCCTGATGGTTCCGACTTCCTCGCCACTCTCTTCGTCCAGCACGACCCGGCGCCAATGAATAACCGCGCCACGTCCCGGACCTCTGTCGTAGACGGCGTCGACTGTCGTTCGCGCGCGAACTATTCCGGAGGGGCCGAGAGGCCTGGATAGGACCATGTCATGCGAGATCGCAACAAGTTGTTCCCAGTGAATACTGGCACGGGGGTCACGCATCCAGTCGGAGGAGGCCGCTAGCACCGCCAATTGTGTCGGTACCGGCACCAAATCGCGTTCGTATATATGGCCGAGATCGGCATCGGTCTCTTGATTGCCCAGGCCAAGTCCAAGCGCGTACAGAATGCAGTCCTTCGTTCCGTATTCCTGCCGGCGCTCTGGAATGTCAAGGTCGACGAGCCTGCGAATATCGGGCGCAGTCAAGATTGGCATCCGGTCGCGGGCTTGGACGATGTCAGCGCACCGAGGATCTCCTCTGTGTGCTGGCCGAGCAAAGGTGGCCCGCGGTGAATCGACGATGGCGTCGACGACAGATGCATGGCATTCCGTGGCATCAAGAGCTGTCCTTCGGACTCGTGCTTGAACACTTGGAAATAGCCGGTGTCTGCCAGGTGCATGTCCGTTCGAACGTCCTCCAACTCGTTCGCGGGGCCGGCAGGAATATCTGCTGCGGCGAAGTCGTCCAGCCATGCATCTCGCGTTTTAGCCTTGAGTGCGCTTTCGACAAATTCGTACAGCTGCGCGACGTTCTTCATGCGTTTCCCGATGGTCGCGAAGCGCTCATCGGTGCGCAGGTCACTTCGTCCGATAAGCTCGAACAGTCGGTGCCACTGCGCGTCGGTATTGGCGATGATGCAAAGTGGCCGGTCGCGGGTCATGAGCGGCCGATGAACTTCGCTGAATACCCGTCCATATCCGATGGACGCAGCGGTCTGTCCAGGGGCCGGAACGAATACATGATCGGCCATGTGCTCGAGCAGATTGAACCCGACCATTGTCTCGAACATCGGAAGCTGGACCTCTTGCCCCGTTCCTGTTCGTTCGCGATGCAACAAAGCGGTCATGATGGCGGAGTACAAGTAGACGCCACATAGCTTGTCGGCGAGCAGCATCGGGGTGTAACCGCTCTGGCCACTCATGCGCCGGTTTAGCCCCGTCACCCCGCCCAAGCCTTGAATGACGTCGTCGTATGCGGGTCGGTCAAAATAGCGACCGCCTTTGCCAAAGCCCTGCGCCGTAGCGTGAACCAAACGCGGGTTCAGCGATGAAAGATTCACGTAATCGATGCCGATCCGCTCGGCGGCGCCGCTCCGCATGTTATGGACGACCACGTCGGCGCCGGCAATCAGTGAGCGAAGCGTTGCCCTGCCGCTCGGCTGCTTCAGGTCGAGCACCACACTGCGCTTGTTCCGATTCAGGTTCAGGAAGAATGACCCCATTCCGGGGGAGCGCATCTGGCCAATGCCGCGCGTCGGATCTCCTTCCGGCGCCTCCACCTTGACAACGTCCGCCCCCATATCGCCGAGCATCTGGGTAGCCACTGGCCCCAGCACGAACGTACTGATATCGATGACGCGAATTCCCTCGAGTGCCCCTGCCATGTGTTGGTCTCCTTTATCGTTCTGTATGCGTGTGCAGTCAGCCCCTGTGGGCTTTGATGATGCCACTACCGATAATGAGGCGCTGCACCTCGCTTGCCCCTTCGTAGATCCTTAGCGCACGCACGTCGCGATAGAGCGCTTCGACCTCTTCGCCTGCCCTGACACCTGCGCCCCCCCAAAGCTGCACGGCGGAGTCCACTACACGTTGAGCGGATTCGGTCGAGACCAGTTTCGCCATGGCTGCCTCGCGAGCGGTCGGCGTCCCCTGATCCCGCATCCAGGCGGCACGGTAGACCAGGAGCGCCGACGACTCTACCGCGGTGGCCATATCAGCAAGCGTTGCCTGGGTCAGTTGCATGTCACCAAGTACCGTACCAAACATTGCGCGAGATAGTGCGCGTTCAATGCCCAGCCGGAGGGCTTTCCTTGCGAATCCCAGTGCCGCGGCGGCCACCGAGGTACGGAAAATCTCGAGCGTGCGCATGGCGAGCTTGAAGCCTTCGCCCTCGCTTCCCAGGCGCATGCCGGCGTCGACATAGCACTCATTGAAGCGCAGTCGTGCCAGGGGGTGTGGTGAAATGACATCGATTCGTTCAACGATCTCCAGGCCTGGCGTGTCTGCGTCGACAATAAAAGCAGAGATTCCCGCCGATCTCGCAGTGCCTGGTTCGCGTGCGAACACGACATAGAAGTCCGCAATGCCGCCATTGGAGATCCACATCTTTTCGCCGTTGAGGACATAGCCCCCTTGGCGGGAAGCCGCCTCGCAGCACATGCCGCCCACATCCGAGCCTGCGTTCGGCTCCGACAGCGCAAACGCGGCAATGCGGTTGCCTCTCGCCACGTCATCCAGATAGGCCGACTTCTGCCTGGCTGACCCGGCCAGCGAAATTGCGCCAGACCCAAGGCCCTGCATGGCAAAACTGAAGTCCGCGAGCGGGCTTGCCTGGGCGAGGAGTTCGCGGGCGAGGCAGAGCGAGCGCGAATCGATGCTTGCAGTGCCCGACTCGTCCCGGCGAGGCACGCAGAGTTCGAGGATGCCTGCTTCTCCGAGACTGCTCACCAACGATCGGCAATGCTGGTCGATGTCGGCATTGGTCTTGGGTGCAGGACAGGAGGCGAAGGCGCTCTGCGTCCATGAAACGACTTGTTCTGCCGCATCCCGATGCCTGGCGTCGAAGAATGGAAGATTGAGATGATCTAGGGTCTGGTGTGAGGGCTTCATGTGACGAAAGTGGCTTGGCAGCACTACGGGGCATCCGCTGTTTGCGACCGACCGCACGACCGCGATTCGGGCTTGACCAAAAACATACTACTGCGTAGCATTATTTTCAAGCGCGCTGTGTGTGGCGCAATCCGAAGCTCCGCGCGGCGACGAATTCTTATATGGAGACACCATGGCACTTCCTTTGGAAGGGATACTGGTAGTGGCTGTTGAGCAAGCCGCCGCCGCTCCCTACGCCTCATCGCGCCTGGCTGATGCTGGCGCCCGTGTGATCAAGATCGAGCGCGCCGGCGGCGACTTTGCCCGTGGTTACGATTCGGCGGTGAACGGCGACAGCACGTATTTCGTATGGCTGAACCGGGGCAAGGAATCGATTGTTCTTGACTTCGCCAAGCCCGGAGATGCCGAGCTGTTGCAGCGCATCATTGGTCGGGCGGACGTGCTCATCCAGAATCTTGGCCCGGGGGCGGCAAAGCGTGCCGGCTTCGGCTGGGAAGAGATGCGCGCCCGTCATCCGCGTCTGATTACTTGCGACATTACGGGCTATGGCGAAGAGGGCCCGTATGCCGGAATGCGCGCCTATGACCTGCTCGTGCAGGCAGAAAGCGGCATCGCATCCGTTACTGGCACCCCCGAGGCTCCCGGCAGAATTGGCGTTTCCGCCTGCGATGTTGCAACCGGCATGTACGCTCATGCGGCCATTCTGGAGGCATTGCTGCAACGCGAGCGCACGGGAATCGGAAGCGCCATCCATGTCTCGCTTTTTGACGCAATGAGCGACTGGATGACCGTGCCGCTTCTGCACTACGAGTACGCAGGCATGATCTGGCCCCGCGTAGGTTTATCCCATCCCACCATCGCTCCCTATGGGGCCTTTCCGGTCGGCGCCGCCGTCGGCGATGAAGAAACCGTGCTGGTCGGGGTTCAGAACGACGGTGAGTGGAGCAGGTTTGCTCAGGACGTGCTCAAACGCCCGGATCTGCTTGAAAGGCCCGAATTTTCCACCAATCTTGCACGCGTGGAACACCGCGCGGAGCTGGATCAGGAAATCGTCGCGATTCTCGCGACGATGACGAAACTGGAAGTCGTTGAGGCGCTGAAGGCGTCGCGCATCGCTTTCGCTTCTGTCAATGACGTTACGCAGCTGTCGACCCATCCCCAGCTGCGGCGCGTCACTGTCCCGACGGCGCATGGGGAAGCCAACCTGGTGGCGCCGCCCGCCATTTTTCGCGGACAGTCGCGCACGCTTGGAGATGTCCCCGGTCTGGGGCAACACACCACGGCTATCCGCGACGAGTTTTCGAAGTGATTCCTTCTGGTCTAACGCTATTGGTGTCGCAGTTATGAAAGAAAAGATCCTGACTGAAAAGAACGGTGCGGTAACAACCATTGTCATCAACCGCCCGGAAGTGCGCAACGCGCTCGACCGTGAGGCGACCGCAGCCCTCGGTGCAGCGATTCGTGCCTTCGAAAACGATGATGAAGCAAGCGTCGCCGTGCTCTGCGGAGCGGGAGGCGCGTTCTGCGCTGGCGCGGATCTGAAGGAACTGGCGGGCGGAGCGGAATACGATGCTTGGGCCGGATCGGGCGGCCCGCTGTCCAGGCCGGCACGCAAACCGGTTATCGCGGCAGTTGCAGGCCACGCATGCGCTGGAGGGTTAGGCCTGGCGCTCTGGTGCGACATCCGCGTTGCCGAGGAGTCGGCCTCCTTTGCGGTGCTGTCACGTCGATGGGGGGTGCCCATGAGCGACGGTACAACGGTCAGGCTACCGAGGTTGATTGGTACCAGCCGGGCGCTGGACATGCTGCTGACCGCCCGCATGGTGTCCGCCGAGGAAGCCTTGCAGATGGGCCTGGCAACGCGTGTGGTACCCGATGGGACCGCACGGGCAACCGCCGAGGCCCTGGCCGCGACGATTGCCGCTTTCCCCCAGATTGCCATGAACTCAGATCGCGAATCCGTGTACCGGCAAGACGGCGAGGCCATGAGCGACGCGCTCACTATCGAGGCCGAACTGGCCGAGCGTGCCAAGCGCATCGAAGCCAAAGCGGGCGCAATCCGCTTCGCCACGGGGATGGGCCGCCACGGAGCCGCAGCATGAAAGCAGTCGTCTGCCACCGGCTTGGCCTCGACCATACCGAGTTGACCGAAGTCGATCCGCCGGGCATGCGATCGGACGGAATCCGAATTCAGGTCCATTCGGCCGGCGTGAGCTTTGCCAACCTGCTCGTACTGGAGGGCAAGCATCAAAACCGCTGGGATCCTCCGTTCACGCCAGGGACCGAGATCGCCGGCATCGTGTTGGAATGCGGAGACGAGACCTCGCTCTTTAAGCCAGGCGACCGGGTGGTAGCGGGCGTCCGTATCGGGGGTTTTGCCGAGCAAGTCGTGGCCCCGGAGGCCACGGTGTTTGCCCTGCCGGATGCAGTCGGCTTTGACGCGGCAGTGCAGTTTCCGACTATCTACGCGACGGCGTACGGTGCGCTCAAATGGCGTGCAAACGTTGCGGCAGGGGAAACACTGCTGGTGCATGGCGCTGCGGGGGGCAGTGGTTTGGCTGCGGTCGAGGTCGGAAAGAGGCTCGGCGCGCGCGTCATCGCTACAGCAGGCGACGCCGGCAAACTCGAGGCGGCCCGGCGTCACGGCGCAGACGTCACGGTCAATTACCGCACCGAGAACTTCCGCGATGTTGTTCTCCGCGAAACATCTCAACGCGGTGCCGATGTCATCTTCGATCCGGTGGGCGGTGACACCTTCACCGAATCGCTGCGATGCATCGCTCCGGACGGACGAATCATTCCGATGGGCTTTGCCGGCGGGACGATTCCGCAGATTCCCGCCAATCTGGTGCTGGTCAAGAACGTCTCTGTCATCGGAATCTATTGGGGCTACTACATGGGTTGGGGCAAGCAAGCACCGCCGGCCTCCATGCAGGACCGTGTCCGCGGCGCATTCGATGAAATGTTGGGCTGGGCTGCCGCGGGAAAGCTCCGTCCCGAGACCTATGCGACTTACCCGCTTGCGCATTTCAAAGACGCACTCGGGGCGATTACGGAGCGCAAGGTGATTGGCAGAGTCGCCTTGCATCCGCAAACAGCTTTCCGAGCATGACCTGACACAACCCGAAGAGGAGACAAAGATGAAACAGTACATGGCAATGATGGCATTGGCCGGCATCTCGCTGATGCCTCAAGCCGCCTTTGCCCAGGGCGGCTACCCTGATCGGCCAATCAAGCTGGTAGTGCCCTATCCCCCTGGATCCGGAACGGATACGGTAGCTCGCTATGCGGCAAGGCGCATGGAAACCGCACTTGGCAAGCCAGTCGTGATCGAGAACAAGCCGGGAGGCAACGCAATCATCGCGGCGCAAACAGTCGTCAATGCGCCGGCGGACGGCTACACATTGCTTTGGGCCGCAAACGGACCGGTGACCACTAATGTCGCCCTCTACGAAAAGCTGCCATATAACCCGCTTACCGACCTTGAACCTGTGGCGCGTCTCGCGTATTCGCCCATGGGCGTCTATGTGCCGGCGGACTCCCCCTTCAAGACGGCGGAAGACCTGTTTGCAGAGGCAAAGAAGGTGCCTGGCAAACTCAACTATGGCAGTGGCAGTGCGACTTACAACATTGCGACCGAATGGTTGATGTCTTTGGTGGGGGCCAAGGCCAACGCGATCTCCTACAAGGGAAGCAGCCCTACCTTGACCGATCTGGCCGGCAAGCAGGTGGACTTTGCCATCGCCGAGTACAGTGCCGGACTTCCTCTGGTCAAGGGCGGCAAGCTGCGCATGCTTGCGCTAACCTCTGATCGCCGCATGAAAAGCGAACCGGAAACCCCGACGCTCCAGGAGCTTGGATACAAGGAGTATTTCCAGGTGGCATGGTGGGGCATCTTTGCACCCAAGGGTACGCCCAAGGCCGTTGTGTCCCGGCTCGAAAGTACGCTTCTGACGGTATTCAAGGATGCGGAGACAGCTCAATACCTCGAGCAAAACAACTTCAGTGCGTTCACTGGCACGGCTGAACAGCTTCGCGCTTTTCAGAAAGCCGAGATTGATAGAGAGTCGAAGCTGGTGAAGCGTTTCAATATTCCCAAGCTGTAATCGAGGCTACGCGGCGCTGCAGGGAGCGGCGTCGCCGAAGTGAATCTGATATCTTTGCATCCCTTGATAGACGTCGTCTGCCGTTGTTCGTTGGACAAGCGGGCGCCGCCGTGAATCAAAAACCAACAGAGCATTTCTTATGGGGCGCAAACGTCAGATCGGAACGCCAGAAGGCGATGAGAAGCAACTCGCCATTCTTGATGCCGCCGCGTCGGTCTTCATGAAGCTTGGCTTTGCCGCCACCTCGCTTGACGACATCAGCGATAGCTATGGCGCGACCAAGGGGATCATCTATTACCATTTCCGCAGCAAAACGATATTGTTTTTTGCGGTCCAGCGTCGCGCCATGGAGCTGACCAGGGCAGCCATCGAGCCGGCTGCCAGTTCGGAGGCCCCGGCCCGCCAGCGTCTCGAGTCCATGGCATTCGCTCATTCGCTCCTGATGATGGAGCATCTGGATTATCTTCGGGTTGCCGCCCAGGGCCTGGAGTTGCAATTGGGCGGGCGCACCACGGAAGAAGAGCGCGCTGAGATCAAGCGCATTACTGCGCTGCGCGATGGTAACGAACGCCTGTACCTTCAGGTCCTGGAGGAGGGTGTGGCCAATGGGGAGTTCCGCGAAATGGACGTCCGGATCGTGGTCAAAGCGCTGCTTGGCGCATTGAACTGGACGTCACGCTGGTATCAACCCAGGAAAAGCGAGACCAGGAAGGATCGCGAAGCTATCGCTGCGGAGATTGCCCGATACGCCGTCAACGGGTTGAATCGCTAGGTCACACGAAGTCTTGGCTGTGTTTCTCCTCGAAGGCGTGAGAACACGCTTGTTGGTCCAAAGCAATTGGACCGGCCTTCCCGCTGCAGACTGTATGCGGCCCATGACATAACGTGCGCAGCACCAGCGCTTGCTAACACAATCAGGAATCATTATCATTCCCGGTTTTGTTACAAATCATTAAAACCCTCTGCGCGCGCCTGCTGCCACCATGCAATCCCTTCCGGCCACCCCTATCCGTTTCGCCCTTCGTCCCCGCCCGCTGTCCCTGCTGATCTGTGCCATCGCGGGCACCATGCCGCTGGTCTCCTTCGCACAGGCCCAGTCCCAGGCTCAGGCCCCGGCCGCGTCGGTGGAAGCGGGCAGCCTGAATGCCGTGGAGGTGCGTGTCGACCGGATCAAGAGCGACCTGGTCAACCCGATGCGGCAGGTCACGGTGATCGAACGCGAGGAGCTGGACGAGCTTCGCACGGGTTCGACCAACCTTGCCACCATGCTCAGCAAGGTCATCCCGGGCATGGCCGATTCCAGCCGTACGGTGACGGATTTCGGCCAGACGCTGCGCGGGCGCAGCGCGCTGGTGCTGGTCGATGGCATCCCGCTGAACACCAACCGCGACTCGGCGCGCAACCTGGCCACCATCGACCCGAGCAATATCGAGCGCATCGAGGTGCTGCGCGGCAGCAGCGCGCTGTACGGGGCGGGGGCCAGCGGCGGCATTATCTCGATCACCACGCGCCAGGCCGGCGGGCCGCCCAGCGCGGACACCACGGTCACGCTGGGCACGCCGCTGACGCGGCTGAGCAGGGAAGGGCTGAGCGCCAATGTGCAGCAGCATTTTTCCGACAGCCAGGGGCCGATCGACTATGCCTTCCACCTGGGCGCGCAGCGCATCGGCAGCCCTTACGATGCCGAAGGCCACCGCATTGCGCCGGAGCCCAGCCAGGGCGATCTGTTCGATTCCAACGTCTACAACCTGAGCGGCAAGCTGGGCTGGCGCATCGACGGCCAGCAGCGGCTGCAGTTGAGCGTCAGCCGCTACCAGGCGAAGCAGAACACCGACTATGCGTCCGATCCGTCGGTCGCGCGTGCGCCGGCCGGCTCCACCGCCGCGCGCGCGATTCGCGGCCTGCAGCTGGAGAACCAGAACGAGCTGCGCAATACCGTGGTCAACCTGGACTACCAGCACCAGGACCTGTTCGGCAGCACGGTATCGAGCCAGTTCTATTACCGCGATTACTTCACGCGGTTCCCGCCGTTCGATGCGCGCGCCGTGGCCACGCGCGGCGGCAATGTCGACCAGATCAGCCAGAACAGCGACGTGTTCGGCGGCCGCCTGACCATCAGCACGCCGCTGGGCAACGCCAAGGCCACCAAGCTGCTGTGGGGCGCCGACTACAACCAGGAGCGCAGCGACATGCCGCTGGACCTGTTCGACCCGCGCGCCTACGACAGCAGCGGCGGGCTGGTCTTCAACCGCATCGGCACGGCCACCTACATGCCGCCGCTGACCACGCGCAGTGGCGGCATCTTCGGCCAGCTGCAGCACAAGTTCAGCGAGCAGTGGTCGGCCGAGGGCGGCCTGCGTTATGAGCGCGCCAGCGCCAGCTTCGATGATTTCGTGCCGCTGTCGCAATCGCGCGCGAGCAACCCGGCCACGGTCAAGGGCGGCACGGTCAACTATGGCGCCTGGCTGTTCAACCTGGGCGCGGCCTATGCGCCGGTCAAGGGCCAGGAGTTCTATGCCTCGTTCAGCCAGGGCTTCCAGTTGCCGGATATCGGCCTGCAGGTCCGCAACGCGCGCGCGGGCTTCGACATCAATTCGTCCAGCCTGGACCCGGTCAAGACCAACAACTATGAAGTGGGCTGGCGCGGTGCGCTGGGCAATACGCTGGCGAGCGTGGCGCTGTTCTACACCACGTCCAAGCTGGGCGACGTGCAGAGCTTCAACAACGGCCTGATCCTGACCCGTACCGAAGAGCGCATCGCCGGCGTGGAAGCGGCGGCCGACTACCGCTCCGATGACGAGCGCTGGGGCGCGGGCGGCACCATCACCTGGATCAACGGGCGCGAACGGCCGCAGGCCAGCGCCGGCTTCCAGGACATGACCGGGTACCGCATCCCGCCGCTCAAGCTCACGGCCTACCTGCAGTTCCGGCCGGTGAGCCAGTGGAGCAACCGCGTGCAGCTGAGCTACTACGCCAGCCGCGATTACCGGCTCAACGGGCAGAACAGCTTCGGGCGGCGCGACGTCAGCAGCTATACCACGGTGGACCTGATCAGCCGCTATGAGCTGACGCGCAAGGACACGATCACGGTCGGCATCGAGAACCTGTTCAACCGCAACTACTACCCGCTGTACAGCCAGCTGCTGCGCAACAGCAACAACACCAGCCGGCTGCCGGCGCCGGGCATCACGCTGACGGCGATGTACCAGCACCGCTGGTAAGCGCGGCGCAGCGTGGCGGCTGCCGCGGTGGCGCTTGCCGCCGCCAGGCACCTGCCACGCTTGCCGCAAGCCCGCTGTCTTAGTCCAGCGTAATCTTCCCGGCCTTCACGATCTCCGCGTACCGCTTCGTATCGCGCTCGATCAGCTTGCGGAATTCTTCAGGCGTGCCGCCCACCGGCACAAAGCCCAGGTCGGTCAGCTTCTTCGTGACTTCCGGGCTGCGCGTGGCCGCGGCGATTTCCTTCGCCATGCGCGCGACGATCGGCTGCGGCGTGCCTGCCGGTGCCAGCAGGCCGGTCCATGAACTCATGACGAAGCCGGGGAAGCCGGCTTCTTCCATGGTCGGGATATTGGGCTCGCCCGGCCAGCGCTTGGCGGAAGCGACGGCCAGCACGTTGATCTTGCCGGACTTGACGTGCGGCATTGGCACCAGCAGCGGGTCGAACGCCACCGAGACCTCGCCGGACACCAGCGCGGGCAGGATCGGCGCGCTGCCGTTGTAGGGCACGTGGGTCAGCTTGAGCTTCGACTCCATCGCCAGGCGTTCGCCGGTCAGGTGGGCGGAGCTGCCGACGCCGCTGGAGCCGAAGGTCAGCGTGTCGGGATGCTTCTTGCCGTAGTCGACCAGCTCGGCTACGGTCTTGACCGGCAGCTTCTTGCTGGCGAACAGGAACAGCGGCAGCTCGGCCATTTCGGCCACCGGCACCAGGTCGGCGGGCTTGTAGCTGAGCTTGGAATACAGCGACATGTTGGCGCTGTAGGCGGCCAGCACCGAGACAAAGGTGTAGCCGTCCGGCGCCGAGCGCGCGGCGACGCCGACGCCCAGCGTGCTGTTGGCACCGGGCTTGTTCTCGATGATGATGGGCTGGCCCAGCCGTTGCGAGACCTGCTCGAAGACGACCCGCGACACCGTGTCGGTGGAGCCGCCCGGGGTGTAGGGCACGATCACCTTGATCGGCTTGGCCGGCCAGTCGGCGGCGAGGGCAGTGGGGGCGGTGTGGAGGGCGGCCACGCCGGCGGCGGCGATGGCGATGGAACGCGCGCTGCGCGCGACGCGATGCTTGATGCTGGACTTCAACTACGTCTCCTTCTTTGGCATGCTTGGCAATCCCCTGGCGGGGGCTGCGGCCGGAACTCCGGCTGGCCAATTATGCGGGACGCAGTGGACACGCAGCCGCGCCAGGGGCGGCTGAATGGCGGGGGCAGGCCATCCAATGTGCGATAGCCGAACCAGCCAGGCCGCGACGCTCGTCAGAATTCGTAGTTGACCGACAGGTCGAACACCGCGTTGGTCCGCTTGCGCGTGATGGGGCTGTCGGCCGCATCGCCCGCCAGTTGCGACACGGCCACGTCCGAGCTGGCAAACCAGTGTTTGGCGAAGTACCACACCGAGGTCACGCCGAAGCCGTATGACTTGATCCCGCCGCGCGCGTGGTACTGCGGCCGGCCGGCGCGCGCCTGCGCGGCGCTGACGCCGTACCAGGCGTTCATGTAGCGCGAGTCGGCCAGCGTGACGGTGGGGCCGGCGAACCAGAAGAATCGTTCGGAGCTGCCGGGCAGCGGCATGTAGGCGCCGATGTCGCCGATCCAGCCGTCGCTGCCGCCCAGGCTGCGGCGCGCATCGATGCGCAGCACCAGCGGCAATGCCTTCGAGACCGCGTATTCGGCGAACAGCTTGCCTTCCGGCGCCGGGTTGATATTGCCCATGCCGTCCAGGTGCGGCGAGTCGTTTTGCCCGCGCCGGCCCAGGTTGTAGGTCAGCGCGATGCCCGCGCGCCAGTTCTTGCCGCGCAGCACGTTCACGCCGAGCCCTTCGCCGATCGACGCGAAGGCCAGGTCGCGGTAGCGGATATCGATGCTGGGGCCGCCGACCACGATGTACTCGGACGAGCCGTCGTAGCGCGGCCGCAGCATCGCCGCGGCGCCAAGGCGGACCTGCCAGTCGGGGATGTCGTCGACGAACAGCTTCTGCAGCGGAATGCCGGCGGAGAACTGCCATTCGGCCAGCGGTGCCGGCGTCTGGGCGCTGGTCAGGCCCGGCGCCAGCGCCGCGCCGGCGGCCAGCAGCAGCGCGATGCACGAGTACGGACGCGGTGGAATTCGCTCGGTCACGGCAGCCTCCATGCCCGCACGGCGGGCAGTCAGGTTGCGGGCGCGGGAGCCCGTGGGCGACATCTTTCCACCGGATCGCGGCCGGCGCAACTGGCGCGGCCCGCGTGGATGCCTGTGGGGTCTCGCCCGGTGCCGGGACGGCGTTCAGTCGAGCAGCTTGTCCAGCGTGATCGGCAGGTCGCGCACGCGCCGGCCGGTGGCGTGGTACACGGCATTGGCAATGGCCGCGGCCACGCCGACGATGCCGATCTCGCCGATGCCCTTGGTGCCGAGCGCGTTGATATGCGGATCGTCCTCGTCCACCACGTTGACGTCGATGGTGCCGATGTCGGCATTGACCGGCACGTGGTACTCGGCCAGGTTGGCGTTGGCGACTCGCCCGGTGGCCAGGTCCAGCTCGGTCTTCTCGTGCAGCGCCATGCCGATGCCCCAGACAATGCCGCCCATCAGCTGGCTGTGCGCGGTCTTGCGGTTCAGCAGCCGGCCGGCGCCGTAGCTGGCAACGACGCGGTGGACGCGGACCTCGCCCAGCACGGGGTCGACGCGGACTTCGGCAAAGACGGCGCCGAAGGCGTGCATGGCGTACGCCTGGCGCTCCTTGCCGGGCCGGGTGCTGGCGCGCGCTTCGATCGCGCGGCCGCCTGCGCGTGTGATCGGCGCGGACATGGGCTCGCGCTGCGCCGGATCCGAGCGGCGTTGCAGCCAGCCATCGACAATCTCCACGTCTTCCACCGGCGCGCCGGCGAGCGGCGAGGCGCTGTCGGCCACGGCCTGGCGGATCAGGCGCAATCGTGCGGCTTCGGCCGCCTGCTGCACGGCGGGCGCGACGCTGGCCACCGACTGCGAGCCGCCCGACACCGGGGCCTCGGGGAAGGCGGTGTCGCCCAGTTCCAGGCGCACGCGCGCCGGCGGCAGGCCCAGCGCATCGGCGGCGACCTGCGTCATCACCGTGTAGGTGCCGGTGCCGAGGTCTTGCGAGCCGGTCCGTACCAGCGCCGTGCCGTCCGGCAGCAGGCGCACCATCGCGCTGGCCGGCGAGCGGTAGGTGGGGTAGGTGGCGGTGGCCATGCCCAGGCCCACCAGCTTGCCGTCGGCGTGCATCGAGCGCGGGGCGGGATTGCGCTGCGCCCAGCCGAAGCGCTCGGCGGCGTCGCGATAGCATTCGCGCAGCGACTTGCTCGAGAACGGCAACTGCTTGTCCGGATCGGTGTCGGCGTGGTTGCGCAGGCGCAGCGCCACCGGGTCGACGCCCAGCCGTTGCGCCAGTTCGTCGAGCGAGCATTCCAGCGCGAAGCTGCCGGGCGCTTCGCCAGGCGCGCGCATGAACGTGGGCGTGCCGATGTCCAGTTCCACCAGCCGGTGGCTGGTCTGCACGTTGGCGCAGGCGTAAAGCCGGCGCGTGATCAGCGCGGCGGATTCCAGCCATTCCTCGATCGCGGCCGTGCCTGCGGTCACGTCATGGCGCAGGGCGCGCAGCGCCCCATCCGTGGCCGCTGCCGCGATCATGTGCTGCTCGGTCAGCGGCCGCGCGCCCACCGGGCCGAACATCTGGGTCCGTTCCACCACCAGCTTGACGGGCCGGCTGACCTGCCGCGCCGCCATCGCGGCCAGCACCACGTGCGACCACATCGAGCCCTTGCAGCCAAAGCCGCCGCCCACGTAAGGGCAGATCACGCGCACCTTGTCCGCGGGCAGGCCGAATGCAGCCGCGGCGGCCTTGCGCACGCCGGTGACGTATTGCGTCGAGTCGTACAGCGTGAGCTGGTCGCCGTCCCAGGCGGCGATGGTGGCATGCGGCTCCATCGGGTTGTGGTTTTCCATCGGCGTGGTGTAGACCGCGTCGATCACGGCGGCGGCGCCGCGCAGGCCGGCGTCGGGGTCGCCGCGGCGGCTGTCGGCCGAGCCGTCTTCGTCCGGCTTGCGCGCATGCGCGCGGGCCTGCGCAAAGTCCAGCACGGCATCAGCCGGGCGGTATTGCACCGGCAGGCAGCGGGCGGCGTCGCGCGCTTGTTCCAGCGTATCGGCCACCACCACGGCGATGGGCTGGTTGTTGTAGCGGACCGCGGCGTCCTGCAGCAGGCTCATGGCGTGGCCGGCGGTGGGGATGTCGGCAGCTGCCTTGCCGCCCCTGGGCAGGTGCGGGGCGTTGAACGGCGTCAGCACCAGCCGCACGCCCGGCATGCGCTGGCACGCGTCGGCATCGATGGCGACGATCTCGCCGCGGGCGATGGTGCTGGTCACCATCACCGCATGGACCAGCCCCGGCAGCGTGTGGTCGGCGGTGTAGCGGGCGCGGCCGGTGACCTTGGGGATGCCGTCGACGCGGTCGAGCGGGCTGCCGGTGACGCTCATGTCTGGGCTCCTTGCGCGCGGCTGGCCACTTGCAGCGCGAGTGCGACGGCACGCTGCGCCAGGCCGATCTTGAACGCGTTGTGCGCATGCGGCTGCGCGCCGTCGAGCAGCAGCCGCGCCGCGTCCGCCGCGCTGTGCGCGCTCAGCGGGCGGCCCGCCAGGACCCGTTCCGCGGCGGGCACGCGCCACGGCTTGTGCGCCACGCCGCCCAGTGCCAGCCGGGCGCTGCGCACGTTGTTGCCGTCGAGGTCTAGCGCCGCCGCGACCGAGACCAGCGCGAAGGCAAAGCTGGAGCGGTCACGCACCTTCAGGTAGTGCGCGTGCGCGGCATAAGGCGAAGGCGGCAGGTCGATGGCGACGATCAGCTCGCCGGGCGCGAGCATGGTGTCGCATTGCGGGGTGTTGCCGGGCAGGCGGTGGAAGTCGGCGATCGGGATGCGGCGCTCGCCGGTGCCGGCGCGCACAACGATCACGGCCTCGAGCGCGGCCAGCGCCACGCACATGTCGGACGGATGCACGGCGATGCAATGCTCGCTCGCGCCCAGGATGGCGTGGATGCGGTTGATGCCGTCGCGCGCGCCGCAGCCCGAGCCGGGCTTGCGCTTGTTGCAGGCCGGGAAGCCCAGGTCGTAGAAGTAATGGCAGCGGGTGCGCTGCAGCAGGTTGCCGCCCACCGTCGCCATATTGCGCAGTTGCCCCGAGGCGCCCGACAGCAGCGCCTGCGCCAGCAGCGGATAGCGCTCGCGCACCAGCGCGTGGTTGGCCGCATCGGTGTTGCTGACCATCGCGCCCAGGCGCAGGCCGCCATCGGGCAGCGCCGCGACCTGCGCCAGCGGCAGCCGGCTGACGTCGACCAGCAGCCGCGGCGTTTCCACGCCGGCCTTGACCAGGTCCAGCAGGTTGGTGCCGCCGGCCACATAGCGCGCGCCCGGCTGGCTCCCCAGGCGCACGGCCTCGTCGACCGAATCCGGCCGTTCATAAGCGAAAGGATTCATGGCCAGCCTTAGCTGCCGCCGCCCGCGCCGCAAGCCTCGCGCACCGCGGCAACGATATTGGGATAGGCGCCGCAGCGGCACAGGTTGCCGCTCATGCGCTCGCGGATTTCATCGTCGGTGAGGGGCAGCGCGGCAGCGTCCAGCGGCCGCACCGCGCTGGCATGGCCGGCCTGCGCCTCGGCCAGCATGCCCACCGCCGAGCAGATCTGGCCCGGGGTGCAGAAGCCGCATTGCAGCGCATCGTGGGTGACGAAGGCCTGCTGCATGGGGTGCAGCGCGTCGCCGCTGGCCAGGCCTTCGATGGTGGTGATCTCACGGCCTTCCTGCATCACCGCGAGCGTCAGGCAGGCGTTGATGCGGCGGCCGTCGACCAGCACGGTGCAGGCGCCGCACTGGCCGCGGTCGCAGCCTTTCTTGGCGCCGGTCAGCTGCAGCACTTCGCGCAGCGCGTCGAGCAGCGTGCAGCGCGGTTCCAGTTGCAGCGTGCATGAGTTGCCGTTGACGTGGAGCGTCACCGCACGCGCGGCGGCGCCGGGCGGGGCGGTGGTGTTGCAATGGGCCGGAACGTTGTCTTCGGACATGGGCGAGCCTTCGGTCTGGGTCCCGGCGCGCCAGCGGGCGGTGCCGGGAATACCGGAAGGCTGCAAGTTCAGTGCCGGGCAGCGCCCCGGGCCCTGGCGCCGCGCGTGGCGCGGCAACGCGGCGCGGCAAGCGTCAAAAACGCCACGCGGTGCGTGTAGAAATTACGCTGGCCGCAATGTGGCGCAGCCAATAAAAACGGCGCCCGAAGGCGCCGCGATGAGGCGGTGTGGGACCAGGTTCAGCTCTTCAGCACGCTGCCGATGGCCTTGGCCACGATGCCGACATTGCGCTCGTTCAGCCCGGCCACGCACATGCGGCCCGAGCGCAGCAGGTACACGCCGTGCTGTTCGCGCAGGCGCTCGGCCTGATCGGCGCTGAGGCCGGTGTAGGTGAACATGCCGCGCTGGGTCAGGTAGCGCGACAGCGCCTCGCCGCTGACATGGTCGCGCAGGTGGTGGTGGATGGCCTCGCGCATGCGCGCGATGCGGCCGCACATCTGGGCCAGTTCCTGTTCCCACAGCTGGCGCAGCTCGGGCGTGGTCAGCACTTTCGCCACCACGCGCGCGCCGTGCGTGGGCGGGTTGCTGTAGTTGGCGCGCACCGCGCCGGTCAACTGGCCCAGCACGTTGGACGCCTCGGCCGCGGTGTTGCAGAACACGCTCAGGCCGCCGCAGCGCTCGCCGTACAGTGAGAAGTTCTTCGAGAACGAGTTGGCCACCAGGCACGGCACCTCCTGCGCGACCAGTTCGCGGATGGCGAAGGCGTCGTCTTCCAGGCCGGCGCCAAAGCCCTGGTAGGCCATGTCGACGAACGGCAGCAGCTGGTTGGCCTTGAGCAGCGCGATCAGCTGGCGCCACTGGTCCTGGTTCAGGTCCACGCCGGTCGGGTTGTGGCAGCAGGCATGCAGCAGCACGATGCTGCCGGCCGGGATGGCGCGCAGCGCGTCGATCATGGCGTCGAATTTCAGGCCGCCGGTGGCGTCGTCATAGTACGGGTAGGTATTGACGGTGAAGCCGGCGCGCTCGAACACCACGCGGTGGTTTTCCCAGCTGGGGTCGCTGATCCACACCTGCGCCTGCGGATAGTAGCGCTTGAGGAAATCGGCGCCCACGCGCAGCGCGCCCGAGCCGCCCAGCGTCTGCAGCGTGGCGATGCGGCCGGCGGCGCGCGCCGGCGAATCCTCGCCGAACACCAGTGCCTGCACCGCGTTGCGGTAGGCCACCAGGCCCGACATCGGCAGGTAGGGGCGCGGGCCCATGTCGGCCAGCAGCGCGGCCTCGGCCTGCGCCACGGCCTGCATCACCGGCAGGCGGCCTTCGTCGTCAAAGTAGATGCCGATGCTGAGGTTGACCTTGTCGGTGCGCGGGTCGCGCTGGAAGTCCTCGTTGAGCGAGAGGATCGGATCGCCGGGAAAGGCCTCGATGTGTGCGAACATGGGATGCGATGGAGTTGGGTCGGGGGGCAGCTGTCGCGGCGCAGGGGCCGGGCAGCGTGGAATCAGCGTGGATTTTAACCGGCGGCGCCCGCAGCCTGGCGGGCGCCGCCCGGCCGGGTCAGCGCAGCTGCTGCGCGGCCACGCCGGCCTGCAGCGCGGCGCCGGCCTTCTTCTGGCGCACCAGGTAGCTCACGCCGAGTACCGCCAGCCACACCGGGATCAGGTACACCGAGAGGCGCAGGCCTTCGGTCAGGTACATCACCACCAGGATGCCGGCCAGGAACACCAGGCACAGGTAGTTGGTCAGCGGATAGCCCCAGCTCTGGAACGCCGTGGCCTGGCCGGCGCGGCGCTTGTCGGCACGGAATTTCAGGTGGATCAGGCTGATCATGGCCCAGTTGATGATCAGCGCCGACACCACCAGCCCCATCAGCAGCTCGAAGGCCTTGCCCGGCATGAAGTAGTTGATCACCACGCACGCCGCGGTGGCCACCGCCGAGAACGCCAGTGCGGTCAGCGGGATGCCGCGCTGGTTGACCTTGAGCAGCGCCCTGGGCGCGTTGCCTTGTTTGGCCAGGCCGTACAGCATGCGGCTGTTGCAGTACACGCCGCTGTTGTAGACCGACAGCGCCGCGGTCAGCACCACCACGTTCAGCACGTTGGCGACCCAGTTGCTGTTCAGCGCGTGGAAGATCAGCACGAACGGGCTGCCGCCGGTGACCACGTTCTCCCACGGGTACAGCGACAGCAGCACCGCCAGCGCGCCCACGTAGAAGATCAGGATGCGGTAGATCACCTGGTTGGTCGCCTTGGGGATGGTCTTCTCGGGCGAATCCGCCTCGGCCGCGGTGATGCCCACCAGCTCCAGCCCGCCGAACGAGAACATGATCACCGCCATGGCCATCACCAGGCCGCCCATGCCGTTGGGGAAGAAGCCGCCGTGCTGCCACAGGTTGGCCACGCTAGCCTGCGGCCCGGCATTGCCGGACATCAGCAGGTAGCCGCCGAAGCCGATCATGCCGATGATCGCCGCGACCTTGATGATCGAGAACCAGAATTCCATCTCGCCGAAGGACTTCACGCTGGCCAGGTTGATCGCGTTGATGATGACGAAGAACGCCAGCGCCGAGACCCAGGTGGGAATCTCCGGCCACCAGTACTGCACGTAGATGCCGACCGCCGACAGCTCGGCCATGCTCACCAGGATATACAGCACCCAGTAGTTCCACCCCGACAGGAAGCCGGCGAAGTGGCCGCAGTACTTGTCGGCAAAATAGCTGAACGAGCCGGCGACGGGCTCGTCGACCACCATCTCGCCGAGCTGGCGCATGATGAAGAACGCCACGATGCCGGCGATCGCATAGCCCAGCAGGACCGAGGGCCCCGCCATCTTGATGGTCTGGGCGATGCCCAGGAAAAGTCCGGTGCCGATGGCGCCACCGAGGGCGATCAGCTGGATATGCCGGTTCTTCAGCCCGCGCTTGAGCGTGCCGTCGTTGTTGCTGGAATGCATGCAGTGTTTCCTCTACCCATTCTCATGGAATGCGGGCCCGCGTCTCTGGCTTTTGTCGGAGTCGGACGCTTGGGCCTGGGGGTCGTCCACCGCCCGCGCGGCAGGGTGACTGCCGCGCCGCGGTGTGCGCGTTTCCGGAGCCGGCGCGCCGTCGAAGGCGGCCGGTCAGGGAAGGCCGAAGCCGGTCAGGCCTCGACCTTGAGCGTGCCGCGTTCGATCTGGTCGCGTTCCAGCGACTCGAACAGTGCCTTGAAGTTGCCTTCGCCGAAGCCTTCGTCGCCCTGGCGCTGGATGAACTCGAAGAAGACCGGGCCGAGCGCGGTCTTGGAGAAGATCTGCAGCAGCAGGCGGGGCTTGCCGCCTTCGGTGGTGCCGTCCAGCAGGATGCCGCGCGACTTCAGTTGCTCGACGGGCTGGCCGTGGCCGGGCAGGCGGGTGTCGAGCGCCTCGTAGTAGTAGTCGTTCGGTGCGGTCATCAGCGGCACGCCGGCCAGTTGCAGGCGGTCGATGACCTCGATCAGGTTGTCGGTCAGGAAGGCGATGTGCTGGATGCCCTCGCCGTTGAAGGCCATCAGGAACTCTTCGATCTGGCCGGCGCCCTTGGACGATTCCTCGTTCAGCGGAATGCGGATTTTACCATCGGGCGCGGTCATGGCCTTCGAGGCCAGGCCGGTGTACTCGCCCTGGATGTCGAAGTAGCGGATTTCGCGGAAGTTGAACAACTTTTCGTAGAAATTGGCCCAATACGCCATGCGGCCACGGTAGACGTTGTGGGTCAGGTGGTCGATCAGCTTGAGGCCGTGGCCGACCGGGTGGCGGTCGACGCCTTCGATGAACTCGAAGTCGATGTCATAGATCGACTTGCCTTCCTCGAAGCGGTCGATCAGGTACAGCGGCGCGCCGCCGATGCCCTTGATCGCCGGCAGGCGCAGCTCCATCGGGCCGGTCGGGATCTCGACCGGCTGCGCGCCCAGTTCCAGCGCACGGGCATAGGCCTTGTGCGAATCCTTGACGCGGAAAGCCATGCCGCAGGCGCTGGGGCCGTGCTCGGCGGCAAAGTAGGCGGCGTGGCTGTGCGGCTCGCGGTTGACGATGAAGTTCACTTCGCCCTGGCGGTACAGCACCACGTCCTTGGAACGGTGCTTTGCCACCAGCGTGAAGCCCATCTGCTCGAACAGCGGCTCAAGCAGGTTGGGGGTGGGCGAGGCGAATTCCACGAATTCGAAGCCCATCAGCTGCATCGGGTTGTCAAACAGGTCGGCCATGGCTTTCTCGGTAAGAACGTAGGGGCAGGAAATAATATTGTGGCTTGAGCACTTGCTTGCGCAGTCGCGCCGGGGCCAGCCGGCTCGGCATCGGACCCATCATGGAACGGGTTTGCGGTGCGCTTGCCTGGGATGCAGTGTATATTCGGGCCGGCAAAATTGGATTTCGTAAAACAGGCAGGGAAACCCTAGATTATGAAATTTGATTGCTTGAATCACTGAAACGAGGAAACCGAAGTGCAATCAATCGACCTGGACCGCACCGATCGCCGCCTGCTCGGGGTGCTGCAGGAAAACGGGCGGGCATCCAACCTGGAACTGGCCGAGGCCATCGCGCTGTCGCCGGCGCAGACCCTGCGGCGCCACCGCCGGCTGGAAGAGGCCGGGCTGGTCAAGCGCTACGAGGCGCGGCTGGACGCCGCGGCGCTGGGCTTCGGCGTGGTCGCGTTTATCCATGTGACGATGGAGCGCGGGCATATCCGCGACCTGTCCAACTTCAAGCGGCTGGTGGCGGAACTGGCACAGATCCAGGAGTGCTTCTCGGTGACCGGCGATATCGACTACGTGCTGAAGGTGGTTGCCCGCGACCTGAAATCGCTGTCCGACTTCCTGCTCGATACGCTGATGCGCATTCCCGGTGTCAGCGGCGTGAAGTCCAGCGTGTGCCTGGACGAGATCAAGTGCACCAGTGCGGTGCCGATGGAGCCCTGAAGCCGACAGGTCAGTCCTCGGGCGGGTCAATGCGGTCGCACTGCACATTCATCGCGCGGCAGACCGCGCACCACGATGCCCGCGCGCCGGGGCCGGCCTGGCAGCGGGAACCGTCGTTGCCGGCGTTGCCGGCGTTGCCGACGGGCCCGGCCATGCCTTGCCAGCCCGCCTGGCCGGGCGGTTGCGGGGCCGCCGCCGGCGGCGGGCCCGGGCGGCCGGCGCAGGCCTGCGACACCGCGGCATCCAGCGCCTGCAGGCCCACCGGCTTGACCAGCACCGCGTCCATGCCTGCGGCCAGCGCCGCGGCGTGGTCGCCGGCCACGGCGCTGGCGGTGCAGCCGACGATGGGCACATACCGATGCGCATCGTGGCGCGCCCGCACCGCGCGCGTGAAGGCGAGGCCGTCCATCACCGGCATGGCGCAGTCGCAAACGATCACGTCGAAGCTGGCACGGTCCAGCGCGGCCAGGGCTTCGCGGCCATCGCAGGCGGTGCTGACGCGGTGGCCCAGGTGTTCCAGCTGGCGATGCAGCAGCAGGCGGTTGGGCGCGTGGTCGTCGATCACCAGGATGCTGGCCTCGCGCCGCGGGCAACCCGCCATGGGCGACGGTGGCGCCGGTTCGGCCGGCTGCGCCGTGCCGGGCGCTGTGGTGGCCGCTATGGTGGCCGCCATGCCGGCCGCTGTGCTGGCGATCGCCAGCGGCAGCGACACCACCACCCGCGTGCCCTGGCCAGGCTGGCTGGTCAGCGTGATGCGGCCCCCCATGGCAGTGGCCAGGCGCCGGCAGATGGCCAGCCCGAGCCCGGTGCCGCCAGCGTGGGTGCGCGCGCACCCGTGCACCTGCTCGAACGGCTGGAACAAGCGGGCCTGGGCCGCGAGGGGAATGCCGATGCCGGTGTCGGAGACGGTCAGCATGACCTGCTGCACGCCGTCGCCGGGCGCCTGCGCGTCCAGCCGCACGTGGATCGTGCCGCTGTCGGTAAAGCGCACCGCATTGGACACCAGGTTGGCCAGGATCTGCCGGAAGCGCAGCGCGTCGACCTGATGCAGCGGCGCCAGCGCAGCGCTGACGCCGCTGGTCAGGGGCAGGCCCTTTTGCGCCGCGACGGGGCCGAAGATCAGCAGGGTATCGTCGACCAGGCCTGGCAGCGACGCCGGTGCCGGGTGGATGCGGAACTTGCCCGCCTCGAGTTTGGACAGGTCGAGGAGGTCGTCGATCAGCGCCAGCAGTCCCAGTGCGGATTTGTGCGCGGTGACCAGCTGCAGCCGTTGCTCGGCCGGCAGCTCGCTGTGCGCCAGCGTCAGTTCGAGCATGCCGGTGATGGCATTCATCGGCGTGCGGATCTCATGGCTGACCGATGCCAGGAAGGCAGACTTGGCGCGGTTGGCGGCTTCGGCCTCGGTCTTGGCCTGGGCCAGTTCGGCCAGCATCTCGTGGCGCTCGGTCAGGTCGACGCAGCCGCCGGCCAGGCCCTTGACGGTGCCGTCGGCACCGCGCAGCGGGGTCAGCCAGTTCAGCACGTGCAGGGTGCGGTCGCCCAGCCGCAGGCACCGGTCGGTGCGCAGCGGCGCGCCGCCTTCGATGACCTGGCGGTAGTCGCGCAAGAGTTCCGCCATGTCCGTGGCAAGCGGGTGTGCCGCCAGCACGGCGTCCAGCGGCTGCCCGAGCAGGGCGCCGCGTTCGGCACCCAGCAGTTCCTCATAGCCGCGGTTGCAGGCGACCAGCCGCAGCGAGGCATCGCGCAGGTAGACCGGCTGCGGAATGCCGTCGAGCAGCGCGGTCTGGATGGCGACGCAGTCTTTGAGGGCGGTTTCCGCCGCCCGGCGCCGGCGTACCTCGCGGTACAGCGCGATGATCCAGGCCAGCAGGAAAGGCGTGACCGCGCACAGCACGGCGGTGGACCAGCCCAGCAGCTGCGCATGCGAATCCGGCGCCGGCACCCGGGCGGACGCTGGCGCGGATGCCGCCAGCGCAGCGGTCAGCGCGCCGGGCAAAAGGCCGGGCAACAGGCCGGGCAACAGGCCGGGCAACAGGCCGATGGCCAGGGCCATGGCACACGCACGCCGCCGCGCCCGCGCGGCCCGGCTGACCCGTGCCGGGCGCCCGGCGGGTCGCGGGGAATCGACAGCGGCACGAAGCGGGTGCGTGGTGGCGGATGGTGAAGCGGGAGCGGAAGCGGGCGGACGGAACGGCAAGCGGGTCGGCGAGGTCAGTAGAGTGTCTTCACTCTAGGGGCGCGGACCCGCCAGCTCATTAGGACGAATCTGAAATTGCTAGGGAAATTTCGAAATCGCAGGCGACCCGCCGCCTGTGGCGTCACATATCGAACACAATCTGGTCCCGCCTTGCCGCACCATTCCAAACATGCCATTCGCGCGGCAATTCCGGCGGGTTTGCCGCGCATCACATGAACGGCGCGACCGCATCGGCAAGCGCGGCGTTTCGGAATAAACCATCCGCCCCTCGGAAATTTCTGGTTTCGTAACGCGCAATTGCTTAGCACAATGATGTGCCGCGGTCGCGCGGAAACGCGATGTTTGCAACGGAGTACAAGCTTGACCACCATCCTGATCGTCGATGACCACCCGCCCGTGCGTGCCGTACTCAAGACGCATTTTTCCCAGGTGCTGGGCGTTACCCATGTGCTCGAGGCAGACAATGGCCAGGCCGCCATCGAGATCGTGCGGCAATACATGCCCGACGTGGTCATCCTGGATCTGGATATTCCCAAGATCAACGGGCTGGACGTGATTCCGCGCCTCAAGGCCAGCCATCCCGCGGTGCGCATCCTGGTCATCTCGGGCCAGGACCAGAACGCCTTCGCGCCCCGTGCTCGCCATGCCGGCGCGCACGGCTTTGTCAGCAAGACCGAGGAACTGTCCGAGATCGTGCGGTGCACAGAGTCCGTGCTGGCGGGCTACACGGTGATGCCGGAGATCGATCACGGCAAATCCGGGCTGGCAGATGAAGCCGAACGCCTCGCCTCGCTGTCGGACAAGGAACTGGTGGTGATGCAGATGCTCGCCCGGGGCATGACGAACAAGGAAATCGGCCAGGTCCTGTTTATTTCGAACAAGACCGTCAGCACGCACAAGACCCGGGTAATGGAGAAACTCGGCGCAAAATCGATTGTCGATGTCATCGATTTCGCGCGGCGCCATCATATTGCGGTCGGATAGCGTGAAGGCCGCCGAAGCGCAGACACGCCCAACGGCCTGGTTGCTGGCACCCGCCAGCGACTCCGATTGGGTAACGGATGCCGCGCGAATCCTGCGCGACCTCGGCTTTGCAGTGCAGACGGGCGTGAGCGCGACGGTGCCTGAGATGGCCGCCGATGCCGACCTGGTGATGGCGAGTGCCGCCGCCGCGATACCTTCCCCCCTGATGCAGGCATGGCGCGCCCGCGGCGCGGTCTGCGCCGTGGTGCTGCCGCCCGGCGCGGCACCAGCGCTGACCCGCACGGAGGCCGCCGTGGCCACCTTGCGCGCACCGGTCACCGAAGCGGCGCTGCTGGCCATGCTGGCCGCCCGGCACTACGTGGCGCTGTCCGCGCGCGAGGCCGCCGGCATCGCCCGGGCCATCGCCGCGCAGACCTTCGGCAATCCGGCGTTTGCCAGCGAACTGTTGCAGGCCCTGGTGAGCTCGACCCGCGATGACCTGGCGCAACTGCGCCAGGCCGGGGCCAGCCTGGAGACGGTGCGCGGCGTCGCCCACCGGCTCAAGGCCTCCGCCCACTACGTCGGTTGCCATGCGCTGCGGCTGATGGCGCAGCGGCTCGAGCATGCCGCCCGCGATGGCGATGCCGCCACCGCCGCGGCACTGGCGCAGATCGTGGCGCCAACGGCGGCACGGCTGCTGAGCCTGCTTGCCAGTCTGCCCGCTGCAAATACCGCCGACAAATCCGCCGGAAAATAGACACAGCGGGAATACACCGAATTGGCGTCAGTGCGGCGCTTGATTATTCTGGTGCCATGGCAGAAATAAGGCGCGCATTATGAATTATCAGGAATAAATCGCGTCGATTTATTTAATGCGGGACTGATGAATGCCGGACGCTGCCAGGTCTATCCTGGCAGCGGCTTCGGTCATCGATGGGGGAAGGAGGGCAGGGATGGCCCAGATCATGGCGTCGATGCCGGATTCGGCGTTCTATTTCCACCTGGCCGCGGTGGCGCTGTTGCTGCTGGGGGTGGCCGCGTTCCGTGCGGTCGCCTATGTCATGGCGTCCCCGCAGGGGCGCGCCGCGCGCGCCCGGCGCATGCTGCTGGTCAGCGGCGGGCGCGTGCTGGCGGTCGGCGCCATCTGGACCGCCATCGTCTACGGCCACGGCGTCACCGAGCGCGCCGGCGCGCACAACTGCCGCCGCGTTGCCGCGGTCGATGCCGCCGCGCGGTATGCCGCCGAATACTGTCACCTGGGCGGCGAGCGGATATTGCTGCGGATCTACGGCGCCGAACGTGACCGGGTGCTGGCGCATCGCACCTTCACCAGTGCCGGGCCGGTGCGGCTCAGCTGGGACGGGCAGGCCGTGGTGTTCGACCCGGCTGCGCCGGGGCGCAAGGGCCGGCTCGCATTGCCGCCTGCCCTGCACGAGCGCTTGCTGGCGCGGCTGCCTTGATGATGTGGACTAGCGCGGCCAGGCCTGCATGCGGGCCAGCACCGCGTCCAGGCCGTCGGGCCGCGGCAGCAGCGCGATCAGCCAGCGCACGGCCTCGGACAGCTGCTGCGCGTCGTAGTCCGGCGCGAAGCTGTGCAAGGTCGCGCCATGCAGGAAGCAACGCAGCGCCAGCCATTCCGGCTGCGGCGGCGCGTCCGGCGGCTGGCCGAACAACGCCTGCGGCACCGCCGCCAGCGATGCATGCACGGCGCGGGCGAGGCGAATGTCGCCGCGCGTTGCCATCCACACCTCCAGGATCGCCAGCGAGGCATGCCGCTGCGGCCGGTTTGCCAGCACATGCAGCATCAGGTGCAGCCGCAGTGACGGGCCCAGCGGCCCCAGCGCGGCCAGGCGCGCCGCTTCGCGCTGCAGCAGGAAGTCCAGCATGGCCGGCAGCAGGTCGTAGCGGCCTTCCGGGAAATGGTGGCGCAGCGAGCCGCGGCTGGTGCCCGCCAGCTCGCACACGCGCGCTTCGGAAAAGGCGGCGTAGCCTTGCTCGATGAGCAGGGTAGCGGCGGCGTCGATCAGGGACTGGCGGGTACTGGCGCTGCGTTCGGCTTGGCTGGGCATGGGCCGGATTGTAGCAATCGCGCCGGGGTGCCCCCGGCGGCGCGCAGGTGCTTCAGTGGGGCGCCGCCGCCGGTATGTCGGTACTGCAGCTCGGCGCCGTTTCGTCATGCGAATGCGGTGCGAGGGCACCGGGGATGCCTGGCGTGTCCAGGCCTTTGCCGCGCAGCCATTCGGCCGTGGTGGCCGCGGCGCGGTCGATCAGCTCGCCGCAGCGGGAATAGTCGTAGGGCGAGATGTCGAGCGGGCACAGCGGCGGCACCACGCTGATCTGCGCCTGGCTGGCGAAGTGCTGCAGGTCATGCACCAGCTGGCGCGCCACCAGCAGTGACAGCGCGTTGAACGCATGCTCCAGCGCACCGCGTGGCGGGCGGCGCTCGGCGCAGGTAAAGCCCGCCGGCAGCACGATCACGCGCGTGGCGCCCAGTCCGACCGCGGTGGACACCGGCGTGTTGTTGGCCACGCCGCCGTCGATCAGCGTGCGGCCCGCGAACTGCACCGGCGGAAAGACGCCCGGGATGGCGGCGCTGGCCAGCACCGCGTCGACGATGAGGCCGCTGGACAGCACCACTTCGTCCCCGCTCTGCATATCGGTTGCCACCACGTGCAGCGGCAGTTCGGCGGCTTCCAGGTTGCGCGGCCCGAAATGCCGCGCGAGCAGGCTGCGCAAGCCGGTCGCTTCCACCAGATGTCCGCGGCCGCCGCCGAACATATTCCAGACACTGCGCCAGCTCCACGGCAGGATGTCGGTGCGGCGGATGCCGCGCCATAGCCCCTCGAGTCGCTGCGCGCCGGCAACGCCGGGGTTGCAGGCAAAGTAGGCGCCGTTGATGGCCCCGGCCGACGCGCCGATCACGATATCCGGCATCACGCCCCAGGCCGCCAGTTCACGCAGCATGCCCACCTGGATCGCCCCCAGGCTTCCGCCGCCGGCGAATACAAAGGCTGTCTTGTCCATGGCTGCGGCGTTCTCCCAGTCTTGTCGGCGGTCCTGTGCAAAGCATAGGCGACGTCCGCGCCGGCGTGCAGCGGCTGCGGCATGGTGCCCTTGGATGCGCCTCGCACAAGCATATGCAAAACCATTCGTTCTATGACGCGTGACGCATTCTTAGCATGACGCTTTTCCCGAGCCATTGAAGCGAGACCGGCGTATGACAACAACCAGAGCAGCGTCCCTCCCAACCCCGCGCCGCGCGCCCCGGCGGCGCCAGCTGGCAGCCCTGTGCCTGGGCGTGCTGGCGCTGGCCGCCGGCTGCGGCAGCGACGACAACCCGCCGGCCGGTGCCGGCGGGACGTCGACCGCGCAGCCGGACACCCCTCCACAGGCGGCACGGCGCCCCAACATCCTGTTCATCATGGCCGATGACCTGGGCTATTCCGACCTGGGCGCGTTCGGCAGCGAGATCCGCACCCCCAACCTGGACCAGCTGGTGCGCGATGGCCGGCTGCTGCCCAACCATCACACCGCGGCGGTGTGCGCGGTGACCCGCGCGATGATCATCTCGGGCACCGACCATCATCTGGTCGGCCAGGGCACCATGGCCAATACCGATGCCAACTACCTCGACGAGAACGGCAAACCCATTCCCGGCTACGAGGGCTACCTGAACGACCGCGCCCTGTCGATCGCGCAACTGCTCAAGGACGGCGGCTATCACACCTACATGGCCGGCAAGTGGCACCTGGGCAGCGGCCTGCCGAACGCCGGCAACCAGGGCACGGCGGTCGGTACCACGGCACCCGGCCAGACCCCTATCTCATGGGGCTTCGAGAAGAGCTATGCGCTGCTGGGCGGCGGCGGCGACCACTTCGGCCGCAACGGACCGACCGCCTACGTCGAGGACGAGCACTACGTCACGCCCGACACCACCAACTTCTATTCGACCGACTTCTATACCAGCACGATCCTGCGCTACATCGATTCCAGCACGGGCAAGAACGCCGACGGCAAGCCGTTCTTCGCCTACCTGACCTATCAGGCCCCGCACTCGCCGCTGCAGGCGCCGGCGGCCTACCTCGACCGCTACAAGGGCGTCTACGATGCTGGCTACGAGCCCATCCGCGCCGCACGGCTGGCGCGACAGAAGGCACTGGGCCTGATCCCGGCCGACTTCACGCCCAACCCCGGCCGCGACGAGACCCTGGCGGTCACGCCCGCCACGGCCAACTGGGGCACGGCGCAGGCCAGCTATATATCGGCCACGCGCAGCGCGGCGCAGGGTGGGGTGGATACGCGCGTGATGAACGCCAACAACAAGTGGGACAGCCTGAGCGCCGACGAGAAAAAGGCCCAGGCCCGCTTCATGGAAATCTACGCCGCCATGGTCGAGAACCTGGACGACAACATCGGCCGCGTGGTGCAGCACCTGAAGGACATCGGCGAATACGACAACACGCTGATCGTGTTCCAGTCCGACAACGGGCCGGAGGCCAGCTACTACGAGTTCGGCGGCAACTACGACCAGTCCTACAACTTGCGCAATGCCGACCCCGCGGTGTTCCCCACGCTCGGCACGCCCGACTACAAGGGCCGCGCCAACCTGGACTACGGCCAGCGCTGGGCCGAGGTCAGCGCCACGCCGTTCAAGCTGTGGAAGTCGTTCCTGTCCGAGGGCGGCCATTCGGTGCCGACCATCGTCAAGCTGCCGGGCGCGGCATCCGCGGCGCCGCAGGCGAAGCTGTCGGCGTTCACGCACGTGGTGGACCTGGCGCCGACCTTCCTGGAGCTGGCCGGCATCAGCGCGCCATCGACACCTGCCGCACCGCTGTACGACAGCAAGGGCGTGAACCGGAACGCGGGCAAGGTGGTGTACGACGGCCGCAATGTCTATCCGATCAGCGGCGTGTCGTTGCTGCCGACGCTGCAGGGCAGGACCGAAGCCACCGGGCGCACGACCTTTGCCGAAGAGCTGTACGGCCGCACCTATGTCTACAGCGACAACTGGAAAGCGGTGTGGATCGAGCCCCCGTTCGGGCCCGCGCATGGCGAATGGACGCTGTACGACATCCGCGCCGATCGTGGCGAGACCAACGACCTGGCGGCGCAGCGGCCCGACGTGCTGGCGGACCTGAAGGCCAGGTGGAATGACTATGCGGCCAGAGTGGGGGCGGTGCTGCCCAAGGTGCCGGGCATGATCTACTGATCGGGGCAGTGATGAAGCACAAGGCAAGTTCCTGGCGCATGCCGGCGCTGGCCATGGCCGCTGTCCTGGCCTTCGGTGGCGGCCTGGCGATGACGCGGGCCATGCCGGCCGGTGGCCTGGCTGATGGCCCGGTCGCCGGCGCGCGCCTTGGCACGCCGCAGCAGTGCGCGGCGTATGCCGGGCTGCCGCAAGGGTGGCGCCAGTCGCCCACGGCTGGCATGGTGCGCGTCGCGGGCGGCGAATTCGTGCCGGGCACCTTGCATGGCTATCCGGACGAGCGCCCGGCCGGCAAGGTCCGCGTGCGCTCGTTCTGGATCGACCAGACCGAGGTCACCGTGGCGCAGTTTGCCGCCTTCGTCCAGGCCACCGGCTATGTCACCGATGCCGAGCGCCAGGGCGCCGCCGTGGTGTTCCACGTGCCCACCGATGCCGAACTGCGCGCGCGTCCGTATGCATGGTGGTCGATGGTGCGCGGCGCCGACTGGCGCCATCCGCAAGGGCGCGCGGCGGCCGGGGCGGAAGCGGGCGGCGACGGCTGGCAGGCGCGCGCCGGCCAGCCGGTCACGCTGGTGACCCAGGCCGATGCGCTGGCCTACGCGCGCTGGCTGGGGCGCGAACTGCCGACCGAGGACGAATGGGAGTTTGCGGCCAAGGCCGGACGCAGCGATGCCGCACTGGAAACCGCGCCGCAGACGGCCGCGGGCACGCCCACGGCCAACTACTGGCAAGGCGTGTTTCCGGTGCTCAACACGTCGCGCGATGGCTTTGCCGGACTGGCGCCGGTGGGCTGCTATCCGCCCAATGGTCTTGCGCTGTTCGACATGATCGCCAACGCGTGGGAATGGACCGCGGACCCGTACACCGGCCCGCGGCAGTCGCATGCCAATGGCGATACCGCGGCGGTCGCGGGCCGGCACCGGGGCGCGCGCAGCGCGGTCATCAAGGGCGGCTCGTTCCTGTGCGCGCCGGACTTCTGCGTGCGCTACCGCGCGTCGGCGCGCGAGCCGGCGGAAAGCGACCTGCCCACGTCGCATATCGGCTTTCGGACGGTGCTGCGCGATGGTTGACCGGCGGCAAGTATTGACGACGGGCCTTGCGCTGCTGGTCCTGGTCACCAGCGAGCATGCCCGGGCGGAATTGGTCGTGCGAATCGGTGTGGCGCGCGATGCCGATGCCGAACTGCTGGCCGCGGCGCACGCCACCGCACTGCAGAACGGCGTGCGCATCGAGCCGGTGCGTTTTGCCGATGGCGCGCGGGCCGGCGCCGCGCTGGCAGCGGGGCGCGTCGATGCCAGCATCGCGCAGCACGCGCCGGCGCTGGCCCGGGTGCGGGGCCCGGGCGGGGCGCTGGTTCCTGTCGCCCATACCGTGACCTATCCCACCGGTCTCTATTCGCGCACCGCGGCACGGCTGGCAGCGTTGCCCGTGGGTGCCACGGTGGCGTTGCCCGCCGATGCGCAGGAGCTGGGGCGCGCCTTGCTGCTGATGCATCAGTACGGGCTGGTCCGCCTGGATACGGCAGCCGGCCTGCAGCCAGGGCTGCCGGACATCCGCGCCAATCCGCGCCGGCTGAAGTTCCGGCTGCTTGCGCAGCCACGGCTGGCATCGGCGCTTGCCGACCACGCGCTGGTGGCACTGCCGTTCGACGCGGCCGCGGCGGCGGGCCTGGCGCCCGCGCGCGACGCCATCGGCATGGAAGACGCACGCGTGCCGTTTGCCAGCGTGCTGGCGGTGCGCGCACCGGACCGCGAGGCAGCGTGGGTGGCGGCCACCGTGCGCAGCCTGCAATCCGGCCCGGTCAAGGCCTTTATCCTGGCCCGCTTCAACGACTCGGTGCGGCGGCCGTGGTGAGCGACGACACCGGCGCAGTGGTGTCATTCCACTGCAGCGCCTGCGGCAAGTGCTGCAATTCGCCGCCGCAACTCACGCTGGCCGAACTGTTTCGGCACCAGCATCGTTTTGTCGGGGCCATCGGGCTGCGGCGCATGCGGCCCGCTGACTCGGCGCACGCTGCTGACGCCGCTGGCCTTGCCGGCAGGCTGGGCCATGCGCTGCCCGGCGGCGACTACCTGATGCTGGCCGTGCAGGGCCTGGACTACCCATCGCTGAAGCGCTGCCCTGCATTGGCGGACGACAACGGCTGCGCGATTCACGCCAGCCGTCCGTCCACCTGCGCGATGGTTCCGCTAGACGCCTGGACCCCCGATGCGCTGCAGCCGGTGCTGCTGGCACAGCGGCGCGCGGGCCCTGGCTATATCGGCGCCGACTGCATCGCCGCCGGTCCGCGCGACGGCTTTCGCGAACTGGCACGGGGCGGGCGCGTGGCCGATCCGGCTTATGCCGACGCCTTGGAGCGCCGCCGCGACGACGAGGCGCAGGAAAAGTCAGTGTGGGGCGACCAGGTGTTCCGCTGGCTGCTGCCTGAACTGCTGGCGGCTGCGGGCGGCATCGCGGCCTTGCGGTTGACGGGCACCCGCACGATGGCATTGGTGCCCGCGCTGGCGGTGCTGGCGGGAGCCAGCGCGCGTAGCCGCGAGCGTTGCCTGGATTTTGCCGATGCCCAGGTGGCCCTGATCCGCCGCAACCTGGCTGCCGCACTGGCGCGCAAGCAGGCGGCGGATCGCCCGGTGACCGCGGAGCTTCGTGCGATGGAAGCCGCCTTGCTGCGGTTCTGCGGCCATTTGCGATCGGCGTCCGCCGACGCGGTGCCGGATCCTGATCACGCGGCTCGGGTGGCGTCGTATCTCGCGATCTAGCGCCACGGCGACCAGGTCTTGGGTTAATTGCGCAATTAACCGCCATGAATTGACCCCGCCCACCACTTCTGGCCAGCAGAGGAGTTGGGATTGAGCAGGGAAGGCCGGGGCGTGGCGGTTCAGCCGAGAAACTCGTCCGCGGAGATGCCGAGCTGCGCGGCCATGTGTTCGACCAGCCCTTGCAGCCTGGCCACCTTATCGGTCAGGGCCTGCTGCTCGGCGCGCAGCTGTTCCAGTTCGGCCGACGGTGCGCTGCCGCCCTCGGCGGCGCGCCCGGTGTCCTCGGCGGCCGCGGCGGCCACGGCGGCGCTGGCTTCGCCGCTCAGCAGGTGCATCCAGCGGTTTTCGCGCGCGCCCGGGGCGCGCGGCAGCCGCACCACGCGCGGCGGCGTCTGGCTGGCCAGTTCGTCCAGGAAGGCCTCGACCGAGGAAATGTCGGCAAAACCATGCAGGCGCGCGGTATTCAGGCGCAGTTCGGCGGCGGTCTGCGGGCCGCGCAGCAGCAGCATCGCCAGCAGGGCGACCGACTGGCTGGGCACGCCCAGCGCCCGCTGCATGTTGTGCTCGAAGCGCGGCACGCGGCTGCTGCTGCCTTCAAAGACCAGGCTCAGGCCCTTGAGGCCGTCGATGGCCTCCAGGATCTCGGCCTCGCTGACGTTCATCACCGGCGCGCGCGCGGTCTTCTGGTTGCAGCCGGAAGCCAGCGCGTTGAGCGACAGCGGATAGGTATCGGGTACGGTGTGCTGCTTCTCGACCAGCACGCCGAGCACGCGGCCCTCGACTGGCGTGAGCGGGCGCAATGCCGGGCGTGCGGGACGGTCGCCGGGCTGGTTCGGATCGGATTCAGGGGTGGATGGCATCAAGGCTTGTGATTTCTGACTGTGGCGGCGGTGGGCAAAGGCTTGCCGGAGCGCCGAGGCGACCATTCAATCCCAAGCCGGCGCAATGCGCAACTGCCGGCGCCGCCGGCCTCGCATTCCGTGTCGCGCCGTCTACTATCGATAGGCCGCGCCGCGGCAGCCGGGATGCGGTCCGTCCGGCGGGTAGTGACGGGATCAGGGAGGCAGCATGGCGAACTTGCAGGCGGAGGCAGTGGCAGCCGATGTGGACCCGAATGCGGACGCCGGTGGCGGGCTGGAGGCCCCGTACTCCACGCTCGAATCACGCTGGCACCAGATGTTCCCGCAGCTGAGCGCCGACGAGATGGCGCGCGTGCGGCGCTTCGGCACCCCGCAGAGCTGGCGCGCCGGCGAGAAGCTGTTTGCCATCGGCGAGACCGGGCGCGGCATGTACCTGGTCACCAGCGGCCGCGTGCGCGTGATGCGGCGCGACGGCCTGGGACGCGAACACCAGATCACCGAGCAGGGGCCGGGGCACTTCCTGGCCGAGGTCGGCACCCTGTCCGGGCGGCCCGCGCTGGTCGACGGCATCGCCGTCACCGACACCGACGGCTACGTGATCCTGCCGGACCGGCTGCGCGCGCTGCTGGTGGCCGAGGCCGAACTGGGCGAGCGCATCATGCGCGCGCTGATCCTGCGCCGCGTCGGGCTGATCGAGTTCGGCAGCGGCCCGGTGCTGGTGGGCCACGGCACCGAGCCGCAGCTGCTGGCGCTGCAGGCCTTCCTGCGCCGCAACGGCCACCCGCATACCGTCATCGATATCGACGCCGACCGCGATTGCTCCTTGCTGCTCGACTACGCCAACGCCCCCGCCAGCGACTTTCCGCTGGTGATCTGCGCCGACGGCCGCGTGCTGCGCGCCCCGGACGAAGGCCAGCTGGCGTCGTGCCTGGGGCTGCTGCCGGAGTTCGATCCGGACCACGTCTATGACGTGGTGGTGGTCGGGGCCGGGCCGGCCGGGCTGGCGACGGCGGTCTATGCCGCGTCCGAGGGCCTGTCGGTGGCGGTGATCGATTGCCGCTCGCCGGGCGGGCAGGCGGGCGCGAGCGCGCGCATCGAGAACTACCTAGGCTTTCCGACCGGCATCTCCGGACAGGCGCTGGCGGGGCGCGCGTTCGTGCAGGCGCTCAAGTTCGGCGCGCATATCGCCATTCCGCTGGAGGTCAAGGCACTGCATTGCGGCGCCGATCCGATCCGGCTGGAACTGGCCGACGGCCGCCTGGTGCCGACCCACACCGTGGTGATCGCCACCGGCGCGCAGTACCGCCGGCCCGGCATCGCCGAGCTCGAGCATTTTGAAGGCCGCGGCGTGTATTACTGGGCCTCGCCGGTGGAGGCCAAGCTGTGCAGGAACGAGCCGGCGATGCTGGTGGGCGGCGGCAATTCGGCCGGGCAGGCGGCGGTGTTCCTGGCCTCGCACGCGGCGCACGTGCATATGCTGGTGCGCGGCCCCGGCCTGGCGGCCACCATGTCGCGCTACCTGATCGACCGCATCGCCGCGCTGCCGAATATCACGCTGCATACCCATGCCCAGATCAGCGCGCTGGACGGGGACGGTTGGCTCAGCGCGGTGCATTACGATTGCCGCGCGGAGCATCCCGTGCCGGTCACCATGGCAGTGCGGCACCTGTTCCTGTTCATCGGCGCCGATCCCAATGCGGCGTGGCTGCGCACCTGCCATGTCGAGGTCGATGGCAAGGGCTTCGTGCGCACCGGCGGCGGCGCGCTGGGCTGCGCGTCGGCGGTGCCGTATCCGCTGCAGACCAGCGTGCCGGGCGTGTTTGCGATCGGCGACGTGCGCGCGGGATCGACCAAGCGCGTGGCGGCCGCGGTTGGCGAAGGCGCGGCGGTGGTGGCGCAGATCCACGACTACCTGGCACGGGTCCAGGCTACTGCCAGTCATTGAGCGGCAGGGCGGCTCAGCCCTGCGCCTCGCGCTCCAGCAGCTCGCGCTTGCGCGCCACGCCCCAGCGGTAGCCCGACAGGTCGCCGTCGCTGCGCACCACGCGATGGCAGGGAATCGCCACGGCCAGGTGGTTGGCCGCGCAGGCCTGCGCCACCGCGCGCACCGCGCGCGGCGCGCCGATGCGGGCCGCAATCTCGGCGTAGCTGGCGGTGCTGCCGGCGGGGATCTCGCGCAAGGCCTGCCAGACGCGCTGCTGGAACGCGGTGCCACGCACGTCCAGCGGCAGCGCCAGGCCGATCGCAGGCGCTTCGATCAGCCCCACCACCTGCGCGACCAGTTGCTCGAACTGCGCGTCGCCGCCGATCAGGTTGGCGCGCGGGAAGCGGTCCTGCAGGTCTTGCAGCAGCGCTTGCGGATCGTCGCCCAGCAGGATCGCGCAGACGCCGCGCGCGCTCTGCGCCACCAGGATCGCGCCCAGCGAGCATTGGCCGATGGCAAAGCGGATATCCATGTCGGCGCCGCCGGCGCGGTAGCGCGAAGGGGTCATGCCGAGCACGGCGTCGGAGGTCTCGTAGAAGCGGCTGTTGGAGCCGAAGCCGGCATCGTAGATGGCCTCGGTCACGGATTCGCTGCTGCCCAGCTGCTCGCGCAGTTTCCGCGCGCGATGCGCGGCGGCGTAGGCGCGCGGGGTCAGGCCGGTGGCGGTCTTGAACAGGCGGTGGAAGTGGTAGGGGCTGACGCCCGCGGCGCTGGCCAGTTCCGGCAGCGTGGGCACGGTGTCGGCGGCCTCGATGCGGCGGCAGGCCTCGGCCACCATGGCCGCGTGCCGTGCCGCCAGCGCGGGCGGTGCCGCGCGGCGGCTGGGCCGGTAGCCGGCGGCTTCGGCCGCCGCGGCACTATCGAAGAACTCGACATTGGCCGGATGCGGCAGGCGCGACGGGCTGCTCGGCAGGCAATAGACGCCGGTGGTCCTGACCGCATAGACGAAGTCGCGGTCGGCGCCGGGGTCGCGCGCCAGCACGCGTGCCCAGCGCGGGTCCTGTTCGACGGGGCCGGCCTGGGCCGGTTGTAGGGAATGGCGGATGGAGCGGGTCATGGCGGGCCTCACGTAGCGTCGTGAAAGATGATGCCGAGCGTGTAGCGCTGTCCGGCATGCAGCCGGCTCACGCCATGGCGCAGGTTGACGCGATAGCTGCCGCGGCTGCCCTGCACCGGCCGCTGGCTGACCGCGAACACCACGGCATCGCCCTGGCGCAGCGCCACCACCTCGGCGCGCGACTGCATGCGCGGGCGCTGCTCGGTCAGCACGAACTCGCCGCCGGTGAAGTCGCGGCCGGGTTCGCAGAGCAGGATCGCGACCTGCAGCGGGAACACATGCTCGCCGTACAGGTCCTGGTGCAGGCAGTTGTAGTCGCCCGGGCCGTAGCGCAGCAGCAGGGGCGTTGGCCGCAACTGGCCGGCGTGGTGGCAGCGCGCGATGAAGTCCTGGTGCGCGGCAGGATAACGGATGTCGCTGCCCATGGCGGCGTTCCAGCGGTTGGCCACCGGCACCACGTGCGGGTAGAGCGCCGTGCGCAGTGCGGCGACCAGGCCGGGCAGGGGATAGCGGAAGTACTTGTATTCGCCCTGGCCGAAGCCGTGCCGGCGCATCTCGATGCGAGAGCGGTACAGCGCGTCGTTGCCATAGCCGGCCGCGAGCGCGTCGCATTCTTCGGTCGACAACAGGCCGGGAATCGCCGCACAGCCGTAGTCGTCAAGATCGCGCGCGACGGCAGCCCAGTCGATGCCATCGACCCGGGTGGCCACGTCCGCGTCATGCCGGCGCTGCACGGCCGCGACACTTGCCCGCGGAACCGGCCGGCGCGGTCCTGCGACGGCTATCTCCGGCTGCTGAATCTGGCTGGTGCCCACTGCAAATCTCCTGTCTTGTGCTTGCATGGTGCCAACTTTAGGGCGAGCGCGTGCGCGCCACACTCCGGGTCTTGCTTTTGAATTCTGCCGCCGTTCGTTGCGAGGCGCGCCTTGACAAGACAGATCTGTCTACTAATAATGAGACAGACCTGTATCATTTCTCTTCCCGGCTTGAACGCCTGTCCCGCAAAGGAGCCCGTATGTCCGCAACCGTTGAAACCCGTCCGCCGCTGCCCCCGTTTACCCGCGAAACCGCCATCGCCAAGGTCCGCGCCGCCGAGGACGGCTGGAACAGCCGCGACCCGGCGCGCGTGGCGCTGGCCTATACCGTCGACAGCGCATGGCGCAACCGCGCCGAGTTCGTCAACGGCCGCGCCGATATCGTCGCGTTCCTGCAGCGCAAGTGGCAGAAGGAACTGGACTACCGGCTGATCAAGGAGCTATGGGTGCACGAAGCCAACCGCATCGCGGTGCGCTTTGCCTATGAATGGCACGACGATTCCGGCAACTGGTACCGGTCGTACGGCAACGAGAACTGGGAGTTCGATGACGCGGGGCTGATGCGCAAGCGCTTTGCCTGCATCAACGATGCGCCGATCCGGGCGGAGGAGCGCAAGTTCCACTGGCCGCTGGGCCGGCGTCCGGACGGGCATCCGGGGTTGAGTGAGTTGGGGTTGTGATGCGGGGACGGACGGTGAAGTAAAACTTGTCGGTGTGCCAGGGCCTGCCCTCTCCCCCGGCCCCTCTCCCGCGCGCGAGAGAGGGGAGAAAACCATCGGGGTTTGGAGGATCCTGCTTACTGCATCTTGTCCAGGTTCCCGATCCGCACCAGCATCTCGGTGAACATCTGCATGTCGAGGTTGAGGTCGGCCACTTCCTTGTACTCGCGCGCGTTGTGCGCGGTGTACTTCTTGCCCGGCATGGCCGGCCCGAAGTTGATGGCGTTGGGCATCAGCTTGGCGGTGGTGCTGCCGGCGGTGGCGACCGGCTTGGCTTCCAGCCCGGTGGTATCGCCGAAGATGTTCAGCAGCGTCGACAGCCACGCGCCTTTCGGATCGCGCGCCATCCAGTTGCCCTGGTCGTACTTGATCTCGACCGGCCCATGGGTGGCGGCCCAGCCGAAAATGCGCTTGGTGATCTTGCCGCCCAGTTCGTCCGGCGTGCGCCCGCGCGGCATGCGCACGTTGGTGACCACATCGACGTATTCGCCGCGCTCGCGCACCAGCGTGGGGGACATGGTCAGCGGGCCCATGAACGGGTCGCGGTAGGCCACGTCCATGCGGTTGCCCAGGTAGTCCAGGCCGTACAGGTCGTTGAGGTAGCGCACCGCGTTCAGGTAGTGGTTCTCGGCAAAGCGCACGCCGCTGGCCTGCAGGAACAGCGCCAGCCGCGGCAGCGGGTTCACGCCTTCTTCCGGTCGCGAGCCGTGCGCCGAGGCACCGGTCACCTTGACTTCGACGTCGTTGCCGGCGCGCTTCACGTCGATCGAGAACTTGCCGCGCGGCGCGTAGCGGCGCAGGAATTCCGCGCGCGCCTGTTCAAGCGCGGCAGCCACTGCCGCGGGGTCGCCGCCGGCGATGCGCGCCGTGGCGGTCTCGGGGATGGCGTTGGCCGAGGCCGCGCCGCGCATCGCGACAATGGCCGGGCCCTTGCCGTTGGCCTGGCTGGGTGCGCGCTTGTCGTCGGCCGCCTTGATGCCGAACGAGACCGTCAGCGTGCCCGAGCCTTTCTCGGCCACCACGGCCGGATACTTGCTGTCGAGCACCACGTTGTACTCGGGCAGCGTGGTGTGCTGGCGGTAGTACTTCATGCCGTCGCCGCCGGTTTCCTCGGTGGTTTCGATCATCAGCCGGATGCTGCGCTCGAGCGGCACGCCGCTTTCCTTGACGGTCTTCATCGCGTACAGGACCGCGGCGATCGAGCCCTTGTCGTCGATGGTGCCGCGCCCGTACAGCAGGTCGCCGATGCGCGTGATCCGGAACGGGTCGAGCCTGGTGCCGTCGTCCAGCACCCATTCCTCGGCCACGGCCGGCACCACGTCGGCATGGGTCAGGATGCCGAAGGTGTCCTTGCCGCCGCCGGGCAGCGTCACTTCGAAGACCCGGTTGTCGACATTGCGATAGGCCAGCCCGAATTCGCGCGCCATGCCTTCGATCATCTTGCCGAACTCGATGATGGCGGGGTTCTCGTGCTGCGCGATCTTTTCGTCGCGCACGGTGCGCAACGCCACCATCTTGCCGAGCACGTCGATGGCGGCGGTCTCGTTGCGCAGCCGGTTGTAAACCCCGAGCAGCCGGGCGACATTGACCAGGTTGTCGCCTGACAGCGGCGCTTTGGACTGCCACGCCGCCACCGCCGGCGCGACCAGCGGCTCGGCCCTGGCCGCCGCCGCCATGAACGCCGGCAAGTCGGACTGGGCCGCCCTGGCCACGGCCGGGCTGTTGCCGGTCAGGGCTTCCAGCGCCGGTTTCTTCAGCGTCTGGGCGTGCCCGGGAAGGGCCAGCGCGAGCGCTAGCGCCAGCAGGGGTGCCCACCGATAGCGGTACGGCAGGCGGCAAGGTCGGGTCATTGCAGAGGAAGGGAGTCCGATGGGGATGCCGCATGATAGGGCACTCTGCCGGGTTTTCCCGAAAAAAAATGCTTTTTCGTCCGCGCGGGCGGGACGACGTCCGGGCCCATAGCGTGGTCTATGCGGCAATCATAGTCTTTGGCAATCAACGTCGTTGAGACGATGAATTGTACAAATCACTTCCCGGTCGACAGAATGGGGCCTTCGCTGCAACCCGCAGCCGAAACCAACCCGATCCAGAACCAGGAGTGAACTGATGCTGCAATCCCGCGAAGGCCAACGCGTCCCCAATGTCGCTTTCCGTGTCCGTGAAGACAACGAGTGGAAGACCGTCACCACCGGCGAGCTGTTCGACGGCAAGACCGTGGTGGTGTTCTCGCTGCCGGGCGCGTTCACGCCGACCTGTTCCTCGACCCACCTGCCGCGCTACAACGAGCTGGCGCCGGTGTTCGCCCGGCACGGCGTTGACGACATCCTGTGCGTGTCGGTGAACGACACCTTCGTGATGAACGAGTGGGCCAAGGACCAGGAATCCGCAAACATCACCATGATCCCCGATGGCAACGGCGAATTCACCGAAGGCATGGGCATGCTGGTGGACAAGGCCGACCTGGGCTTCGGCAAGCGCAGCTGGCGCTATGCGATGCTGGTCAGGGACGGCGTGGTGCAGAAGATGTTCATCGAGCCGGAAGAGCCGGGCGACCCGTTCAAGGTGTCCGACGCCGACACCATGCTGGCCTACATCGCCCCCGGCGCGCGCAAGCCTGACCAGGTGGTGGTGTTCTCCAAGGTCGGCTGCTCGTTCTGCGCCAAGGCCAAGCAGCTGCTGGACGACAACGGCTTCGACTACATCGACGTGCCGCTCGACAACAAGGTCCGCGGCAAGGTGCTGGGCGCCGTGTCGGGCGAGATGACCGCACCGCAGGTCTTTATCAACGGCAAGCTGATCGGCGGCGCCGAAGCGCTGCAGCAGTACCTGGCCAGCTAAGCCGCCCTCAGCGGCTTCCGTTCAGCCGCTTCCCATTGTTGCCCCAACCCACGGGGCCGGCAGTCGCCGGACCCGATGGCGCCGCCTTGCCCGAACCGCGCCGGGCAGCGCCATCCAGCCCGCTGATTGCCCCAGCCTGACGCTTAGAACACAAAGGAACCACCGCCATGACCACCATCCAGACCGACGTCGCCGTGATCGGCGCGGGCACCGCCGGCCTTGCCGCCTACCGCGCCGCGATTGCGGCGGGCAAGCGCGCCGTGATCATCGAGGGCGGCCCCTACGGCACCACCTGTGCCCGCGTGGGCTGCATGCCGTCCAAGCTGCTGATCGCCGCCGCCGAGGCCGCGCATGAGGCGCGCCACACCGCGCCGTTCGGCGTCCATGTCGACGGCCAGATCCGCATCGACGGCCGCGAGGTGATGGCGCGCGTGCGCAGCGAGCGCGACCGCTTCGTCGGCTTCGTGGTGCGCGGCGTCGAGAACATCGCGCCGGCCGACCGCATTCGCGGCCATGCCCGCTTTATCGACACCACCACGCTGGACGTGGACGGGCACACCACCGTGCGCGCCAGCCGCGTGGTCATCGCCACCGGGTCTGCGCCGGTGCTTCCCGCGCCGTTCCGCGTGTTCGGCGACCGCCTGATCGTCAATGACGATGTGTTCGCGTGGCAGGACCTGCCCGGCAGCGTGGTGGTGTTCGGGCCCGGCGTGATCGGGCTGGAGCTGGGCCAGGCGCTGTCGCGGCTGGGCGTGCGGGTGCGCGTGTTCGGCGTCAGCGGCTCGCTCGGGCCGCTGACCGACCCGGTGATTCGCGCCGACGCGGCCCGCAACTTCAACCAGGAGTTCTATCTCGATCCCGACGCCAAGGTGACCGACATGGGCCGCGATGGCGACCAGGTGGTGGTGACCTACCTCGACCGCGAAGGCCGCAGCGTGACCGAGCGCTTCGACTACGCGCTGGCCGCCACCGGGCGCGCGCCCAATGTGCGCGGCCTGGGCCTGGAGAACACCGGCCTGGCGCTGGATGCGCGCGGCGTGCCGCTGTTCGACGCGCGGACGCTGCAGTGCGGCAACGCGCCGGTCTTTATCGCCGGCGATGCCAACAACATCCTGCCGCTGCTGCACGAGGCCGCCGACGAAGGCAAGGCCGCCGGCGAGAACGCCGCCAGCTATCCGCAGGTCAGGCCGCTGGCGCGCCGCGCGCCGATCGCGGTGGTGTTCACCGACCCGCAGATCGCGATGGTCGGCCAGCGCTACGCAGACCTGGCGGCGCGCGGGGAAGACACCTTCGTGACCGGCGCGGTCAGCTTCGAAGACCAGGGCCGCAGCCGCGTCATGCTGAAGAACCGGGGGCTGATGCATGTCTATGCCGACAAGGCCACGGGCCGCTTCCTGGGCGCCGAATGGACCGGCCCGCGGGCCGAGCATATCGCTCACCTGCTGGCATGGTCGTACCAGCAGGGGCTGACCATCGCGCAGATGCTGACGATGCCGTTCTACCACCCGGTGGTGGAAGAAGGCCTGCGCACCGCGCTGCGCGATGCGGCCGCCAGGCTCGAAGGCTGAAGTCGCGGCGATTGCTAGACAGGTCTGTCTGTCATAGTATCGAGACACAGGCCGGGGCAGCGCGCCGCGCCGCCCCGGCCGTTCTTGCCACCCACGCTTGCACACAATGGCCACGCCTTCCGCCCGCGACCGCATCCTCGACACCGCTGCCCGCCTGTTCTACCAGGAGGGCTATCGCGCCACCGGCATCGACCGGATCATTGCCGAATCCGGCGTGGCCAAGATGTCGCTCTACCGTCATTTCCCCTCCAAGAACGCGCTGATCGCGGCGTTCCTGGCGCGCCGGCATGACGAGTGGATGGCGTGGTTCCGCCAGGACGTGGAAGCCCGCCTGGCCGAGCGGCCTCACCTCGACGTGATCGCCGACACGCTGGCCGACTGGTTCATCCGCGACTTCCGCGGCTGCGCCTTCATCAACGTGGTGGCCGAGGCGGGCGGCGACGACGAGGCGACACAGCAGGCCGTGGCCCACAAGGTCGAACTGGAGGCCTTCATTGCCGGGATCGCGGCTCGCCTGGGCCTGAGCGCGCCCCAGGCGGTGGCGGCGGAAGCGATGCTGTGCATCGAGGGCATGATCGTGCGCTACCAGATGCAGCCAGATCGCGCGGTGATCGACGCGGGCAGGCGGTTGCTTGGCCGCCTGCAGGGCCCATGACGGAATGTCCGGCCTAGCGCCTGGGCAGCATCCGGCGCGAAGCCGCATAGTCGCGCAGCGCCTCATTCATCAGCGTTTGCCAGCCGCTGCCGGTTGCCTTGTAGGCCGCCAGGACGTCGGGGTCAATGCGTAGCGTCTGATTGACCTTGCGCTCACTGACCGGTTTGGCCGGCCTGCCACGGCGTTTGGTCAGGGCGTCGGCTTTGTCCTTGCCGAGTACCTCGCGCGCAGGCCGCATCTCCTTGATCTGCCCGGTCGGCAACGATACCGCATCGCTGTCTTCTGCAATGCCGCGCGCGATAGCGGTGTCCTCTGCGGGGGTGGGGCGGATGAGGTCAGGTTTCCTGTTCATAGCGGCACGAGATGTCGATGCACTATTTAAATGCTACAGCATAAAAATACGGCTGAACCGCTATGCAGCGGGAATCGATCCGCCCGCGGACGACAATCTTCCGAAATCTGCTCGCTATGTATCGCTTCTAACACATTCACGCTACAATTCTGATGTAATCACGAATCATTCCTATTCGTAATCAGAATTTTCCACTTGTGATGCCGCTTCCGGCATCGCCACCTCCGATCCCTGAGTGATGCCTCTGCACCCGACCTTGCGGGCGAAGCCACGCTTTGCCCGCTCCGCGCTGGTTACCCCGCGCGGCCTTTCCCTGACCACCCTTGTGCTGAGCCTGCAAGCCGGCGGCGTGTTTGCGCAGTCCGGCGAGGCCGCGGCGCCTGCCACGCCGACGGCCGCGGCCGCGGCAGAGCTGCCTGCGGTCACGGTCCGCGCGACCAGCGACGATGAAACCGCAACCGGCCCGGTCCATGGCTTTGTGGCGAAACGCAGCGCCACCGCCACCAAGACCGACACGCCGGTGATGGAGACGCCCCAGTCGATCACCGTCATCACGCGCGACCGCATGGAGGCGCAGGGCGCGCAGACCGTGCAGCAGGCCATCGGCTATAGCGCCGGGGTCTACGCCGGTCCCTTCGGCAATGACGCGCGCGGTGACTGGGGCAAGTTCCGTGGCACGGATTTCACGCAGTATCGCGATGGCCTGCTGAACCAGGTCGGCTTCTACAACAACGTGCGCCCCGACGTGTACGCGCTGGAGCGCATCGACGTGCTGCGCGGGCCTTCGTCGATGCTGTTCGGGCAGGGCGCGGTCGGCGGCATCCTGAACCTGGTCAGCAAGCGCCCGCAGCCGGAAGCGGCGCGCGAGATCGGCGTGCAGTTCGGCAACTACAACCGCAAGCAGGTGCAGGCCGACCTGACCGGGCCGCTCGATGCGGACGGCAAGTGGCTGTACCGCCTGGTGGCGCTGGCGCGCGACAGCGACACGCAGGTGGACTACGTGCAGGACAACCGCTACCTGCTGGCGCCCTCGCTGACATGGCGGCCGAGCCAGGACACTTCGCTGACGCTGCTGGCCAACTTCCAGCGCGATGTCAGCGGGACCTCGGTCGGCTTCTTCCCGTGGCGTGGCACGCTGTATCCGAACCCGGGCGGGCAGATTCCCGACCACCTGTTCATCAGCGAACCCGGCTTCGACCGCTATACCGCGGAGCAGCAGTCGGTCGGCTACGAGTTCCAGCACAAGTTCAACGACACCGTGACGGTGCGGCAGAACCTGCGTTACTCGCACAGTTCGGTGGATTACCGCAGCATTTACGCGCGATTCAACGATGCCAATCGTGGCTGGGTACCCGGCAGCAACACGCTGCTGAACCGCACCGTCTACGTGAACCAGCCGACGCTGAATTCCTTTGCGGTGGACACGCAGGCGCAGACCAACTTCCGCACCGGCCCGGTCCAGCACACGCTGCTGACGGGCGTTGATTACCAGCACGCCGAAATCACCGGAAACACCGGGGTAGGTGGTTCCGCCGCGCCGCTCGATGTGTTCAACCCGGTCTACGGCAATTTCACTGCGCCGGGCACGCGCGCGCTGAGCCCCGCCACGCAGGCGCAGACCGGCCTGTACGTGCAGGACCAGCTGGCCTGGAACAAGTGGCTGCTGATGCTGGGGCTGCGCTATGACTGGTCGCGCGCCGCGCAGGACAACACGCCTTCGGCCAGCCGCGACGACAGCGAGCTGACCAAGCGCGCCGGCCTGATGTACCGCTCGGACATCGGCCTGAACCCGTACGTCAGCTACTCCGAGTCGTTCCAGGGGCTGGCCGGGTTCAACAAGGCCAACCAGGCCTTCAAGCCGCTGCGCGGTTCGCAGTGGGAGGCCGGTATCAAGTACCAGCCGCCGGGCAAGAACGCCACGCTGACCATCGCGGCGTTCGACATGCGCGAGAAGAACCGCAAGACCGCGGGCGTGGTCAACGGCATTCCGGATTCGGTGCAGGTGGGCGAGGCGCGCACGCGCGGCATCGAGGTGGAGGCACTGGCTTCGCTGACCAACCGGCTGGACCTGATCGCGACCTACACCTACCTGGATGCGCGCGTGATCGACGGCAGCGCGGCCGAGGTCGGCAAGAAGCTGGCGAGCACGCCGTCGAACATGGCATCGCTGTGGGCCAACTATCGCTTCAAGCTGTTCGGGATGCCGGGCTTCGTCGCGGGCGGCGGGCTGCGCTATGTCGGACCCAGCTATGACGGCACCGACCAGAACCGGGTGGGCGGCGTGACGCTGTACGACGCGATGATCGCCTATGACCATGGTCCGCTGCGGGTCGCGCTGAATGCCAACAACCTGTTCGACAAGCAGTTCCTGACCACCTGCCTCGCGCGCGGCGACTGCTACTTCGGCGCGCGCCGCACAGTGGTGGGCAGTGTCACCTATCGCTTCTGATCCGCGACCGGCGCGCGCAGAAACGGGCCCCCGGCCGGGGTGGTCAGGGGCCCGATAAGAATAGAGACGCCCGTCGGCGTCCAGCAATGAGTGTAGTCGGGAAAATCGCCATGGCAAGGGCCGCCACGGTTCGGACCATGCAGCTGCCGTAGCCCCGCGCTAGTCCGCGTCGGGAATCGGCGCTCCCTGCACTTTGGGTGCCGGCTCCGCCTGCATGGCGTCTGGCGGCAGCAGCCTGAGGAAGGTGCGCGCAAGCTCGGGATCCCGGCACGTGAGCCAGTCGTCCCACTGCGTGCGCGGCACGACCACCACGGCGCGCTTTTCGTCGCCAGGCTTGTGGAAGCGCTGCAGCACCGGATGCTGCGCCGAGTTGACGGTCAGCATGGTGAAGGACAGCGCCTGGTCCGGCCAGCCGCGCCACAGCCCGGCAATGCCGAAGGCCGGCTCGCCGGGCAGCCAGACGCGCCAGCGCACCGGCTTGCCCGGCGCGCCGCCTGGCCCCGCAAGGTCCGCCTCATTGTCGGGGTACGCAAACTCGTAGAACGCCGTGGCCGGTATCAGGCAGAGCTGGCCCTGGCGCCAGTAGCGCGCGAAGGCGGGGCGCTCGCCCACCGTTTCGCTGCGGGCATTGGTGGTGTCGTAGCGCCGTGCGCCCGGTGCAATGCGCGCGCGCGGCACCATGCCGAACGAGGCCAGGCCGGCGCTGCGGGTACCGTCGTCATCGGCGCGCACGATCGGGGCTGCATAGTCGGGGTAGGTCTCGGCCTTGTACACGCCCGGTGGCGGCTCCACGCCGAAGATTTCACGCAGGATGCGGCGCTGGACCGGGGCGTAGTTGGTACACATGCGCTGTCTCCCTGGGGTGATGCCCGTATCGTGTGGGGCGGGCGGCGCCGCGTCAAGGCCGCTCCCGGCGCCCGGCCGATGCGGGCCAGGGATGGCAAAAACCGTCAGCCGCGCTGGCGGATTCGGTTATTGCCCGATGGCGTCGCCGTGGCGCACACTCTTGCGGCAGCCGGGCGCGGCACCGCGCACCGGCCACCGACTACAAGGCACCAGCCGGATTCAGGAGACACCATGCGCGACTACGCCCAAGCTTTCGACGGATTTTCCTATGACGACGCCGTGGCCCGGCAACTGCACGGCAGCCTGGCGGCACTGAACGCCTGCGTCGAATGCTGCGACCGGCACGCGCAGCCCGGCCGGATTGCGCTGAACTGGGAAGGGCGCAACGGCGATGCGCGCAGCTGGACCTTCGCCGAGCTGCAGGCGCTGTCGGCGCAGTTCGCCGGCTTCCTGCAGGCGCAGGGCGTGCAGCCGGGCGACCGTGTCGCGGGCCTGCTGCCGCGCAACGCGGAACTGCTGGTGACGATCCTCGGCACGTGGCGCGCCGGCGCGGCGTACCAGCCGCTGTTCACCGCCTTTGGGCCCAAGGCTATCGAGCACCGCCTCAATGCGTCGGGCGCGAAGGTGGTGGTGACCGATACCGCCAACCGGCCCAAGCTGGACGAGGTGGCCGGCTGTCCCGCCATCGTCACCGTGACCGGCCCCCAGGGCAGCGCGGAGCAGCACGCGCTGAACGCGGGCGACTTCAGCTTCTGGGCCGAGCTGGCACGCCGGCCGGCATCGTTCGCGCCGGTGATGCGGCGCGGCGACGATCCCTTCCTGATGATGTTCACCTCCGGCACCACCGGCCCGGCCAAGCCGCTGCTGGTGCCGCTGAAGGCCATTGCGGCGTTTGCGGGCTATATGCGCGACGCGATCGACCTGCGCGACGACGACGCGTTCTGGAACCTGGCCGATCCGGGCTGGGCCTACGGCCTGTACTACGCCGTCACCGGCCCGCTGTCGCTGGGCCATGCCACCACGTTCTACGATGGCCCGTTCAATGTGGACAGCACCTGCCGCGTGATCCGCAAGTACGGCATCACCAACCTGGCCGGCTCGCCCACGGCCTACCGGCTGCTGATCGCGGCGGGCGAAGCCGTGTCCGGCCCGCTGCGCGGGCAGCTGCGCGTGGTCAGCAGCGCCGGCGAGCCGCTCAACCCGGAAGTGATCCGCTGGTTCGCCAGCGAGCTGGGCGTGACCATCCACGACCACTATGGCCAGACCGAACTGGGCATGGTGCTGTGCAACCACCACGCCCTGGCCCATCCGGTGCGCCTGGGCGCGGCGGGCTTTGCCAGCCCGGGGCACCGCGTGGTGGTGGTCGACGAGGCGCTGCGCGAACTGCCGCCCGGCCAGCCGGGCACGCTGGCGCTGGACCTGAAGCGCTCGCCGATGTGCTGGTTCGGCGGCTACCACGGCACGCCCACCAGCGCCTTTGCCGGCGACTACTACCTGACCGGCGATTCCGCCGAGCTCAACGACGACGGCAGCATCAGCTTTATCGGCCGCGCCGACGACGTCATCACGACTTCCGGCTACCGGGTGGGACCGTTCGACGTGGAAAGCGCGCTGATCGAGCACCCGGCGGTGGTCGAGGCCGCGGTGATCGGCAAGCCGGATCCCGAGCGCACCGAACTGATCAAGGCCTTCGTGGTGCTGGACCCGCACTACCAGGGCTCGCCCGAGCTGGCCGAGACGCTGCGCCTGCACGTGCGCCAGCGCCTGGCCGCCCACGCCTATCCGCGCGAGATCGAGTTCGTCGCCGAGCTGCCCAAGACCCCCAGCGGCAAGGTCCAGCGCTTTATCCTGCGCAACCAGGAAGTGGCGCGCGCACGGCAGGCGGCCGGCGCCTGAGCCCTGCCGCCGGCTGGTGCCGGCGGGTAGCGGCCGGGCCGGTGGCGGACCGCTTCCTATAATGAGGAAGCGGTTGCCGGGGTCCCGGGGGTGAAGGAGGCCGCGGCGCCGCTCCCGCGCGCCTGCAGGCAGGGGCGCGCTTCCTCCATCTCCAGACCAACCGGCGAGGCGAACAACATGCAGAGTAGCGAAGCGGTGCTGACGCAGGCGCGCGCAGCCCTGGCCCATGTGCCCTATCAGGGCCATGTCCTCCATCCCACCATCCAGTTGCGGCTCTCGGACGGGGCGCTGATCCTCGAAGGCGAAGTGGCCGATATCGTCGACAAGACCCGGGCCGCGGCGACGCTGCGGCGCGTGGACGGCGTCACCAGCGTGATCGACCACCTGCGCGTGGCCAACGGCGGCGCCCCGGTGGGCGACGGCGAACTGCGCGACGCGGTGTGCGAGCGGCTGCTCAATGCCGTCGAGTTCCGCAATTGCAAGATTTGCGCACGCGTCAAGGGCAAGCCGGAGGCCATGCGCGAGCCGGTGAACGAACGCAACGGGTGGATCGAAGTCGCGGTGCAGGACGGCGTGGTGACGCTGTGGGGGCAGGTGATCAGCCTGTCGCACATGCGCCTGGCCGGGGTGCTGGCGTGGTGGTCGGGCGGTTGCCGCTGCGTGGTCAATGAACTGGTCGTGGCACCCGCCGAGATCGACCGCGACGATGAAATCACCGAGGCGCTGATGCTGGTGCTGGAGACCGACCCCTTCGTCGATGCGGGACAGATCAGCGCGCGGACCCAGGACCGCGTGGTGACGCTGGAGGGGTGCGTCAACAACGAGCGCACGCGCCGCCAGGCCGAGCGCGATGCGTGGTACGTGCAGGGCGTGGAGGACGTGGTCAACCACATCTCGCTGCGCGCCTGAGCGCCGGCACGCGGGCGCTACCGGTGCGCGCCGCGCTGCGCGACGGTGTCTTCCATGCGCCAGTAGCGCCGCCGCGCCCGCAAGGCAAAGCGGGCGCGGTAGTCCGACATCGACATGCCCGCGCTGCGCTGGAACAGCCGGCGGAACGCGGCGGCGTCGCTGTAGCCGCAGGCCTCGGCGATGGCATGGGTGCCGTGCAGCGTCACTTCCAGCAGCATGCGGGCGCGCTCCACGCGCAGCGTGTGCAGGTAGTCCAGCGGCGTCATGCCGGTGACCTGGCGGAAATGCCGCAGCAGCGTGCGTTCGCTGACCGCCGCCGCCTGCGCCACCGCGGCCAGCCGGTAGGGCTCCGATACATGCTCGCGCAGCCATTGGATGGCGCGGTAGACCGGGCTGTCGGCGGTGCGGCCGAGCCAGCGCTGCGACACCAGCGCCGGCACGCTGCGCTGGCGCTCGGGCTGGAACAGCATCAGTTGCGAGGCCGCCTGCGCCAGGTCGGGATCGTGCAGGTGGCCCAGCACGCGCAGCATGAATTCCACCTGCAGCGCGGGCGCCACGCACGAAAACACTTGCCCGTGCACGCTCATGGCCGCGTCGCTGCCCAGGTCGCAGCGCGGGTACTCGCGCATCATCCAGCTCTGGAACATCCACGGCGCTCCCACGCTGGCGCCATCCAGCAGGCCCAGCTGCAGCGGCAGCACCATCCCCGACGCACACGCGGCGATCCAGCCGCCGGCGCGCGCATGGCGCTCCACCAGGCGCAGCGCCGCGGCATCGCGCAGCGCCAGCTCGCCCAGCTGCGGCGCATTGCTGGCCAGCAGCGCGGGGATGACCAGCAGCGTGCGGCTGCCCGGCGCCCGCACGCGCCGCGTCGACGACGCCAGCCCTGGCAGCTCGGTGGCCAGCGTGCGGCCGTTGGCGCGGCACAGTTGCCAGCTCAGCGTCGGCGCGGCGCCCGGGCGCTGCAGGCTGGCCACGCCGGCCACGGTGCGCAGCACGTCGAGCGTGGTGAACAGGCTGCCGGGCATGGCCTGCGGCAGCCACAGCAGGCGCACGTGCAGCGGGACGTTTTGCGACGAGGGCGCGATGGCGGCGGCGGGGGCTGGCATGCCTTGAGGCTGTTCGAATCGTTGGAGAGGGCGGGGCCGCGGGGCGCCGTGGCGGGATCGGCATCCGGATTGGCGATATTGAACCTCCCCATAGTGGATGGCAAGGGCTAGCATCGTGCCGTTGTGCCGCGGCGCATGGCCATGCCCCGCGGCACCGCCAACAAGACCATACCGAGGAGATTCCATGCCGTTGTCCGTTCGCCACGTTGCCGTTGCCGCCGCCCTGACGCTTGCCGGGGCAGGCACCCTGGCCAGTGCCGCGCAGCCCGATGCCGCGCTGCTGTCCGCCGCGCAGGCGGCCCAGCCCAGGGTGGTGCAGTCGCTCAAGGAGATGGTGTCGATCGAGTCCGGCAGCGCCAATGCCACGGGGCTGGCGCAGATGGCCAGCTATACCGAGAAGCGGCTGCAGGCGCTGGGCGCCAAGGTCGAGCGCCTGCCCGTGACCAAGGGCCCCGGCAGCCTGGTCAAGGCCACCTTCACCGGCACCGGCAAGCGCCGCGTCATGCTGATTGCCCACCTGGACACGGTGTACCCCGACAACACGCTGGCGACGCAGCCGATCCGCGAGGAAGGGAACCGGCTCTATGGCCCCGGCATCGCCGACGACAAGGGCGGCATCGCCGTGATCCTGCATTCGCTGGAGATCCTGAAGCAGCAGGGCTGGCGCGACTACGCGCAGATCACGGTGCTGTTCAACCCGGACGAGGAGGTCGGCTCGGTGGGTTCGGCCGAAACCATCGCCACGCTGGCCGCGCAGCATGACGTGGTGCTGTCGTGCGAGCCCACTGCGGCCAAGGACGTGGTCAAGGCCGAGGCGCTGCTGCTGGGCGCCTCCGGCACCGCCACCGCCACCATGCAGGTCAAGGGCCGCGCCTCGCACGCCGGCGCCGCGCCCGAGCGCGGCCGCAATGCGCTGCTCGAACTGGCCCACCAGCTGCAGCAGACGCGCGATGCGGCCAGCCTGGTTCCCGGCTCGCAGCTGAACTGGACCCAGGCCCAGGCCGGCACGGTGCGCAACCAGATCCCGGAGAGCGCCGTAGCCTACGGGGACGTGCGCACCACCGCAGCCGGCGCCGCCGAGAAGCTGAAGGTGGCGCTGCAGGACAAGGTCAAGTCCAGCCAGCTGGTGCCCGACACCCACACCACGGTGACGATGGAAGAGGGCCGCCCGCCGTTCGTGGCCGACGCGCGCGGCCGCGCGCTGGCCAGGCGCGCGCAGGAGATCTATGCCGAACTGGACGGCCGCACGCTGGCGCTGGCCGAAGGCACCGGCGGTGCCACCGACGCCAGCTATGCCGCCCGCTCGGGCAAGCCGGCGGTGGTGGAGAGCTTCGGCCTGGCGGGCTTCGGCTATCACGCGCGCGACGAGTACATCGAGCTGGATTCGATCGTGCCGCGCCTGTACCTGATGACGCGGATCCTGCAGGATATCGGCCGCAACTGAGCGGCAGCATCCGGGCTTTCCCCAGCCTGCGTCAAAGGCCCCGGCGGGCCTGCTACAGTGTCTGGGCCGCCCCGGTTGGCGGCCATGACAAAAGAGATTCAGGGGAGACAGCAGATGAATCGCAAAGGCCTGGTCGACGCCGCCATGGCGCTGGAAGATCTGGCGGCCGGCAACGCCCCCGCGGCCGCGCAAGTGGCGGCGGGAGCCGCCGCGCTGGAGAAGATCCATGCCGATTTCCCGGCCTGGCGCGACGTCGGCGATGCGCTGTTCGGGCTGAAGGCGCTGGCCGGCGGAAGCGGCATGGCGCTCGACGCCAGGGGACGCCAGCGCGCCGGCCGGCTGGCCGACGTGGTGCGCAGCCTGCTAGACCAGATCTGAGCCGGCAGACCCGAGCGGCCGTTACAGCATCGACTCGATCGGCAGGATCGACAGGAACCAGATGCCGAGCCGACGCCACCAGCTGGTGTTGGGCTCGGTGTCGTGGCGGATGATTTCATCGCCGCGGCGTTCCAGCCAGTACAGCTGGCCGGTCTCGTCCAGCTTGACCTGGTAGGCCGCGCGCGGCACCACGCTGGCGAAGGTGGACTCGATCCGGCCCGCCAGTGCGGGACTGTCGATGATGAAGCCGAGTTCGGTGTTGAGCATGGCCGAACGCGGATCGAAATTGAACGAACCCACGAAGACCCGGTTGCCGTCGACCGCGAAGGTCTTGGCGTGCAGGCTGGAGCCCGAACTGCCGAACGGGCCGGCGCGCTCTTCCTTCTTGCGCGGCGCGGCCGCGCGGCGCAGTTCGTACAGGTCCACGCCGGCCTCGAGCAAGGCCTTGCGCCGCTTGGCATAGCCCGAGTGCACGGCGGCCACGTCGGTCGCTTCCAGCGCATTGGTCAGCACGCGTACCGCGACGCCGCGTTTTGCCATGTCGGAGAAATAGGCGGTGCCGCCGGTCGAGGGCACGAAGTAGGGCGAGACCAGGTCGAGCTCGCGTTGCGGCTCGCCCAGGATTTCGCGCAGCTGGTGCGCCACCAGCGTGCTGCGCGAGGCCTCGCCCAGCGCCTTGCCGGGGTTGTCGCTGACCATGCGCGTGGTGGCCCACTGGAATTGCAGCGTGCCGTCGAGCATGCGCTGCACGTCGGGCAGTTCGCGCACCGCGGCCAGGTAGGCTGCCGCGGCCGGGTTGCGCTCGACCGCGCGGGCATGGCCCACCAGCGCCTGCAGCCGTTCCACGCTGACCGGCGGCAGCAGCCGGTCGACCGGGTAGGCCGAGGCGCTGGACCAGTAGCGGTCGAAGTCCTGCGCCACGTCGCCGGCCGCGGGGCCGACCGCAATCACGTCGAGGTCGGCAAAGAGCACGCCGTCGGTGGCGCCGAAGTATTCGTCGCCAACGTTGCGCCCCCCGATGATGGTGGCCACGCCGTCGGCGGTGAAAGACTTGTTGTGCATGCGCCGGTTCAGGCGCCGGAAATCCGTCAGGAAATTGAGCGCCTTGGGGTGGCGGATCACGAACGGGTTGAAGATCCGCACCTCGACCTGCGGGTGCGCGTCCATTGCGGCCAGCAGTTCGTCCATGCCGGCAATGCCGTTGTCATCGAGCAGCAGGCGCACGCGCACGCCGCGGTCGGCGGCTTCATGCAGGGCCTCTAGCAGCAGCGTGCCGGTCAGGTCATCGCGCCAGATGTAGTACTGCACGTCCAGCGTGCGCTGCGCGGTGCGGGCCAGCTGCACGCGCGCGGCAAAGGCGGCGTAGGCGTTTTCGAGCGGGTGGATGCCGCTCAGCCCCGGATGCCGCGCCAGTTCGCCGGCCAGCGCCTGGCCCAGCGGCGTGGCCCGGGCTTCGGCCGGGGTCAGGGCAAAGGACTCGGGGCGGGGATCCAGCGGCGGCAGCGCGCAGCCGCCCAGCAGGGCGGCGCAGCACAGCATCAGCGAACTGGCGCGCAGGCGGCGGTGGGGAACGAATGCGGCGTCTGTCGGCAATGGCATCGGGGGTCCGGGCGGCCCCCGCTGCGGGGCCCTGTTGTGTTCGGCGATGCCGCCATGTTGCCATGCCGCGCCGCGGTCGTCGCGATTCGGGCAGGCCAGCGGGCATAAGCGATGCACCAGGCTGTGGCCCGGCGTGCGCCATGGCGGCGCACCGCGCGGGCCGTGGCGGGGCAAAACCCGCGTGTGGGGGCGTCACGACGCTGGCCCGAAAGCTGCATAAGCCGCGGCAAGAGTAGAAGCGTTCACCAGCCGCGTGCCAGATCGATGCGCATGCGGGCTGGCCGGGAATTGCTCTTGAAGTCCGTGCCCCGCGCCGTCGCGCAGGCTGGCACCGTCGACCTCAAGCAGCGCGCTGTCCCGGCGCATATTGTCGTTGGCGGCCATGCCTGTGCCGGCGCGGGGCAAGTCCCTGACCCGCTTGCCACGAGGAATACCATGACCCAGCCAGACAACGCCTGCGGCCTGGCCGAACTCCACCGCGAATCGCGCATGGGCGCGTTCGGCTCCGAAACCCGCCAGCGCGAAATCCGCCGCATCGACCTGTCCGACTACGCGCGGCGCAAGCCGCAGATTGCCGAAGCACTGTGGCAGGCGTCGGTCGACGTCGGCTTCTTCCAGCTTTCCAACCACGGCATCGACCTCGCCAGCGTGCGCAACGCGTTCGCCATGGCCGAGCGCTTCTTTGCGCTGCCCGAGGCGGTCAAGGCGGGCTACCCGCTGCAGAAGGCCAACAACGCCGGCTGGGAAAGCCGCGCGCAGGTGCGCCCGTCGACCGGCACGCCGGACCAGAAAGAGTCCTACCAGATCACGCGCCCGCATATGGACGGCCTGTGGCCGGGCGACGATGAACTGGAAGGCTTCCGCGACACCATGCTTGCGTTCGAGGCGCAATGCTGGGAGGTCGGGATGAAGGTGCTGTCATGCTTCGCCGACAAGCTGGGTTTTGCCAGCGACTTCTTCACGCAAGCGCACGACCCGCGCGCGCCGGACTACCAGAGCACGCTGCGGCTGCTGCACTACTACGCGATCCCGCCCGAGCTGCGCGCCGGGCTGGGCCTGTGGCGCGCCGGCGCGCATACGGATTTTGACTGCCTGACGCTGCTGTTCCAGCGCGCTGGCCAGGGCGGCCTGCAGGTCTGCCCGGGCCGGGAGATGGCGGCGCAGGCGTGGACCCCGATCGAACCCGACGAAGACGTCATCACCTGCAATATCGGCGACATGCTGATGCGCTGGAGCGACGACCGGCTGCCGTCGAACTTCCATCGCGTACGCAATCCCGCGCCGGGCGAATACATGGGACCGCGCTACAGCCTGGCATTCTTCTGCCAGGCCAACCGCGGCGCGATGATCGAAGGGCCGGGCGGCAAGTATCCGCCGATCAGCGCAGGGGATTACCTGCGGCAGCGGGTGAATGCGAATTTCAAGGGGTATTGAGAGGCCGGCAAGAACACCCATGCCGATTGTTTGCTCCCCTCTCCCGCCTGCGGGAGAGGGGCCGGGGGTGAGGGCAGGCCGTGGCTATGCCGACGCGCTGACTTCGTTGACACGCTTGGCCCTCACCCCGACCCTCTCCCGCCTGCGGGAGAGGGAGCACCCCAGCGGGATCGCAGGAATACTTCGGGCGCGACGTTTTACGAAGCCGCCACCACCCCGCACGCAATGCGCCCGCCGGCATTGCCCGTGGGCTGCGTCTTGTAGTCGTCCGGATCCTTGTGCACCACCACCGCGCGGCCGATCACGCTGTTGGCGCCGGTGCCCACCGACAGCGATGGCAGCAGCATGCTGACGCGCACGTTGCCGCTGGCATCGGCGGTGACGTTGTTCATGTCGCCGGCATGGTGGTCCGGCATGGTCATCTGCCCGTGGGGCTTGCCGGCCGGGTTGAAATGGCCGCCCGCGCTCATCGCGTCAGGCGCGGAACAGTCGCCTTTCTCGTGGACGTGGAAGCCGTGGACCGAATTGGGCGGCAGCCCGGTGATTGCGGCGGTCATCATCACGCCGCCGGGCTGCTGCTGGAAGGTGACGGTGCCCGCGGTGTTGGAACCGCTCTTGGGCTGCAGCGTGGCCGACGCCCGGGCACCGCTGGCGGCACCGGTAGCGGACGGCTTGGCCGCCGACGACGAAGGCATGCCGGAGCCGGCGCATCCGGCCAGTGCAATGGTTGCGGCGATGCACGCCGCCAATGGGGTAAGCACTTGTTTCATCGGTATCCTCTTCTTGTCGTGATTTCGGAAGAAACAGTATAGGTCGGCGCCCGCTGGACCGATTTCAGGTTTTGTCCTACATACGGCGCGGACGGCTCAGGCGGCCACGGCCAGCGGCTGCCGTGCCGCACCAAAGTGCGGATGGCGCGAGAACAGCTCCGCGGCCCAGTTCACGAACACCCGCACCTTGGCCGACAGGTGCCGGTTCTGCGGATACATCGCCGAGATCGGCAGCTCGTCGGTCTGCCAGTCGGTCAGGATTTCCACCAGCCTGCCGCTGGCCACATAGGGCTCGGCCATGGCGCGCGAGATGCGGGCGATGCCGTGGCCCTCCAGCGCGCAGCCAAGGTAGACATCGGCATCGTTGGTGGAAATGGCGGAAGGCAGCAGCACCTCGCTGCGCTCCATGCCGCGCGCCAGCGGCCAGGGCATTTCACGGCCGGTGCGGTTGGACAGGAAATTGACCGCCTTGTGCTGCGCCAGCTCGGCCAGGTCGCGCGGGGTGCCGCTGCGGTTCAGGTAGATCGGCGAGGCGTAGAACGCCAGCTGCACGTGGCCGATGCGGCGGGCCACCATGGCTTCGTCCAGCGGTACGCCCACGCGCAGCACCACGTCGACGCCTTCCTGCAGCAGGTCGATCGGCTTGCCGTTGATGGTCAGTTCCAGCTTCAGGTCCGGATACGCCTGGAAGAACTCGTGCAGGTGCGGCACCAGCACCAGTTGCGCCAGCCCGGCGGTGGTGTCGACCGACAGCGTGCCGCGCGGCGAATTGTTCTGCCGCGTCAGCGATTGCTCGGCCTCCTCGACATCGGCCAGGATGCGCACGCAACGCTCGTAGTACGCGGCGCCGTCGTTGGTCACGCTGATGCGGCGCGTGGTCCGGTGCAGCAGCTTGACGCCGAGGTGGGTTTCCAGGTTCTGGATCAGGCGGGTCAGCGTGGCCTTGGGCAGGTCCATCGACTCGGCGGCACGCGCAAAGCTGCCGACATCGACGACCCGGGTGAATGCCTGCATTGATACGAGACGGTCCATGATGAGGTTCCGACGATTGATCCGAACGGCGCGCCGCACGCGCTCGTGGCGCACGCGGCCTGTCTTGTTGTTGTGAGGGGGAGTCTGCCGGCTGCTGGCACTGGATGCGCGCTGGCTGGGCGCGATGCCGGCATGGGTTCAGTCAGGCATCCGGCGCCGCGGGGGTCCGCCCGCGGGGCCGGACGCGCAACGGCCTGGCCAGCCGCCGCGCGTGCCGAGAGCGGGAGTGAATCACAAAATCCAAGACCTTGTCATGCGTGGGGATTTCGCGTGGGGATTTCCTTTTACAGACGCATGACAGGCCGCTTTGCGATTATTCCAATCCCGGAACAGTGCATTGGCGATCTCTTGCTTTATCCCATCCTCGTCAATCACCATAATCCGTTGCATCGCAACACTCAAGCGCATTGTCCATGCCGTGCGCCGACGCCATGTCACAGAAGCCAGGCCAACGCTACGCAGCCGCCAGCGCCGCCACTGCCCCCGCGGCAGCCGGGCCGGGACAGGCGCGCGTGGCCGAGCACACGGTGACCAGCGACGGCTGCGAGATCCTGGTGCGGGTGTGCTATCCGCCGGGCTACCCGGCGCCGGGCATCGACAGCGCTGCGCTGCTGCCGTGGCTGGTGTACCTGCATGCCGGCGGCTTTGTCGATGGCGGCCTGGAGCATGCCTGCCACCTGGTGCAGGACCTGGCCACGACGGTGCCCGCGGTGGTGGTCACGCCGGCGTATTCGCTGGCGCCCGACCACCCGTTCCCGGCGGCGCCCGAGGACGCGCACAGCACGGTGCAATGGGTGTTGCGCAATGCCCGGCGCCTGAAGGTGGACAAGACCCGCTTCGCGCTGGTGGGCGAGGAAGCCGGCGGCAACCTGGCGATCGCGCTGGCGCAGATGCTGCGCGACCGCGGCACCGCGCAGCCGCGCGGGCAGTGGCTGATCCGCCCGGTGACCGACCCGTGCCTGCAGCATGCCTCGTGCGCGGGTTTTGACGGCGGCACGGTGCCGATGGAAACCCTGCGCCGGCTGGCCGACAACTATCGCGACTACCTGCCGACGCCGGCCGATACGGTGCACCCGTATGCCGCCCCGGCGCTGGCCTCGCGCCTGGCCGGGCTGCCGCCCACGCTGGTGCAGGTGGCCGAACACGACGCGCTGCGTGCCGAAGGCGAAGCCTTCGCCGGGCGCCTGGGCAAGGCCGGTGTGCCGGCCCAAGCCATGATCATGCCCGGCGCCTGCGGCGACGGCGTGGAAGAGGCCCATGACAGCTGTCAGGCATGGGTCGACGAAGGTGCGCGGTTCCTGCGGCGATGTCTGGCCGCGGCCGACGCCACCTCATCCCTGACTGAACGCCACGCTGGCGACAACGCCAGCGGGCCTGGAGCCAAGCCCGCCGGCTGAGCCGCTCCAGACAACCGCCAGCCGGCTCTGTTTCGGCCAGAGCCCGGACCGCAACGCGCGCCTTTGATGTACGCGCGGTCCCAAGTCCGACCATCAGTTTGACCATGGTTCCGATCCGCCCGCGCGGACCGGCAGGCGGCGTTCGGCCATTTGCTTTTCCGGTTGAAGAAAACCCGATCCAGGAGTTTGAGAAATGCAGCAGCAGAAGCGACGTACCCTGATAGCCCTCGCCATCGTCGTGGTGCTCGGTGCCGGCGTGGCCGGTTCGATCCTGCGCCCTTGGCACAGCGGCGAAGCCCACGCCAACACGCCGCCGCCGGCGCCGGCCATCGAGGTGGCCGCGGTGGTGGGGCAGACCATCACCGAGTGGGATGAGTTCTCCGGCCGCCTGGAAGCGGTGGACCGGGTGGAAATCCGCCCGCGCGTCGGCGGCACCATCGACGCGGTGCACTTCCGCGAAGGCGCGCTGGTGAAGAAGGGCGATCCGCTCTTCACCATCGACCCGCGGCCGTATGCCGCGGAGGTGGCCCGCGCCGAAGCCGCGCTGGCCGCCGCGCAGGTGCGCGCGGCCCACGCCAAGAGCGAGGGCGAACGCGCCCAGCGGCTGCTGGACGACAACGCGATCTCGCGGCGCGAGTTCGACGAGCGCATCCATGCCGCGCGCGAAACCAGTGCCAACGTGCGTGCCGCCCAGGCGCAGCTGGAAACCGCCCGCCTGAACCTGGCCTACACCCGCATTACCGCGCCGGTGTCTGGCCGCGTATCGCGCGCCGAGATCACGGTCGGCAACCTGGTGGCGCCGGGCGCGGCGACGCCGCCGCTGACTACGGTGGTGTCGGTGTCGCCGATCTACGCGAGCTTCGAGATCGACGAGCAGAGCTACCTGCGCTACACCGCTCCGGGCGCCGGCGGCGGGCAGGCCGACCTGCCGGTCTACCTTGGCCTGGCCAACGAAGACGGCCATCCGCACCAGGGCAAGATCCAGTCGGTCGACAACCGGCTCGATACGCGCAGCGGCACCATCCGCGTGCGCGCGGTGTTCGGCAACGATGATGGCCGCCTGCTGCCGGGCCTGTACGCCAAGGTCAAGATGGGCGGCGGCGCGCCGCATGCGGCGGTGCTGGTCAACGACCGTGCGGTCGGCACCGACCAGGGCAAGAAGTTCGTGCTGGTGGTCGACAAAGCCAACAAGCTGGTCTACCGCGAAGTCGAGCTGGGGCCCAACCACGACGGCCTGCGCGTGATCCGCAAGGGCCTGAAGCCGGGCGAGAACATCGTCGTCAACGGCCTGCAGCGCGTGCGGCCGGGCGACACGGTGCAGCCGAAGACCGTGGCGATGGCTTACCGCAGCGAACTGGAGCCGCGCGGCAATGCACCGGACCGGAAGCAGGCGGCGACCGAGAAGGGCGAGGCCGAGGTCAAGCCCGTGAGCTGAGCGCGGCAGAGCTTGCGGCGGTTTGCTCCCCTCTCCCGCATGCGGGAGAGGGGCCGGGGGGGAGGGCAGGAGCGTCAACGACTGAAGCCTGTGGGTTAAAACCGTTGGCTTCGCTTGTTGTGGTTCCTTGTTAGACCACCCCTCACCCCGGCCCTCTCCCCATGAGGGGAGAGGGAGAACACCTTGCTCAGGCTAGTTCGGGCGGCTTTGGCGCATCCAAAACCGTCGGCCTTGCCAGCGCCCTGGTTTGTATTGCTCCCCCAGCAGCAGATGGTGCCCGTCACAAGCGGGCCGCCAGGGGAGCGCTTTAGCAGAGACCAACATGAATCTCTCAAAATTCTTTATCGACCGCCCCATCTTCGCCGGGGTGCTGTCGGTGCTGATCTTCCTGATCGGCGCCATCTCGATGTTCAAGCTGCCGATCTCGGAGTATCCGGAAGTGGTGCCGCCGTCGGTGGTGGTGCGCGCGCAGTATCCGGGCGCCAACCCCAAGGTGATCGCCGAAACCGTGGCCTCGCCGCTGGAAGAGCAGATCAACGGCGTCGAAGACATGCTGTACATGTCGTCGCAGTCCAACAGCGACGGCCTGCTCACGCTGACCGTGACCTTCAAGCTGGGCACCGACCCCGACAAGGCGCAGCAGCTGGTGCAGAACCGCGTCTCGCAGGCCGAGCCGCGGCTGCCGGAAGACGTGCGCCGGCTTGGCATCACCACGGTCAAGAGCTCGCCGGACCTGACCATGGTGGTCCACCTGGTCTCGCCCAACGACCGCTATGACATGACCTACCTGCGCAACTACGCGGTGATCAACGTCAAGGACCGGCTGGCGCGCCTGCAGGGCGTGGGCCAGGTGCAGCTGTTCGGCTCGGGCGACTACGCCATGCGCGTGTGGCTCAACCCGGAAAAGATGGCAGAGCGCCAGCTGGCCACCGGCGACGTGATCAAGGCCATCCGCGAGCAGAACGTGCAGGTGGCGGCCGGCGTGATCGGCCAGTCGCCGTCGCTGCCGGGGGCGGACCTGCAGTTGTCGGTCAATGCGCAGGGCCGCCTGAGCACGGTGGAAGAGTTCGGCGATATCGTCGTGCGCACTTCCGCCGACGGCGCCGTGACCTACCTGAAGGACGTCGCCCGCATCGAGCTGGGCGCGTCGGAATACGCGCTGCGCTCGCTGCTGGACAACAAGCCCGCGGTGGCCATCCCCATCTTCCAGGCGCCGGGCTCGAACGCCATCCAGATCTCGGATGACGTGCGCAAGACCATGGAAGAGCTGAAGGAGAACTTCCCCGACGGCATCGACTACAGCATCGTCTATGACCCCACGCAGTTCGTGCGCCACTCGATCGAGGCGGTGACGCACACGCTGTTCGAGGCGATTGCGCTGGTGGTGCTGGTGGTGATCCTGTTCCTGCAGACCTGGCGCGCGTCGATCATCCCGCTGCTGGCGGTGCCGGTGTCGATCGTCGGGACTTTCGGGCTGATGCACCTGTTCGGCTTCTCGATCAATGCGCTGTCGCTGTTCGGGCTGGTGCTGGCGATCGGCATCGTGGTCGATGATGCGATCGTGGTGGTGGAGAACGTCGAGCGCAATATCGAAGAGGGGCTGACGCCGAAGGAGGCCACCTACAAGGCCATGCGCGAGGTCAGCGGCCCCATCATCGCCATCGCGCTGACGCTGATCGCCGTGTTCGTGCCGCTGGCCTTCATGACCGGCCTGACCGGGCAGTTCTACAAGCAGTTCGCGCTGACCATTTCTATCTCGACCATCATCTCGGCGTTCAACTCGCTGACGTTGTCGCCGGCGCTGTCGGCGCTGCTGCTCAAGAGCCACGACGCGCCCAAGGACTGGCTGTCGCGCTGGATGGACCGCGTCTTCGGCGGCTTCTTCAAGCGCTTCAACAAGTTCTTCGGCCGCAGCGCCGAGAGCTATGGCCGCGGCGTGAAGGGTGTGATCCGCCGCAAGGGCTCGGTGTTCGGCGTCTACGCGGTGATGCTGGTGCTGACCTGGGGCGTGTTCCAGCTGGTGCCCAAGGGCTTCGTGCCGGCGCAGGACAAGCAGTACCTGGTGGGCTTTGCCAAGCTGCCCGACGGCGCCACGCTGGACCGCACCGAGGACGTGATCCGCAAGATGAGCGACATCGCGCTCAAGCATCCGGGCGTGGAGTCGGCGGTGGCCTTCCCGGGCCTGTCGATCAACGGCTTCACCAACAGCCCGAGCGCCGGCATCGTGTTCGCCACGCTCAAGCCGTTCGAGGAGCGCAAGAGCGCCGAGCTGGGCGGCGCGGCGATCGCGGCCGAGCTGAACCAGAAGTACGCGGCGATCCAGGATGCCTTCATCGCGGTGTTCCCGCCGCCGCCCGTGCAGGGCCTGGGCACCATCGGCGGCTTCAAGCTGATGATCGAGGACCGTGCCGCGCTGGGCTATGACGCGCTGTTCGAGGCCACCAACGCGTTCGCCAACAAGGCGCGCGCCACGCCCGAGCTGACCGGCATCTTCAGCAACTACCAGGTCAACGTGCCGCAGCTCGACGTCAAGCTGGACCGCGTCAAGGCCAAGCAGCTGGGCGTGCCGGTGACGGACGTGTTCGACACGCTGCAGACCTACCTGGGCTCGGCCTATGTCAACGACTTCAACAAGTTCGGCCGGACCTACCAGGTCAAGGTGCAGGCAGACGCGCCGTTCCGCGCCCATGCCGAGGACATCCTGCAGCTGAAGACGCGCAACGCCGCCGGCGACATGGTGCCGTTGTCGTCGCTGGTGCAGGTCAAGCAGGGCTTTGGCCCGGACAGCGTGGTGCGCTACAACGGCTTCACCGCCGCCGACATGAACGGCGGGCCCGCGCCCGGGTTCTCGTCGGGGCAGGCGCAGGCCGCCGCCGAGCGCATCGCCGCGGAAACGCTGCCCAAGGGCATCAAGTTCGAATGGACCGAGCTGACTTACCAGGACATCCTGGCCGGCAACGCCGGGATCTGGATCTTCCCGCTGTGTGTACTGCTGGTGTTCCTGGTGCTGGCTGCCCAGTACGAAAGCCTGACGCTGCCGCTGGCGGTGATCCTGATCGTGCCGATGAGCCTGCTCGCGGCAATGACCGGGGTGTGGCTGACGCAGGGCGACAACAACATCTTCACGCAGATCGGTTTCATCGTGCTGGTGGGTTTGTCAGCGAAGAACGCGATCCTGATCGTTGAGTTCGCGCGCGAGCTGGAGCATCACGGCCGCACCGTGGTGCAGGCCGCGATCGAAGCCAGCCGGCTGCGCCTGCGCCCGATCCTGATGACGTCGTTCGCGTTCATCATGGGCGTGGTGCCGCTGGTGATTTCCACCGGCGCCGGCGCCGAGATGCGCCATGCGATGGGCGTGGCGGTGTTCGCGGGCATGCTTGGCGTGACCTTCTTCGGGCTGTTCCTGACGCCGGTGTTTTATGTAGCGCTGCGGCTGCTGGCGACGCGCGGGCAGCGCCGGGCGCAGCCGGCGCAGGTTGAGCACCAGGCCGTGGCATCGGCCGAGTAACGCATGTTTGCTCCCCTCTCCCGCAGGCGGGAGAGGGGAGCTACCTCGGCGGGCTTAACACCGTCGGAGCACAGAACAGTCAAGGAATGCACAAATGATTGCCCAGATGACAAGGCAGTTTCCACGAATCGCCACGCTTGCCGCTGCACTGATCCTCGCCGGCTGCTCGCTCGCGCCGACCTACAAGGTGCCCGAGACCGCCACCGTGCCGGCCTTCAAGGAAGCCGAGGCCGCCCGGGCCGAAGGCGCGCAATGGAAGACCGCGACGCCGGCCGAGGGCCAGCATCGCGGCGAGTGGTGGAAGATCTTCGGCGACGCCGAGCTGGACCGCCTGATCGCGGCGGCCGGGGAATCCAACCAGGATCTCGCCATCGCCGCGGCTCGGCTGAAGCAGGCGCGCGCCTTCACCGGCGCAACCGAGGCGGATCTCTACCCGCAACTGAGCGTGGGGCTGGACCCGACCCGCTCGCAGCCGTCGGCGGCCTCGCAGGGCCTGCCTGACGGCACCCGCGTGCCGCCGCAGACGGTGCTGAAGGCGCGCGCCTTCGCCAGCTATGAGCTGGACCTGTTCGGCCGCGTCGCGTCCAGCGTCAACGCCGCCCGCGCCGAAGGCGAGGCCGCGGAAGACCTGTACCGCTCGGTGCAACTGGCGCTGCAGGCCGACGTGGCGCAGGCGTATTTCGCGCTGCGCACGCTCGACAGCGAGCGCGACCTGCTCAACGCCACCATCAAGCTGCGCGAGGACGCGCTGTCGCTGCTGAAGAAGCGCTATGACGCCGGCGAGACCACCGACCTCGATCCCGCCCGCGCCGAGGCCGAACTCGGCACCGCGCGCGCGGACCTGGCCGGCATCGAGCGCCGGCGCGCCAACCAGGAGCATGCGCTGGCGGTGCTGACCGGCGTGCCGCCGGCGGCGTTCTCGCTGCCGGCGCGGCCGTTCGATGCCGCGCCGATCGCCGTGCCCGCGGGGCTGCCGTCCGAACTGCTGGAGCGGCGCCCTGACATCGCCGCGGCGGAGCGCCAGATGGCGGCGGCCAACGCGCGCATCGGCGTGGCCAAGGCGGCGTTCTTCCCGCGCATCACGCTGACCGGGTTGTTCGGCTTTGAATCGGCGGAGCTGTCGAACCTGTTCAAGTGGTCCTCGCGCACCTGGATGCTGGGGCCGCTGATCGGGTCCAGCATCGCGCAGACCGTGTTCGACGGCGGCCGCAACAGCGCCAACCTGGCCGGCGCGCGCGCCGCGCACGAGGAAACCGTGGCGAGCTACCGGCAGACCGTGCTGGTGGCCTTCCGCGAGGTGGAAGACAGCCTGGCGGATGTGCGCTGGCTCAGCCAGCAGGCCGGCGCGCTGGACAGCGCACTCGGCGGCGCCAGGCGTGCGGCGCGCATCTCGCGCAGCCGCTACGACGCGGGCGCGGTCGACTACCTGACGGTGATCGACGCCGACCGCACCGTGCTGCAGTCGCAGCGCGAGGCCAACCAGGTGGCCGGCCTGCGCGCGGCCGCAACGGTATCGCTGGTGCGCCGGCTGGGCGGGGGCTGGGGCCCGCTGCCGGCCACCGTGGCCACGGGGCCGGCGCCAGCGGCCGATGGCGCCGCCGCGCCGGTGGCGCGCTAAGCCACGCACGGGACTGGCGCGATGCTTCGCAATCACTACACTGTAAGCATCGCGCCACGCGTATGGGATGCACGGGTGCGCCCCGGTTGCGTCCTGTCCCGCCGCCATGCTTGTCCGATACAGGAAACTGCTCTGGGGATTCCTCTTCGCCGCGCTCACCGTGGGCGCGCTGCTGGCGCCGCTGCCGGGGCTGGACCGCACCGCCATCCATGACGAGGTGGTGATCGCGCGCCCGCCGGCACAGGTGTTCGACTTCGTGGCCACGCCGCGCCACTGGCCCGCGTGGCATCCGGCGTCGCTCGCGGTGGCGGGCGCGACCGACCATCCGCTGGAGCGCGGCGAGCGCGTTGCCGAAACCTTCATGCTGGCCCGGCGCGGCGGCGTGGTGGTCTGGACCGTGATCGAAAGCCAGCCGCCGCGCACGTGGTCGATCGAGGGCGTGGCCGCGGGCCACCGCGTCGGCACCATCACCTACCGGCTGACGCCCGCGATGTCGCCGTCGCTGACGCCGTCGGCCGAACGCACGCGCTTCGAGCGGGAGTTCCGCTACCGCTCGCCGACGCTGCTGTTCGCGCTGATCAACTGGCTGACGCTGCGCGACCAGCTGCAGACCGAGTCCACCGAAGCCGTGCGCCGGCTCAAGTCGCTGCTGGAGGCGCAGCCTGCGCCATAGCGCCATCCCCATCCGGTCCCGATCCCAGTCCCGATATTGCACAATACCGGCTTTGCATGGCGTGCATCGACCGGAGGAAACCGCATGGCAAAGCAGGGCGCACTGGGCCTCAGGGGCATTGCGCTGTTCGAGGCCGCCAAGGGCGTGCTGGTGATCGTCGCCGGCCTCGGGCTGGCCGCACTGCTGCATCGCGATGCCCAGGCATTGGCCGAAGCCATCATCCAGCGGCTGCATGTGAATCCGGCCAGCCGCTATCCCACCATTTTCCTGTCGCTGCTCGAGCATCCCGACAATGCGCGGCTGTGGGCTATTGGCGCATCCGCCGCGGTCTATGCGCTGATGCGCTTTGCCGAGGCCTACGGGCTGTGGCGCGGGCTGGCCTGGGGCAACTGGATCGGGGTGTGGTCGGGCGGCATCTATATCCCGCTGGAACTGTACGAAGCGCTGGTCCACCCCAGCTGGCTGCATGGCGCGCTGGCCGCGGCCAACCTGCTGGTGGTGCTCTACCTGGCGCGCGGGCTGCTGGCGAAGTCGACCACCAAGGGGTCGTGATCGGAGGAGCGGTAGGGGCCGGGCGCATGGAACGCCGGCGCCGCGCCGGACCCTGGAGCCGGGGCATAGGCGAAGGCCGCGGGCTCGTCGGCGTTGATATGCCAGGCATGCACCGCAACCACGTGGGCCGCGGCGGTGGCGTCGGCCAGCACGTGGTCCAGATAACCCGCCTGTGCCGCATAGACGTAGCTGTAGGCGTGCGGGCCGGCAAAACGCGCGACCTGGTCGGCGTAGCCGCGCCGCGCCAGCAGGCGTATCGGGTCCTCCATCGCGTAGCTGTTCAGGTCGCCGGTCACCAGCACGCCCGCGTCGGCGACGCCGGTGGGCGCGGTGCCGAGCCAGCGGGCGAGGGTGTCGGCGGCCTGCACGCGCGCGGTATTCCAGCAGCCCTGGCCGTCGCGCTGGTCGGCCTGCGCGCCGGCGGCCTCGACGCAGTTCTTCGACTTGAAATGGTTGACCACCACCGTCACCGGCGCGCCGCCAGCCGTGGCACGGAAGGTGGCGGCGAGCGGCTGGCGGCTGCGCTCGCCCAGCCAGGTGGTGGCCACCCGCCCAACCGGCAGCGCGGTGCGCGCGTTGTACAGCAGCCCGACCGCGATGGCATCGGCGCCGAGCGCGGGCGTGCCGGGATCGGCCACGCGCCAGTCCCGCCCCAGTGCCGTGGCCAGTTGGCGGATCGCGCCGGTGGGGCCGTAGCCGTTGTTCTGGACCTCCATCACACCGATCACGTCGGCGTCCAGGCCGCGCAGCGCGGCGATCAGCTTGGCCTGCTGCCGTGCCAGCGCCGCCGCGTCCTGCGCGCCGCGGTTGCCGGGCACATCGAGGCCGCCGCCCTGGCCGTCGCCGTTGAAATAGTTCTGCAGGTTGAAGGCCGCGACCCGCAGCGCGGTGTCGGGATGCCGCGGCGGCGCCGCGGGACGCGGGTTGGCGTGCTGATAGACCGGTTCGCCCGCATCGCGCACCGGCTGCAGCCGCCACTGTCCGTGGCGTTGCTCCAGCACGCCCTGCAGGCCGGTGACGGTATCGCCGGCGCGCAGCGGATGGTCCGCTGACAGGCGCGGGGGCGGGTAGGGCACCATGGCGGGAAACTGGCGCGTCGAGCCATCGTCGAGCAGCAAGCGGTTGCGGGCATTGGCCGCAGCGGCTTGCCGCGCGGCCGGCCCGGGCAGGGCCTGCTGCGTGGGCGCGATGGGGCGCCCGTGGCTCAACACCACCGTGCCATAGCGGCCAAGCTCATGCGTATCGGTGACGGTCAGCGTTTGCGGCAGGCGCACCAGCATGCCTTCGATCGCTGCCAGGTCCGCCTCGCTGGCAAGCGGCAGCGTCAGCGCCTGCGGCGTGACGGACTGCCCCTGCGCACAGACGACCGGCGCGCCGGACAGCACCAGCTGCGTTTGTCCGAATTTTTCCTCGATCTTTCCGGACACGCGCACCATGTCGCCGGCCCTGGCGCGGGCGCGCGGCGCATAGACAAAGAGTCCTTCCGACAGACCCGGCCGATGCACGCGCTGCGCGTCCGCGGTTTGCAGGAAGAACCCGCGCAGGCCGCCGTCACCGCCGAAATCCGCCGTGACGATGGCCTGCACTTCAACCATGCGCCCCGCCAGCGGCGAGGCCTGGCCGGGGGCGCGGACATCGGCAAGCGCGGTCGCCGGGCTGCCGCATGGCTGCGTCGCAGCATGCGCGCCGCGCGCCAGGGCCAGCAGGCAGGCCAGGGGCAAGGCTAGAGGCAGGACCAGCAGCGCATTCAGGACATGGCTGCGATCAGGCAGGGTCAGGCGCATGGCGGTTTCGGCAGGTGGTGGCAAGGTGGACGATGCTAACCCCCGCGTGTAACGGAATGCTTGCCGCGGGCATGTGACGCCGCGATCGTGCTAAGGTAGTAGAGACCCGCCGGTACCCGACCGGCGCCGGCATCCACTTCATCGCCTACACCGACATGATCAAGGAAATCGCGCAAATCACCATCAAGCCCGGCATGGACAAGCAGTTCGAGCATGGCGTGAGCCAGGCCACGCCGCTGTTCCTGCGCTCGCACGGCTGCCACGGGGTGCAGTTGTTCCGCTCGATCGAGCAGCCGGACCAGTACACGCTGGTGGTGGACTGGGAAACCGTGGACGACCACATGGTCCTGTTCCGCGAGTCGCCCGAGTTCCAGCAATGGCGCGGCCTGGTTGCCGAGACCTTTGCCGCGCCGCCCAGCGTGCACCACGTGTCCAAGGTCCTGTAAGCCCGCGCCATGAACACCCGGCCCGAACGCCCCCGCCATTTCTCGATGCTGCGTGAACTGCAGCTGGCCGATGTCTTCACGCTCGGCAACGCGGCCTGCGGCATGGGCTCGGTGTTCTTCGCGATGTTTTTCGTCGCCGACCAGGAGCTGTCGCATTTCTATACCGCCGCGGCGCTGGCGCCGCTGGCCTTTATCTTCGACGTGCTCGACGGCCGCATCGCGCGCTGGCGCCACGCGCATTCCGCGCTGGGGCGCGAGCTGGACTCGCTGGCCGACGTGATCTCGTTCGGCGTCGGCCCCGCCACGCTGGCCTTCGCCGCCGGCATGCGCGGCGGCTGGGACCTGGCGGTGCTGATCTACTTTGTCTGCTGCGGCGTCAGCCGGCTGGCGCGCTTCAACGTCACCGCCGAATCGCTGGCGGCCGGCAGCGACAGCGGCAAGGTGGCCTACTTCGAAGGCACGCCCATTCCCACCAGCGTGCTGCTGACCGCCGTGCTGGCGTGGTGCGCCTGGCAGGGCCGGCTGGGTGGCGAACTGCCCGGTGGTGCATGGGTGCTTGGCCTCGCGGTGCTGCATCCGCTGGTGCTGCTGTTCGCGCTGTCCGGCACGCTGATGGTCAGCAAGACGCTGCGCATCCCCAAATTCTGAGCGTGCGGCGCGCATGGCGCCGGGCGCTTCCTCTGTCTCGCCCTCTCTCCAGCTCCGGCGCAATCAACCCCACGTGCAGCTTATGCGCGTGCGGCCCCGGTAGCCGCCCCTGCAGGCTGGCGGCTGACCATCAGCGCCATCAGCGCCGCCACCAGGCAGGCCGCGCCCGCCGCGTAGAGCGCCGGCGTATAGGTCAGCAGCAGCGTACGGCTCAGCCCCGCGCCGAACGCCGCCACCGCCGCGCCGATCTGGTGCGCCGCGAAGATCCAGCCGAATACCATCGGCGCGCGCTCGCGTCCGAAAGCCGTGGCCGCCAGCTTGACCGTCGGCGGCACGGTGGCGATCCAGTCGAGGCCGTAGAACATCGCAAAGATCGACAACCCGTACAGCGTGAAGGTGGAATGCGGCAGCCAGAACAGCGACAGGCCGCGCAGCGCGTAGTACCAGAACAGCAGCTTGCGGCTGTCATAGCGGTCGGACAGCCAGCCCGACAGGATGGTGCCGACAAAATCGAACGCGCCCATCATGGCCAGCGCCGAGGCCGCGGGCACGGGGCCCATGCCGAAGTCCCCGCACAGTGCGATGAAGTGGGTCTGGATCAGGCCGTTGGTGCTCAGGCCGCAGATGAAGAAGGTGCCGGCCAGCACCCAGAAGGTTTGGGTACGGGCCGCGTCGCGCAGTACACGGAACGGGCCGCTCAGCGTGAACGGCGTAGCAGCCTGCGGTGCGGGTGGCACGGCCCCGGTCGCCGGCACTTCGCCGAACGCGGCCAGGCCGACATCGGCGGGGCGGCTGCGCATCAGCCCGAACACCAGCAATGCCAGCACCGCGCACGCCGCCAGCACCGGCAGCACGGCCACGCGCCAGCCCATCTGCTCGATCAGCCAGGCCGCCACCGGCAGGAACGCCAGCTGCCCGGTAGCGGCGCTTGCCGTCAGGATGCCGATCACCAGGCCGCGCCGTGCGCTGAACCAGCGGTTGGCGACCACGGCAGCCAGCACCAGCGCCGTCAGCCCCGAGCCGACGCCCAGCATCAGACCCCAGGCCACAAAGAGTTGCCACAACTCGGTCGACACGGTGGCCAGCGCCATGCCGCCCGCAATGAGCGCCAGCGCCGCGCAGACCACGTTGCGCACGCCGAAGCGATCCATCAGCAGCGCCGAGAACGGTGCCATCAGCCCGAACAGGGCAAAGCGGAATGCCAGGATCGATGAGATCTGGTCGGTGTTCCAGCCCATCTCCGTGGTCAGCGGCTTCAGGAAGGCGCCGGGCAGGCCCAGCGCTGCCGAGGTGGTGAGCATCACCAGGAAGGTCAGGGCGGCGATCAGCCAGGCGTAGTGGATGCCGCGCCGGTCGAGCCGGCTGGAAAGGGCTTGCGCGAACATGGGGCTCTCGAGGTCTGGATGCGTGTGCGGGGGAAATGGGCAAAGGATGGACAACCCGGCCGCGCGCGGCGGCGGGATGTCGATCAGGCTTCGGGGAAAAGCTCGGGACTAGCCGGTGCTGCCCAGCAGGTGGGCGCGTGCCGCATCCAGTATTTCGTCGGAGAGCGGATCGCCTTCCGTGGCGCGCGCCAGCGTGAGGGCGCCGACCAGCGTGGCCATGCGCACCAGCGCCTGCTGGTGGCGTTGCTGCGGATCGTCGGACGCCACGGTCCGCGCCATGTCATCGATCATCGTTCGCAGGCCGTCCGCATACGCCTGGCGCACCGGTTTGCCAGCGGGCTCGCGGGCGACGTCCACGGCCAGCGCGGCGGCCGCGCAGCCGACGCCGGGGTTGGCGCAATGCGCGGCGGTCAGGTAGGGCTCGACCAGGTTGGCGAGCATGGCGCTGCGGTCGTCGCCGGCACGCGCGAGACGGCGCTCCCAGCGCGCGGTCGACTCCTCGAACGCGCGCTTGCAAGCCTGCGCCGCCAGCGCGTCCTTCGAAGCAAAATGGCCGTAGAAGCCGCCATGGGTCAGGCCGGCGCCGGCCATCAGCTCCGCCACGCTGACCCCGTTGAGGCCACGCTCGCGGAACAGCCGCGACGCCGCTTGTTCGATCGCCTCGCGGTTCTTGTCGGTTTGCTCGCGTGATGCACGTGCCATCTGTAGACCTCGCTTGGGTTGGGCTTTCGCAAAGCTTAGATGATGCGCATCATTTATTCAATAGATGTTGAGCATCATCTAATCTGTCTCCCGCAGGGTTAATGTGCATACATATGAATGCATCTTCAGCAAGGTGAAGGGTTTTCCCGTATCGTCTTGCCTGATGATCGCCCCGGCCCGCGTGCGCCCCTTGCACCGTGGAACCCGGCCAGGGCGGCAACCGGTAAAGACAGTGTCCAGCACAGCCCCTCTCCAGACCGCCGCCACGGCGGACGCCATGACCTCGCGCGAGCGCCGCGGCATGGCAGCCATCCTCATTGCCGTCGCCCTGGCGACCCTTGACACCGCCATTGCCAATACGGCGTTGCCGTCGATCGCGGCGGACCTGCGCGCCACCCCGGCGGCGTCGGTGTGGGTCATCAACGCCTACCAGCTGGCCATGGTGGCGACCCTGCTGCCGTTCGCGGCGCTGGGCGGCGTGGTGGGCCACCGCCGCATCTACCTGGGCGGCGTGCTGCTGTTCACGGCCGCGTCGGTGGTGTGCGCGCTGGCGTGGTCGCTGCCGACGCTGGCGGCGGCGCGGGTGCTGCAGGGCATCGGCGCGGCGGCCATCATGAGCGTCAATACGGCGCTGATCAGCGCCATCTTTCCCACGCACCGGCTCGGGCGCGGGCTGGGGCTGAATGCGCTGGTGGTCGGCGTGTCGTTCGCGGTCGGGCCGACGGTAGCGTCGGTGATCCTGTCCTTCGGCACGTGGCCGTGGCTGTTTGCCGTCAACCTGCCGATCGGCCTGCTGGCGCTGGCGATCGGGCGCGGTGCCCTGCCGGACACGGCGCGCAGCACGCACGGTTTCGATCGTGTTGCCGCGCTGCTCAGCGTGGTTGCCTTCGCCGCGCTGATCCTTGCGCTGGGCGAGGGCGCACAGCGCGCGCCGCTGCACTTGTCGCTGGCCGCGGCCGCTATCTTCGTGGTGGCGTTCGGGCTGCTGCTGTGGCGCGAGCGCGGCCATCCGGCGCCGATGCTGCCGGTGGACCTGTTCCGGCGGCCGATGTTCGCGTTGTCGACGCTGACCGCGGTGTGCTCGTTCGCGGCGCAGGGCCTGGCCTTCGTGTCGCTGCCGTTCTACTTCCAGCACGTGCTGGGGCGAGGGCAGGTGGAAACCGGCTTCCTGCTGACGCCATGGTCGGTGGTGGTGGCGCTGATCGGGCCGCTGGCCGGGCGCCTGTCTGACCGCTACCCGCCGGCCGTGCTCGGCGGCGTGGGGCTGGCCGTGCTCAGTGCCGGCATGCTGTCGCTGGCGCTGCTGCCGGCCAATCCCAGTACGTTTGATATCGGCATCCGCATGTGCCTGTGCGGGGCGGGGTTCGGCTTCTTCCAGTCGCCCAATCTCAAGGCCCTGATGACCAGCGCGCCGCGCGAGCGCAGCGGCGGCGCCAGCGGCGTGGTGGCCACGGCCCGGCTGCTGGGGCAGGCCACGGGAGCGGCGCTGGTGGCGTTGTGCTTCGGCATCGCCGGCGACCACGGACCGGGTCTGGCGCTGGCGCTGGGCGCGGCATTTGCCGGCGCCGGTGCCGTGGCCAGCTGGATGCGGCTGGCCACCGCGGCGCCCAGGCCGTAGCAATCCGGGCGCTGCCCGCTCTCTCAGTTCAGGCGCGTGATCCGGTTTGCCGCGCCCGGACTGAGCGGGGATTTCGCCCTGAAATAGTTTTCGAAGACATCAATATCGACCGGCCCCGCCTGCTGGTTCGTGCCCTGCTTCAGCACCGTGAAGTTATCGCCGCCGGAGGCCATGAAGTTGTTCACCGTGACGCGGTAACTCTTGGCCGGATCGATCGCGACGCCGTTGAGCCTGAGCGATGCCGGGTCGACGCGATTGCCCTGTCCCGCGGCGGCGCCTGCCGGCTTGCTGGCATCCCAGGTATAGGCGAAGCCGCTGGAGACCTGCAGCACACGCCCGCCCGCAGGTTGCGGCGCCTCCCATTGCTGTTCCAGCAGGCGCAGGATCTGCGCGCCGGTCAGGTTCATCGTCACCATGCTGTTGCCGAACGGCATCACGCCATAGAGCTGCCCGAACGTGGTCTGGCCATTGGTGGCGGCGTCGTACGCCAGGTTCTGGCGCAGCCCGCCGGGATTGGTGAAGGCGATCACCGCCGGTCCGAACGAAGCATCCGACGTGCCGGCCAGGTAGGCATCCGCGACAAGGTCGCCGAGCGCAGATTCACCGGCGGCAGTCTGGGTGCGATCGATGCTGGCGGTGATGGCGCCGACCACTGCGTTCTTGATCGGCGCGGTCAGTTCCACGTAGCGGCTGACCATCGCGTCGACCGCGCTATCCTTCGCCAGTGCCGTATAGCCCGCAGGCAGCGCAATCGGATTGCCGTTGCCGTCCTTGATCACCAGATCATTGACCGCGACGCGGTTGTTCGCCACCTTGGACGAGACCTTGCGTGTCGCCGGATCGATGGTGATATCGATTTCCGAAGCCAGTCGCCCGTAGAAGCCCGACTGCGTCAGCAGCTTGCCGTCCGGCCGGGTGCAAACGTATTCCTGGTGGGTGTGGCCGCTGATCACGATATCCACGGCGGGGTCCAGCTTGTCGACGACAGACACAATGGCGCCGTTCAGCCCCGGGCAGCTCTTGTCGTTCACGGTGCTGGCCGTGGTCGAACCGCCTTCATGGAGCAGCACCACGATCGCATTGACGTTCTGCTGCCTCAGTTCCGGAATCAGCCTGTTGACCGTGTCGGCCTCGGCCTCGAAGCTCAGGCCGGCCGTACCCGCGGGCGTGACCACCGACGGCGTGTCCTTCAGCGTCATGCCGATAAAGGCGACCTTGGCCCAGTCAAAGGTCTTGATCCGGTACGCCGGCAACAGCGGCTTGCCGGTCGCCTGGTCGATGACATTGGCCGCCAGGTACTGGAACTTCGCCCCGGCATACGCGCCGTTGCTCATGCACGTGTCCACGCCGACAACGCCGCGCCGGCCGTCGGCAGAGCGGGGAAAGCAGCCGCCATGCTGCAGCCGCAGCAACTCATCGCGACCCTTGTCGAACTCATGGTTGCCCACCGACGAAAGCTCCAGGCCCATCTGGCCCAGCACATCGATGGCCGGCTCTTCATGGAACGCCCCGGAAACCAGCGGCGAAGCACCGACCATGTCGCCGGCCGCCACCACCACGTTATTCGGATTCTTCGCCTTCAGCGTCTGGATCAACGAGGCCAGGTACGCGGCACCCCCCGCCGAAACCCGGGTGCCAGCCGGGTTGGCGGCATCCTGCACCACCACGCTGCCGCCCGGCGCTTCAAGATTGCCGTGGAAATCATTGAGGCCGATGATCTTGACCGAAACCGGCGCGTCCGCGGCGGGCGCCGGGCTGCCCGGCGCCGAATCGCCACCGTCATTCCCCGAGCCGCAAGCGGCAACGATCCCGGCAAGAGCGAGCGCACCCAGGCTCGCGACGACATACCGTTTGCTTGTCATGTGGACATCCTTGGGAAGCGGCGGCAGGCGCCCACTCTATGGGCGCATCGTGACTGCTTCATGACGCGGGGGTGTCATGTCATGGCGCTAGCCTAGAGCGCCAACAATCCATGCACCGAATGCCAATGCATCCTAATCTAATCGCCTGCGCGCTGGCCGGTTGCGCGAGCATGGCCCTGGCGGCCACCACCGAACTACCGCCTGCCGTCGCGCAGGCTAGCCGGCATGCCATGGTGGCTTGCCAGGAATTCATGCATGACGATGCCGATGAATACCGCTCTTGCATCGACGCCGTGGCACGGGAGATTCCGCGGGGGCGCAAGGACACGGCGGCGCGGTTGCTTGGGCATTACTACTATGCGTGGGTTGGGGCCAATAGTGCGGCGCGGCTGTCGTTGCCGGGGGCTGAGGCGGTGGCTGGGGTTTATCTCGGGGAGTTTCGGGCTTGGCAGCGGAAGCTGGGGGTGGGGGATGAGACGCTGTGCACGGCGGTGGAGGGGGATTGTGGGCAGCGGGTGGGGACCATTAAGCAGGTTGAAGCGGAGATACGGACAAGGAACCGGGCCCGTAGGGAAGCAGGAGCTTTGAACTGAGACTCAAGAAAACCTGGATGCTTCTAGCGGTTACACCTCTGGCGATGCTTGCACAAAGGACCAAGTAGTATCGACCGACTCTGTCACCGGCGAGCCCTTTGCGATGGCCTCGTACTCCGCAGCCATCTCGTCGTCAAATCCGTCAAAAGGATTCGATAATTCAAGTCCCACAATCCGATAGGCGGGCTGCATGGGCCGGCCTTGAATGCAGAAAGCCAGGCTGAAGTCATTGGCACCTTCAAGCCATTGAACCGGCACCCAGACACCCGTACGCGGACAGGGCTTGCCCGGCAGAGCGCAAAGGTCGGCATCGATGGTATGCCGCGGATATGCCGACGGTGGAGAGACGATGTGGTATTCCCTGGCGAACCTGATGGCATCGGCCATGTCGCCAGCATGGCTGTCATCTCGTTCCAGATATATGCGATCGTTGCCAATTGACGCACGACTTAGCCAATGTCCGCCTTTGGTCTCGTTGTTCTTCAGCGTTGTCTGGGCGGAGTCGCAGGCATAGCTCAACCGTTGAAATGCCCGATCCCACTGTTGGCGCTGCTCATCCCTCATCCAGCCAAGGGGCTGCTCGACGAGTCCGCGATAGTCTGTCCAGGGCGTATTGAGGAAGTCGATCATAGGCATGTAGTCACCGCTGTGCTTGATGAACTCGATGCCGCGACGGATGTTGTGCGCATGTGTCAGGTAGCGAGATACCCAGTAATCGAGGCGCGCCTGCCCGTGGATTCCGTGTCCAGTGAGGAACGCGTTATACAGGTCCGCGAATTCTTCACATAGGCGGGCGCACTGAACGTAGTAAGAAACTGACGTTGTCTGGTATAGGAACCAGGCATCTTGATCAAGGTTGCGGGCAACGTCGTAAGGTTTCAGCTTTGTTTTTTGCATCGAATGTGTGCCGTCACGGGAGAGGCCTGTGAAATGCCGTCTTCGCTAAGGGTGACTAGCACCAGCGGGCGGGTCCACTTGCCTGCACGAATTGCATCGTTCGTCCCTTGATTGAAGCCGAGTTTACTGGCCAATTACCTGCAGTTTTCGACAGCGAACGTCCAGTTCTCGTAGTATCCAAGAATTTGTTTCCATGCTGTGTGCGAACTGATTCGCTTGAACCAATAAAAAATTCTTCTCCGTTCCGCGTCGTTAGGACGAGAAGTTTTTTGGTATGGCTTGGCCTTATATTCACGAATAGTATTTTATACCTGGCTGCTGGGTCAGGTTACCTGGTTTCAGTCCGCATACAATGTTCCCTTGATTCGACCTCAATCTGACACAATTACGCCTTTGCGAATAGCCAGCGTGTAGGTCTTCCTTCGTGCATTGGTAGCGGCGCTCCCGCTTCCATCATAATGCTAATTCGCAAATCATGCTCAGCCAGCCATTTGCCGGATTTTGGTGCCGGCTGCCCTGTTTCGGCCCAGATAAGAGGATCGGATATGTCGATGGCCTTTTTTTGATCGAGCCATGTAGGGGTATCTGGCTTAAGAAATATATAGTTTTTCTCTTCATTGGGCACAGTACCATCTTCATAGCGGTTGTCACGCCAGAGCAGGCGCCAAATCGTATTCACTTCTGGATTGTCGTCTTTCGTTTCCAGCGTTGCCTTAGGAGCAATAGAGTCGCCGTGCAGATAGTTCATGCACCCCGTGATTGCGAGAGGCCCGTTAACGGTTTCGCTCCTACGAAAAAGGCTCAGCAATTGAGGTTTCCGTGCTTCGACTGGCTCCCAGATTCCCGAATGTGGCACCGGCTTACCAGTTGCCACCGAAATTGGTTCCTTTGGATCCGGAATTTCAGGTAAAAATCTTGGAAAATGCCTTGTCGGTAGATTTTGCTGTAGCCAGATACCGTACACAGTATATGCAGCGTCATCGAGATTGGGGCTTTCGAGAACATCCGGGGCACATTCTCCCCATGCATCGGTAAGTTCGGTTAGGGTATTGTGAAACACCGTCCATCCCGGCGTATTACCCTCGTCAATAGGTGGATGTTCACCCCAATCGATGCGCATCAGGTAATTCACCCAATGTGAGAGAGGTTGGTTGGCCATTGCGAATTCGCCATTGGCATCGTATTTGAAAACTCGCTTTTCGCCGCGCTTTAGTCGCAATATGGCCTCTTCGCAGTGAGCAAAGCCGTGGAGAATCCGCAGGTAGTGTGATTCGGATACTCTTGTGGAATTTTCCACTCCCACCTTGCTAGCTAAGCGCCGGCAGTTCTCCGCTGCATTACACCAGGCACGGTAAAAGGAGTAAATCCGATTCCATGCAGTATAGGAACTGGCCTGCTTGAGCCAATAGAATATTTGCCTGCGCTCATGGTCCGAAGGCAGCATCACCGATGCATTAAGATTGTTGTAGCTACTCATTGGCTTATCGCGATTTCTCGATTTTCCTTCGTTGCCCGCTCACGTGCTCCCAGTCGCGGACGATGGCCCAGGCGTCGGTGCGCAGTTCGGCGCCGGTGCCGCGCCAGGCGCCGCGTTCGCCGCTGTTGGGGGCCTGGGCGATCACGTAGCCAAGGTTGAGCTGGGTGTCGGCGGCCGAGCTGGCCAGGCGCATGCGCGGCTGGCCGGTGTTGTCGTCGACCACCCACTGGTTGTAGCCGCCGTCGCTGAAGTTGTGCGAATGCCAGCCGGACAGCGCGGTGTTCAGCGGAGCCTCGGTGGCGGGCCAGGGCAGGGCGTCCTGTTCGTTGTGCAGTTGCGCCACCACCATCGGGCGGTCGATGTCGCCGTCGAGGTAGGTCAGCATGACCTCGGTGCCGGCGCGGGGCAGGTGATGCGCGCCCCAGTTGGGGCCGGCTGCGGCGGTGGCCACGCGCACCCAGGCGGTGACCTGGGTCAGGTCGTCTTGGGCCGGGTCCGCAGCGGTGTCGGCGCTGGGGTCGGCCATCGGCGCGCGCAGCCAGGGCAGGCGCACGCGTACGCGGTGGTCGCGCTCGGTGCTCAGCGGGGCGCCGCCTTCGGCGATGACGATGGCGGGCTGGCCTTCCGGTGCGGTGGGCTTGGGCGTGTACGCCGGCACGATCGGGGCGTTGGCGCGCACGGCTTCGAAGCGGTTGCGGTAGCTGCCGGCCTCGATGTCGGGCAGGCCCAGCAGCAGCGCGACTTCGGCGCCCAGGTTGTTGGCCGCTTCGTGGCACACGGCCAGCGTGACGAACTCGTTCGCTGCGGTGTCGAAGTGCCCGGTCAGCGTGAAGCGTTCGCCGGCTCCCAGGGCGCGCACGCTGCCTTCGCCCTCGTAGCGCAGATAGCGGCCTTCATGCGCTTGCGCGCGCAACTGCGCGGCGCGGCGGGCGGCGTCGGCGTCCGGGTAGCGGTAGGTGCCGCGCGTTTCGAAGGATTCCAGCGTTGGCCATTCGCCCAGGCTCTCGCTGCCGGCGTCGGCGCCGGTGGCGGCCAGGGACTTGTAGTCCCATGAGGCGACGGTGACGGCGTTGGTGCCCGCGGCTGCCTGCAGCCACCAATGGTCGATGGCGTCTTCGCGCTCGGTGGCGTCGCTGCGGTGGAAGCGGATGTTGGGCTGCGCGCAGGCGGGGCGTTCGACCTGGTTGTCGAAGATCACCAGGCAATGGCGGGACTGGGCCTTGTCGTCCTGAATCAATGAAGCGTCTAATCAGAGGCAAAAACCCAACGGGTCGATTGGCCTCGATGCGTAGGCAGCTTTTCGCCGGCTTGCACGGCGATGCTAGCGGAGAGGTCATCTTCTGGAAGCCAACGTCCTGCTTTTGGGGCGGGTTGGCCCGTTTCGAACCAAATCATAGTGCTATCCGTTCCGTTTATTGCGGAAGGAGCGTCTGTAGCTCCATTTGGCTTCTGGAAGACATACTCGTCTTCCTCCGCAGGGATGGAACCATCTTCATATCGCGTATCCTCCCATAGTAGGCGCCACGTCACGGGTTTCGAAAAACTCTCATTCTCATCTTCATACCTAACCGCTGGTGCTGGGG